>NZ_KQ414500.1:0-429480 GCF_001263295.1 Agrobacterium sp. SUL3
TGTTGATTGCCACTGAGAAGTGACCCGGTAGCACAGGATATTTCCATCGAAAATTGACCCATGTTTGAACTTTGCCCTGCGTGTTTTCAGCGAGGGCTATGGAGTGATCAACATGGCGTTATTGAGCGTGATCCGACGCTGGCATTTTCGAGAGCATTTATCGATCCGGGAGATTGGTCGCAGGACCGGTCTGTCTCGGAATACCGTCCGCAAATACCTGCGTCTGGGGAGTGTGGAACCGAAGTTCAAAGTTCCAGAGCGACCGAGTAAGCTTGACCCTTTTGCTGATCGATTAACGGCTTGGCTGAGGACGGAAGCGAAGAAGAACCGCAAGCAGAAGCGGACGATGAAGCAGTTGCATGCCGACCTGATGAGCCTCGGCTACGATGGGTCGTATGGTCGTGTTGCTGCATTTGCTCGGAAATGGAAGGCCGATCTTCAGCGAGAACTGCAGACCTCGGGACGTGGGACATACGTTCCGCTGGCTTTCGATCCGGGTGAAGCCTTTCAGTTCGACTGGTCGGAAGACTGGGCAATCATCGGCAATGAACGTACCAAACTGCAGGTGGCCCATACGAAGCTGAGCTACAGCCGCGCGTTCATCGTTCGGGCATATCTTCTCCAAACACACGAGATGCTGTTTGATGCCCATAACCACGCATTCCGTGTCTTTGGCGGCGTTCCTCGACGTGGCATTTATGACAACATGCGCACGGCAATCGACAAAATAGGTCGCGGCAAAGAGCGCGACGTCAATGTCCGCTTCATGGCAATGGCCAGCCACTACCTCTATGAGCCAGAATTCTGCAATCCAGCGTCTGGCTGGGAGAAAGGCCAGGTCGAGAAGAATGTCCAGGATTCACGCCATCGGTTCTTCCAACCAACACCACGCTTTCCATCGCTGGAAGCCCTGAACGACTGGCTGGAGCTTCGATGCAAGGAGTTTTGGCAACAGACCCCGCATGGAAAGATGCGTGGGACCATCGCTGAGCTATGGGCCGAGGAAGCGCAGGCTCTCATGCCAACAGCACGTGTCTTCGATGGATTTGTCGAACATACCAAGCGGGTTTCCCCGACCTGCCTCGTGCACTTTGATCGTAATCGCTACAGCGTTCCGGCATCCTTTGCCAATCGGCCTGTCAGCGTCCGGGTTTACCCAGATCGTATCGCTGTTGCAGCAGAAGGTCTGATCATATGCGAGCACCGTCGCATCATCAGCCGTTCGCATGATGGTCCTGGGCAGACGATTTACGACTGGCGGCACTATCTCGCCGTCGTTCAACGCAAACCAGGTGCTCTTCGCAATGGTGCGCCGTTTATCGAGCTTCCGGAAGCTTTCAGAATACTGCAGCAGCACCTGCTCAAAAAGCCGGGCGGAGATCGCGAGATGGTCGACATTCTGGCGCTCGTCCTCCAGCATGACGAGCAGGCTGTGCTCTCGGCCGTCGATATGGCCTTGAAGTCCGGGGTTCCGACCAAGACCCATGTTCTGAACCTGCTACATCGCTTGGTCGATGGTAAATCTTCTACACCACCGACGATAGATACGCCCCAAGCTCTCACACTTGCCAACGAGCCAAAGGCCAATGTCGAACGCTACGATTCCCTGAGAAAGACAACGGAGGTGCGCCATGCGTCATAATCCTGCCAGCGGCGCAATCGTCATCATGCTGCGACAACTGAAGATGCACGGCATGGCTCAGGCAATCGGTGAACTCACCGAACAGGGATCGCCTGCCTTTGAAGCTTCCATTCCAATCCTGTCACAACTTCTCAAAGCCGAGACAGCAGAACGTGAAGTTCGTTCAACCGCTTATCAGCTCAAGACGGCTCGCTTTCCAGCTTATCGTGACCTGAACGGCTTCGATTTCTCCAGCAGCGAGATCAATGAAGCACTCGTGCGACAGCTCCATCGCTGCGACTTTCTCGATGAAGCCAACAACATCGTGCTGGTCGGCGGCCCAGGCACAGGCAAAACCCATATTGCCACCGCTCTCGGCATCCAGGCAATCGAGCATCACCACAAACGCGTCCGGTTCTTCTCGACCGTCGAGCTGGTTAACGCGCTTGAACAGGAGAAAACGCAAGGTCGCTCAGGGCAGATCGCCAATCGACTTGTCCATTCCGATCTGGTGATCCTCGATGAGCTTGGCTACCTGCCGTTCAGTGCATCAGGTGGCGCGTTGCTCTTCCATCTTCTCAGCAAACTCTACGAGCGCACCAGTGTCGTTATAACCACAAACCTCAGCTTCAGTGAATGGGCCAGCGTCTTCGGCGACGCCAAGATGACGACCGCGTTGCTCGACCGGCTCACTCATCATTGCCACATTCTCGAAACCGGAAACGACAGCTTCCGCTTCAAAAACAGCTCCGCCCACGAACCGAAAAATACAAAGGAGAAAAACAGCGACTTGACCAAATCACAAGACCCGAAACATATCTGAAAGGCGGGTCAAATCTCGGTGGAAATACCGGGTCACTTCTCAGTGAAAATCAACACNCAAGACCCGAAACATATCTGAAAGGCGGGTCAAATCTCGGTGGAAATACCGGGTCACTTCTCAGTGAAAATCAACACTGCAGCCTGCGGTGTAGCGTCTGCCCTTCTAGCCACGAATCCTTGCTGCATTCACGAATCCCAACGAGTCCTTGAACCACCACCATCGCGCGAAAAGTGGAGGACGGCAATATACACTTAGGTTAATATTACGAGTTCGTGCAAGTAAGCGATGTGTAAACAAGATGTGCGATTTGTCGAGCAAGGTAGGGCGGCACGGCATTCCCGACTTGAACGTATTGCTGTGTGCGATTTCCCATGAATAAGTAGTCGTCCGGAAAGGTCTGAAGGCGAGCTGCTTCCCGGACAGTCAGACTGCGGCACTGAGTTGGATCGGGATGGATGAAATAGTGGCCGTCTTTCGAAATGTGGCTTGTGACAGTCGTCGATGCTTCGTTGGAGAGCTGAACGCGGAAACGGTCGGCAAATATTCCGCTATCCCAATTGCGGTGATTTGGCCGAAGCACCTCGGGGAATTCAGAGGCTTTCGGGCTGTAATTATGAACCTTTCCGAATACCGCTGCAAAAAGATATCGACCAAGATCTGATGCCATGTGCCCGCGCGTGCCATGCTGGGCAACGGAAAGCAGTTCCGGACACTCAAGCCATCGCAGCAATTCGTCGTTGGACTTGCCGTAGCCGCTTGGAAGAGTGGCGGAAGAGCGAGGCAATGGTGACGCGTTCTGGAATTCGCTCATCAGGCTACGAAGGCGCTGTTCCAGGCCAACGCCAGAGCTTGAGGCCAAGATCTTGGCGGAGTCGAACAAGTAGTCGCTCCATCTCGCGAAGCTGTCGTTGGACTCGCTTATCCCGCTGCGAAGGCGTCCTAGGTTGCCAATGGCGTCCTCGACCGTCCTGCGCCTTTCGCTGACTGGAATGCTTGTGGCTGACGCGCGCGAAGCCAGGTCGGCTCGGATACCAATGATGATCACTCTATGCCGTCGCTGCGGTACGCCGAACTCCTCGGCCTTCACTACAAAGTCGGACGGCTTCCTCGCTTGACGAAGAGTTGCTTGACCGTTCTCCACCCTTACGGCGAAGAGCTCGTAGATATGGCCGTGCCTTGTACCCAACGAGGACAGGTCTTCCATAAGCATTTCGAAAACGTGTCGACTCTCTACGGTGGACGACAGCATGCCCTTCACGTTTTCCATCACGAATGCCGATGGTCTCAGACGTTCCAGGACCCTTATGTACTCCCGAAACAGATAATGACGCTCGTCTTGCTCCGGTACATAGTCGCGTTTGCCGTTCGCTCGCGCTCGTCCAACCAGCGAATATGCCTGACAAGGCGGCCCACCGATCAGAATGGTGTCATCAAACTTTTGAAGTCCTGCGATCGCCTCATCTATCGCTTCGGACGCGGCGGTCGTTCCAAGTTCGAGCTGTCTGGCTTCCCGTGATGCGTGATCCCAGGCGCCGTTGCCAACGAGGGCCCAATCCGGCTCTCCCACCGCGCCCGCATGAAAGTTGACGAACTCGGCCGGGAGTTTCCCATGCTCGGCGCGAAATGCTCTCAAGAAGGCGCGCAGCCGCAAGGTATTATGCGCGGACATTTCCTTTTCTACGGAGATGCCGATACTAAATGGATTATGCTGGTCAACCGACAGAGATGAGAACCCTTCACCTAATCCACCCGGCCCAGCAAAGAGATCAATGATACCGAAAGTGGTAGGCAAGAACGACTCCTGATCGATATGTTTTGTCGGTGTATACTATGTGTAGCTGCAATTGCCAGGATACAAATGACTGATATTGTCGACCCTACGACACGATCGCGAATGATGGCGGGAATCAGGGGAAAGAACACGAAACCCGAGCTTGTGCTTCGCCGTGCGCTCCATGCACAAGGGCTGCGTTTCCGCTTACATAGCACGAAAATCATCGGCGCGCCTGACATCGCCCTTCCAAAATACAAGGCGGTAGTATTCGTACATGGCTGTTTCTGGCACCGCCACTTTCGCTGCCGTTATGCGACAACGCCGTCTACCCGACCGGAGTTTTGGCAAGCCAAGTTTGCCGCCAACGTTGCCCGCGACGACGACGTCAAGCGCGCGTTGCTCGATATAGGCTGGCGGGTAGCGACGGTTTGGGAATGTGCGTTGCGAAAGCAGAACTTAATTGAAGCGGCAGCTAGGCAGTTGACGGAATGGCTTCCGACCGCTTCAAAAGAGATAGAAATCGGGGAGGGTGAGGTCTAGTCGATCCGGGATCGGTCATTTCGCTGAGCCTAGCAACCGGTGCCGGCTTGGAAGCAATCACCCGACACGAACTGTCCGAGACGACTACCACTTTTCCGCAACGAATTCATGCGAGATTTGATGCAAACTTCCTCTGTACGAGCATATGCAGGTGGTCGATCACGCGGCGCGTTCGGTCTCGCCATCCTTTCACTAGAATACCTACGCTGAGAAGAAATCACCGAAGCCCGGACATCAAAAAGGTGAAGGTGACTGCTGCGAGCCGTCGGGATGATGTCCCTCGACCGCAAGCCCTCGAAGTTCGTCGAACGTTCTAGCCTCAGGAAGCAGACGCCTCCCCTGGAAGAACGCAGGAAAAAGCTTTACCTCCTTCGATTTCATGATGATCATGAGCGTGAAGGCGGCGGGGATTTCCACGATCTCAAGTTCGTATATGTCCTGGCTGCTTGAGGCTTCGGTTTCCGCGGCTTCGAGTGCATCGTTGTAGGCAAGCGCGAAGCTGCCACGTCGAAACGAACTGTAGGATCCATTTTCACGACTGCTGATGTCCAGAACACCGAAACCATCGTCATCCCGGACAAGGTACTGCCATCCCATAGTATAGGGGGAGGCGAGGTCGGCTTCTGAGCGCGGTACTGCTCCAAGCACCCTCTTGGGGAATGGACCGATGTGGCGGTACTCGGTGTTCGCACGGCTTCGCCCAGGCATGGCGGCCAGGAAACCCATTGCCCGATTGAATTTCTCGCCGACGGAACTCGGTGCTCGAAGCATCGCGATTGTCATTCTATCTCTCCATGCCTCAAGTCCCGTATATCATTTTTCCGGCGCACGAACATGGTAGGTCTGAACCCAGCGACCCCCGTACTCGAGGTAATCGTTTCGAAGCTCGCTCCCAGGTACCGGGAACGAATGATCAAAACACGGGTCTCCTATCAGGTAGTGATCTTCTCCATTCTCGTCGAGCCAGCAGCCGTGGATCACAACTGCATGTCCTCCCTCCGATGGCCATTTGATCTGAACGCAAACGGGATTTCTCCTGTCCAATTGCTGCATGGCCTGTCGAAGTTCGGCAGATCCAGGATAAGTCGAATTGTCGCAACCCACGATCCGAAGCCCCGTCAGCATCGTATCCTCTCGGTTCCACGACTCTTCGGGCACCCATGGCGGCGGAAGGCCAAGTGCTCGTCCGACGATCTCGTCCTGAGAAACATAGTCCTCGCAGTCGTAGTATTGCGAAATGCTCGAAGCCGTTGCCGCCCAGCACCAGTTGCTCCATTTCTGCGTTTGCATTTGGAAGGTCAGGTGCAATTGGTTTGGATATCTGACGCGCTCTGGAAGTCGATAGAGGCTGCTGATCCAATCGAACACGGAGCTGACGAACCTGAATCCCTCACGCATTTTTCGCGAACCCACCGTGCAGGTGGCCAGCTACCTGCACGCCGCCCAGATCCAGAAAGCCGTCATCGATCACCGTGACCACGCCCCGTACGGGCGCGACTGCCTGAAGAATCCTCTCGCTGCCACGATGGTGAATGTGAAGGGCAGAGAGTATGCCTTTGTTGTGTGCACCCGTGTCGATCGCTATCCGACCGTGACAACGCGCCACCATCAACGACGATGTCGGCGTGTGTCCATGGACAACGGTCTTTCGGGACGATCCGGTGAAGCTCAGGAAGGGTTCCCGGATCCACATGAGCTTGTACGGATCCTGTCGAGCAAATGGCACACCCGGCTCGACGCCGGCGTGGACGAGAATGTGGTGGTCAAGTTCAACGTACCGCTCGGCTGCACGGAGGATCGCCACGTGGTCGACATCAACAACGTCGAGGATTCGGTCGAGTGCGGCATCATCGGAGGAATCGAAACCGTAGGAGGCGAGGGTGGCTGCGCCTCCCATCCTGGCGATCCAGTGCAGGAGAAGAGCCTGCTTCCGGGGGAGATCGGTCTCGTCGAGGATGCGGAGGATGAAGGAATCGTGGTTGCCTAGAATGAGCCGCGAAGCTGGAAGCTGCTTCAGTGTTTCCGCAACCAGATGCATCGCCTGCCGGCTGTGCGGGCCGCGGTCGACTATGTCGCCGAGGAACACGATCCGATAGACGATTCCAAGACACGCCGCCTGCCTAGATATGCCGTCCAGCAGTGCACGAAGTAGGTCTGTACGTCCGTGGACGTCTCCGATTGCGAAGGTGTGAACGCTGGTCATGTTGAAGATGTCCCTGTTTGAGCCAGAGACATCGCATGCCGATAGTTGGCGAAAACTTTACGGGGTGGTGCCGGGGAGTTGCAGGGTTAATGGGAGATGAATCTCCATGGAAGCATTTTCATCTGCGGCTTCTGGAAGTCTTAGCAATGTCCGGCTAGAACGAGGACGACCTACAGACTTCGATGGTCTGGATGACCCAGCATCTGGCCGAAATCGCCCGAGTTGAACCCGGTCGAAAACCTCTGGCACTTTATGCGCGACAACTGGCTCTTGAACCGAGTCTTTAAATCCTACGACGACATTGTCGATCATTGCTGCGATGCTTGGCGAAAGCTAGAAAGCCAGCCATGGCGCATCATGTCCATCGGACGCAGAGAATGGGCCAATGGGTTTTGATCAGCGAGGGGGCGTATTACTGGTGCATCCCGCGAGAGACGAATAAGTAGCCTCGGACGTCGCATCGGTACATTACTCTTTCGCTTGTAGTTGCGCGGTGGACCTCGCCGGCTTCCCCTAGTCGAATACTTGCCATCGCTCGCAGTAGAAGATCTCGGTTCGTCTTTCAATAAATCCCAAGTACTAGAATGTACCTGGGATTGTGTTTTATGCAGTTGGCTAGTTTTGGCTTCAAGAATGGCCAGTTTCAGCCGTATTTGGCCAGGATCAGCTTGGGTTTCTCAATCAGATATCCAGATTATCCGCAAACGCCGCCCGTTCCTGAATGAAACGGAAGCGGGCATCCGCCTTGGTGCCCATCAGATTGTCTACGGCCTCGCGGGTGCCTTCGAAATCCACGTCGTCGATCTCGACGCGCAGCAGGGTGCGCTTTTCGGGATCCATGGTGGTTTCCTTCAGCTGCTGCGCCATCATTTCGCCAAGGCCTTTGAAGCGGCTGATTTCGACCTTCTTTCCCTTGAACATGGTCTCCATCAGCTCGGCGCGGTGGGCATCGTCGCGGGCATAGGCGGATTTCGCCCCCTGCGCGATCTTGTAGAGGGGCGGCACAGCCAGATAGAGGTGGTTGCCGCGAATGAGTTCCGGCATTTCCTGATAGAAGAAGGTGATGAGCAGCGAGGCGATATGAGCGCCGTCGACATCGGCATCGGTCATGACAATGACGCGCTCATACCGCAAATCCTCTTCGCGATATTTGGTGCGGGTACCGCAGCCGAGCGCCTGAATGAGATCGGCGATCTGCTGGTTGGCGGAGAGTTTTTCGCGGCTGGCGCTGCCGACGTTCAAAATCTTGCCGCGCAGCGGCAGGATGGCCTGATTGGCGCGGTTGCGCGCCTGCTTGGCCGAGCCACCCGCCGAGTCACCCTCGACGATGAAAAGTTCCGCATTTTCGGCCGTGTTCTGGGAACAATCCGCCAGCTTGCCGGGCAGGCGCAGCTTGCGCACGGCGGTCTTGCGGTTGACTTCCTTTTCCTTGCGGCGGCGCAGGCGTTCCTCTGCGCGCTCGATCACCCAGTCGAGCAGCTTGTCCGCTTCGCCGGGATTGCCGGCGAGATAATGGTCGAAGGGATCGCGCAACGCATTTTCGACAATGCGCTGGGCTTCGACGGTTGCCAGCTTGTCCTTGGTCTGGCCGACGAATTCCGGTTCGCGGATGAAGACCGAGAGCATGCCGGCTGCCGAAATCATCACGTCATCGGTGGTGATTTCCTTGGCGCGCTTGTTTTGCGTCAGCTCGGCATAGTTCTTCAGGCCCTTGGTGAGGGCAATGCGGAAACCGGCCTCATGCGTGCCGCCTTCGGGTGTCGGAATGGTGTTGCAATAGGAATGGATCTGGGTGTCGCCGCCATACCAGGTCACCGCCCATTCCAGCGCACCATGGCCGCCGGTCTTTTCGGTGCGGCCGGAGAAAATCTCGCGGGTGACGGTGAATTCCTTGCCGAGGGTAGCAGCGAGGTAATCCTTGAGACCGCCCGGAAAATGGAACACGGCTTTTTCAGGGATTTCACCACCGGCCGGCACCATGCCGGGATCGCAGCTCCAGCGGATTTCAACGCCGCCGAAGAGATAGGCCTTGGAGCGGGCCATGCGGAAGATGCGGGCCGGTTCGAATTTTGCGTGATCACCGAAGATCTGCGGATCGGGATGGAAACGCACGCGCGTGCCGCGGCGGTTGTGCACATCGCCCAATTCCTCAAGCCCGCCAATCGGCGCGCCGCGCGAAAAGCGCTGGCGATAAAGCTTGCGGTTACGCGCCACTTCCACTTCGAGAAGATCGGAAAGCGCATTGACCACGGATACGCCGACGCCGTGCAGGCCGCCTGACGTCTCATAGGCCTTGCCGTCGAACTTGCCGCCGGCATGCAGCTTGGTCATGATGACTTCGAGCGTGGATTTTCCGGGAACCTGCGGGTGGTTCTCCACCGGAATGCCGCGGCCATTGTCGGTGACCGTCAGAAAACCTTCGGCATCGAGATGAACCTCGATGAAATTGGCATGGCCGGCGACAGCCTCGTCCATCGAATTGTCGATGACTTCGGCAAACAGGTGATGCAGCGCCTTTTCATCGGTGCCGCCAATATACATGCCGGGACGCATGCGCACCGGCTCCAGCCCTTCGAGCACGCGGATCGACGAGGCGCCGTAGTCGTCACCGGCAGGAGACACGGGTGCCGGCGGTGCGGAAGATGCGACGGCCGCAACGGCTGCGGGTTTCGGCTGCACGTTCACATTTGCGGCTGCGGTCGCCGGGGCCTTCACGGGTTTGCCCGCGTCCTCGTTCGTTGCCGTTTCGCTGTTTTGTGCCGCCGGAAGACCGGAGAAGAGATCGTTGCTGTCGTCCATCATGTCCAAGGTTCAAAAATAGTGTCGTCAGAATTTCGCCAGGCGAATCATTTTGTATATGGGGCGATTATAGCGCCAAACGTGTAAGCCATGTGGCCGAACGCGGCGCGCCATACGCCAAGACCCATGTCAGGGTTTCGCAACAGGAGGATTGCGCCGCCGCCTTTGTGATGGCAAGTCTCGCAGCCACGAATGAACGGTTAACCAAGTCATGTCCACAGCTCATTTCACGTTTTGTACTCTTTTCTGCCTGACTGTTGCGGCGATGCCGGGCGCTGCTTCCGCTGCCGATGGGCCGTTGCGACCCTTCAAGGACGAGCTGTTTTCCAGCCAGACGGTGCTTTCCACCGCCGATGGCGGTGCGTCCGAAGTCATCGATTATCAGGAGATGCGCGACATCAACGGCCGCGATGAGGTGCCGGAGCGGCGGGTTAAGCGGCAATATATGGATATGGCGCCAAAGAAGGCGCAGGCGCTGGAAAGTGTTTCTGTTGAGGGCAGGGCGCTTGAGGTCGGCCGCGTCGGGCCGGCAAGCGGGCAGGCCTTCACTGTCATCTTCATTCACGGACGCGGCGGCGACCGGCGGCTCGGCATGAACGACTATACGTTCGGCGGCAATTTCAACCGGCTGAAGAATCTCGCAGTTGCCAATGGCGGAACCTATTATGTGCCGAGCGTGCGCTCCTTCGATGAAAATGGCGTTGCCGATGTCGCGGCGCTGATTGCCGACGCGGCCAAAAAGTCGGGTGGGAAACCTGTCGTGCTCACCTGCGCCTCGATGGGCAGTTTCATCTGTTATGGCATCAGCCGCGACAAGGTTGCCGTCGCCAATCTCAAGGGCATGGCGATCCTCGGCGGCGCGGTCGATCCCGATTTTCCGAAAAGCGCCTTTGCCAGGGCGAAGAAACCGGTCTGGTTCACCCATGGCAGCGCTGACAAGGTCTATTCGGCGGATCAGCAGGCGACGATTTTCCGTGCATTGCTGAAGGCCGGGGAGCCGGCGCGGTTTACGCGGTTCGAGACCGGCAGCCACGGAACGCCGGTGCGCATGACCGACTGGCGGGCGGTTTTGAACTGGATTTTAAGCCGCTAAGGCCTCTGTTTTGGGTTAGCGGCGGCAAATTTCAGAAATTGGCTGCCGTTTTGAACCTTCGGGCCGCTTTTTTGTACCATTTATTGCCGGGGCCGTTTAAAGGAATATCCCGGGATTTCCGGCAGTGTTTCTGTCGCGATTATGGGCCGTGAGACGGCCGAGGGAAGGGGTGCTGCCAAGGGCGGCAGCCTCGAGACAAAGGGAATGGGATACGCATGACGCCGAATGTTCGACCGCTTGTTGCCGGAAACTGGAAGATGAACGGCACGCGTGCCTCGCTCGATCAGATCAAGGCCATGGCAGAGGGCGTCAAGGGCGCGCTGTCCGAGAAGGTGGATGCGCTGATCTGCCCGCCCTCAACACTGCTTTATGTCGCAACGGCGCTGTGCGATGACAGCCCGCTGATGATCGGCGGACAGGATTGCCACCAGAATGCATCCGGCGCACATACCGGCGATATTTCCGCCGAAATGATTGCTGACTGCTTTGGCACCCATGTCATCGTCGGCCATTCCGAGCGCCGCACCGATCACGCCGAGACGGATCATCTGGTGCGCGCCAAGGCCGTGGCCGCCCATCAGGCCGATCTTATCGCCATCGTCTGCATAGGCGAGACCGCGGATGAGCGCAAAGCCGGCCAGACGCTCGATATTCTCAAGCGCCAGCTGGCCGGCTCCCTGCCGGATGAAGCGACGGCTGAAAATACCGTCATCGCCTATGAGCCTGTCTGGGCGATTGGTACCGGTCTCACCCCCACCACGCAGGACGTGCGCGAGGCCCATGCCTTCATGCGCGACGAGCTGGTCAAACGCTTCGGTGAAGCCGGCAAGACCATGCGCATTCTCTATGGCGGTTCGGTGAAGCCCGCCAATGCGCTGGAACTGATGGGCGTCGAGAACGTCGATGGTGCGCTGATCGGCGGTGCCAGCTTGAAAGCCTCGGACTTCCTTTCCATCTATGCGGCATATGAGCAACTGACGGCCTGAGACAAGCTTTCCTGTCACAGGGGTTGGAAAGGGGCTTGGAATAAACCTTCGCCTCATGTAAAGAGCCGCGAAACCTTCTTTGTAGTGCTCCGCGCGGGGCATGGAATGGATTGTCATGCAGACCGTTTTGATTGTTATTCACCTCATGATCGTGCTGGCGCTTGTCGGCGTGGTCCTGATCCAGCGTTCCGAAGGCGGCGGCCTCGGTATCGGCGGCGGTTCGGGCTTCATGTCCGCGCGCGGAACGGCCAATGCGTTGACCCGCACAACGGGGATCCTCGCCGCGCTGTTCTTCCTGACGTCGCTCGGCCTTGGTCTTATGACCCGTTACGAATCGCGTCCAACCGATATTCTGAACCGTATTCCGGCCACGCAAGGCCAGGGTAACGGCATTCTCGACACGCTCGGCCCGGCAGCGACGCCCGCAACGCCGGCTCCGGCTGGAAATGGCGTTCCGACCAATAGTGGTGCAGCCGCACCCGCACAGACGGCTCCTGCCGCTTCCGGCACGGCCGCTCCGGCACCGGCGCAGCCCGCCGATCCGAACGCAGTTCCGACCGGTCAATAAGCCCGGTTCTGATTTAACGCTCCGGCAGGCCAAAAGCCTGCCGGTTTTCTTTTGTTCGTATTCCGGCCAGTTGAATTACACATTCGTCAACAGCGAATTTGTAACAGCATGAAATTTGGGCTGGCGGAATCAGAGGTAAAAAGGTATCCGGTGAATCCCATGGCGCGATATGTATTCATCACAGGCGGCGTGGTCTCCTCTCTAGGCAAGGGCATCGCCGCGGCAGCACTCGGAGCTTTGTTGCAATCCCGTGGTTATCGGGTGCGGCTTCGTAAACTCGACCCCTATCTGAACGTCGATCCCGGCACCATGAGCCCGACACAGCACGGAGAAGTGTTCGTGACTGACGACGGTGCCGAGACGGACCTCGACCTTGGCCATTACGAGCGCTTCACGGGGCGTTCGGCCACCAAGACCGATAACATCACCACCGGTCGCATCTACAAGAACATCATCGACAAGGAACGGCGCGGCGATTATCTCGGCGCAACCGTTCAGGTCATTCCGCATGTCACCAACGAGATCAAGGATTTCGTGATCGAAGGCAATGACGATTACGACTTCGTCATCTGCGAGATCGGCGGCACGGTGGGTGACATCGAGGCGATGCCATTCATGGAAGCGATCCGCCAGCTCGGCAACGACCTGCCGCGCGGCACGGCGATCTATCTTCACCTGACGCTGATGCCCTATATTCCGGCAGCTGGCGAGCTGAAGACCAAGCCGACCCAGCATTCCGTGAAGGAACTGCAGGCGCTCGGTATTCACCCCGACATCCTTCTGGTGCGCGCCGACCGGGAAATCCCGGAAGCGGAACGTCGCAAGCTTTCACTGTTCTGCAACGTGCGTCCTTCCGCCGTCATCCAGGCGCTGGATGTGGCGAATATCTATGACGTTCCGATTGCCTACCACAAGGAAGGCCTCGATTCGGAAGTGCTGGCCGCTTTCGGCATCGAACCGGCGCCGAAGCCGCGCCTGGAGCAGTGGGAAGAGGTTTGCAACCGCATCCGCACGCCGGAAGGCGAAGTGACGATTGCGATCGTCGGCAAATATACCGGTCTCAAGGATGCGTATAAGTCGCTGATCGAAGCGCTGCATCACGGCGGTTTCGCCAACCGCGTCAAGGTCAAGCTGGAATGGATCGAGTCCGAGGTCTTCGAAAAGGAAGATCCCACACCCTATCTCGAGAAGGTCAACGGCATTCTGGTGCCGGGCGGCTTCGGCGAGCGTGGTTCCGAAGGCAAGATCATGGCGGCGCAGTTTGCGCGTGAGCGCAACGTGCCCTATTTCGGCATCTGCTTCGGCATGCAGATGGCGGTCGTGGAAGCGGCCCGTCATCTCGCCGGCATCGAAAGTGCCTCCTCCACCGAATTCGGCCCAACCCCCGAGCCGGTCGTCGGCCTGATGACCGAATGGGTCAAGGGCAACGAGCTGGAGAAGCGCTCCTCCAAGGGCGATCTCGGCGGCACGATGCGTCTTGGCGCCTACAAGGCGGCGCTGAAGAAAGACACCAAGATCGCCGAAATCTACGGCACCACGGATATTTCCGAGCGCCACCGTCACCGCTACGAGGTGAATGTGGACTACAAGGACCGGCTGGAAGAATGCGGTCTCGTCTTCTCGGGCATGTCTCCGGACGGTGTCCTGCCGGAAACGGTGGAATATCCTGATCACCCGTGGTTCATCGGCGTTCAGTACCACCCGGAACTGAAGAGCCGCCCGCTCGACCCGCATCCGCTGTTTGCGAGCTTCGTGGAAGCCGCAGTGGAGCAGAGCCGGCTGGTTTGACGGTTTGAATGATTATGAAGAGGGCCGCGACAGCGGCCCTTTTTTATTGATGCGCTCTCCGTCGTCATGCTCGGGCCTGTCCCGAGCATCTGCTACGTTGCGATTGGCGATACGTAGGCAGATCTTCGGTACAAGACCGAGGATGACGCCGCGTTTGAGGTGAGGTTTGTTGTAGCGCCGATACCTGCGTCTCGCGGTTATTTAGGGTCAAACAAAAAACGGGCCCGAAGGCCCGTTCCGATCTCAGCAAAAAAACCGACAGGCTTATTTCGGCCCGATCATGTTTTCCGGGCGCACATACTGGTCGAATTCCTCGTTGGTGAGGTATCCGCCGCCGACGGCTTCTTCGCGCAGCGTCGTGCCGTTCTTGTGCGCAGTCTTGGCGATCTTGGCGCAGATGTCGTAGCCGAGCTTGCTGTTGAGCGCTGTCACCAGCATCAGCGAGTTTTCGACGCCCTTTTTGATGTTGTCTTCGCGGGCCTCGATGCCGACGACGCAATTGTCGGTGAAGGAGACGGCCGCGTCGCCCAGAAGCTGGACCGACTGCAGGAAGTTGTAGGCCATCATCGGGTTATAGACGTTGAGTTCGAAGTGGCCCTGCGAGCCGGCAAACGAGAGCGCTGCATTGTTGCCGAAGATGTGGGCGCAAACCTGTGTCAGCGCTTCCGACTGGGTGGGGTTGACCTTGCCCGGCATGATCGACGAGCCGGGTTCATTTTCCGGCAGCGACAATTCGCCGAGGCCGGCGCGCGGGCCGGAGCCGAGGAAGCGGATGTCGTTGGCGATCTTGAAGAGCGCAGCCGCCGCCGCATTAATCGCACCATGCGAGAAGACCATGGAATCGTGCGAGGCGAGCGCCTCGAACTTGTTCGGCGCGGTCACGAACGGCAGGCCGGTGATCTTGGAAATCTCGTCAGCAACCTTTTCGGCGAAACCGATGGGGGCGTTGAGGCCCGTGCCAACAGCCGTGCCGCCCTGGGCGAGCTTGGAGAGCGCGGGCAGGGTGAGTTCGATATTGGCGATGGCCGAGGCGACCTGCGCGGCGTAGCCGGAGAATTCCTGGCCGAGTGTCAGCGGCGTGGCATCCTGCGTATGGGTGCGGCCGATCTTGATGATCTTTTCGAACTGCTTGACCTTGGCTTCCAGCGCCTTGTGCAGGTGCTTGAGGGCCGGCAGCAGGTGATGAACGATCTCTTCCACGCAGGCGATGTGCATCGCCGTCGGGTAGGTGTCGTTCGAGGACTGGCTCATATTGACGTGGTCATTGGGGTGAACCGGCTTCTTGGTGCCCATTTCGCCGCCGAGCATCTCGATCGCGCGGTTGGAAATCACCTCATTGGCATTCATGTTGGACTGGGTGCCGGAGCCGGTCTGCCAGACGACGAGCGGGAAATGCTCGGTCAGCTTGCCGTCGATGACTTCCTGCGCGGCGGCGATGATGGCGTCGCCGACCTTGGGGTCAAGACCGGCCAACGCCATGTTGGCGCGGGCGGCAGCCTGCTTGACGATGCCCAGCGCACGAACGACAGAGGCGGGCTGTTTTTCCCAGCCGATCTTGAAGTTGCCGAGCGAGCGCTGCGCCTGCGCGCCCCAGTAGCGATCGGCCTGAACTTCAATGGGTCCAAATGTATCGGTTTCCGTCCGTGTGGCTGTCATCAATCTTGCCTTTTTACTCGTGTTCCTCCGCCAAAACGGCGCCTTCGCCCGTCTTGCGCGGCCGATATATAGAATCATCGCGTCGGCAATGAAAGCGTTGCAATGCGGCAGAGGCAGATATTTCCCGCCGCGTTAAAGCGATTTCAACGCCAGGGCAGGGCCGGGGTGAAAAACGGACCGGCGTGTCATTTTTACTACGTCTCGAAATGACCGGAAAACCGGGCTTTCGGTGGCATGCGGGCGGTGCTGGGAGCCACGGCAAAGTGAATGAAATAAATAGAAATTTAACCATTCTCGCCAATTCTGGAAATTACGTTTTTACGGCTTTGGCTGTATCATAAGGTTCATTTCGGCACGGTTGTGAACTTTGGGCGTTTCTTTTCAACGGGCCGTTGATCGGCTAGACAGGCATGAAACTGATGCCCGCCGTTTTCCTGGCGGTGCTGGGTGCTACGAGGATCAAATTGCAAGTCACATCTGGAAAAACATCGGCAGCGCTGATGCTGGTTCTCGGTCTTTCCGTCGCTCTTCCCGGCAGCGCCGGTGCGGTAACGCTGATGGACCTTCTGCGCGGCGGCCCGGGCAAGGTTGCGCGCGATCGCGGTGAATTGCCGCCGGCCGGTATCGTCACCTCGCCGTCGGTTTCAGGGCCGAGCGCCGATGCTTCCGATCCCGAGCCCCTGCCGCGGGTTTCCGGCCCACGTTATTATGACTACAAGGCGGATACCGCCCGCGCTGTGAACACGGCCAATTTCAGTGATGATCTCGCCAACCTGAAGTTCAGCGCCACGCCTGAAATCGCCAAGGCGCTGGAAGCCTATTATGGCGCCGGCGGCAAGACGCTGTGGGTTTCCGGCGGTGAATTGACCGAGCGTGCCAACGCCGTCATCGCCTTCTTCGAGACGGTTGGCGAAAGCGGTCTCGATCCGGCCGATTACAGTATTTCCGCACCGGCAAAGGATGTGACCGCCAGCATCAGCGGCAATGGTTCGGGCACGACTGCGACCGGCACGCCGGTGGAAACGGCATCGGCATCCACCTCTGACGCCTATCAGCGGGCGCAGATGCGGTTTGAACTCGCACTGTCTGCCAAGGTTCTGGCCTATGTGCAGGACACGACCCGTGGCCGCGTCGATCCGAACCGGCTCTCCGGTTACCATGATTTCAAGCGCAAGACGGTAAACCTTGCGCCAGTGCTGAAGCTTGCGGGCCTCAGCCCAGATGTTGCCGCCTATCTGCGCAGCCGCGAACCGTCGAGTGCCGAATATCAGGCGCTGAAGGCGGACCTTGCCCGCCTGCGCGGTGAGGGCGATGCGGCTCACACCGTCCGCGTTCCCGCCGATCTGGTGCTGAAGCCCGGCAATAGCAGCGCCGACATGGCCAATGTGGTCAAGGCAATCGAACATCGCGCTTCGCCCGCCTTCAAGGCCGAACATGCGGCGATCATTTCGGGCTACCAGCAGACGCAGGATTATACGCCTGACCTCGTCGATCTGGTGAAGGCTTTCCAGAGCGAAAACGGCCTCAAGCCGGATGGCGTCATCGGTCGCGCGACCGTGCGCGCCATGGTCGGCGAAAGCAACGAGGCGAAGATCGCAAAAGTGCAGGTGGCCATGGAGCAGATCCGCTGGCTGCCGGCCGATCTCGGCCAGCGTTACGTCCTCATCAACCAGCCCGCTTTCATGGCCTATTACCACAATGATGGCGCGGAACAGTTCGGCATGAAGGTGGTCGTCGGCTCCAAGGCAAACCAGACCTATTTCTTCCAGGACGAAATCCAGACCGTCGAGTTCAACCCCTATTGGGGCGTGCCGCAGTCTATCATCGTCAACGAGATGCTGCCGAAGCTGCGCCGCGACCCGTCCTATCTCGACAGGCTGGGTTACGAAGTGCAGGTGGGCGGCCGTGCGGTCTCCTCCACCAGCGTCAACTGGTACGGCTCGACCAACGCCGTCTCCGTGCGCCAGCCGCCGAGCAGCGACAATGCGCTGGGCGATCTGAAAATCCTGTTCCCCAATGCGCATGCCATCTACATGCATGACACGCCGGCCAAAAGCTTCTTCAACCGCGACATGCGGGCGCTGAGCCATGGCTGTATCCGTCTGGTCGATCCACGCCGCATGGCTGCCGCGGTTCTCGGCACCAGCGTCGACAAGGTGGGTGAGCAGATTGCTTCGGGCAAGAACCGCGCCGTGCAGGTGCCGGTGAAAATCCCGGTCTATGTCGCCTATTTCACCGCCTGGCCGGACAAGGACGGCAAGGTGCAGTTCTTCGACGACGTCTATGATCGTGACAGCTATGTGCAGAAGGCTTTTGCCGTGACGACGAAGGCGCGGGCCGCATCGATCTGATAAATCGCATTGAGAGAAAAAGCGCCGGAAACGGCGCTTTTTTTGTTTCGGCCGGTTATGATTCCGGGGTTTGTGGCTTGAAGAGCTCAAACGCCAGTTCGTCATCGCTATCAAACAGGCTGGCGAGCCTCAACGCTTCTTCCAGCGGCGATTTGCGGACGAGCAGCTCATAAAACAACAGATGAATGAAGAGCGGTGTCGCCGCGCCGTCAGGATAACCGGCTGACGCCACATAGGCTTTTGCGCCGCCCTCGATGAAGGCTTTGGCGAAAGCCCCGGAACCCGTGCAGCAGGCCGTGCTGAAAACCACGGTGTCGCGCAGATCGACGGTTCCGAGGAACGCTTCGGCGGGCATGCTGCCGTCCAGCAATTCCATCCGGGTTACATCAGGGTCAAATTCGCCGACCACAAGCCCGTTTTCATCGCCATGGCCGCTGATGATGAGATAGGGGGGCGGATTGTCGGGTTGTTTCAGGCACACCAGAATATCTTCGGGCGTGCCGGGAAGATGCAGCCGGACCGACGCGCCAAGGCTTTCCAGCACTGCTCTCAGAAGCAGGGCTTCGCCGGTATCGCCAATGGCGATGATGCTGACAGCGGTGCGTGGGAATAGGAAATTGTGATCGACCATGGCGGTTTACGCCGCCGCGTCGCGTCCGGTCAGCAACCGGCCCACCAGATCGGGCGTCAGTGCTGCAAAATCATCGATCACGACGTCAGGTTCAAGCTCGGCCATCGGCACATCCGAATAACCGAAAGTGACACCGATCGACGGTACGGCTGCGTTTTTGGCGGCGAGAATATCGTTGATGCTGTCGCCGACCATGATCGCGCGCTGCGGATCGCCGCCGGCCTTTTCGATGGTGCCGAGAATATGGCGGGCATCCGGTTTGCGGAAGGCGAAGGTGTCGCCGCAGGTGATGGCCGCGAAATATCGCGTCAGCCCCAGTTTTTCGAGCAGCGGCAAAGCGAGGATTTCTGTCTTGTTGGTGCAGACGGCAAGCGTGATGCCGGCTTCCGAGAGCGCATCCAGCGTGTTGATGATGCCGGGATAGGGGCGGCTTTCGCCGGGCATTTCGGCACGGTAGTGGGTGATGAAACGCTCATAAAGCGGGTCGATCTCGGCTTCCGGCAGTTCCGTCTCGCGCAATGCGAAGGCCCGCTTGATCATTACCCGCGCGCCCTGGCCGACGAGGTGGGTCAGATCGTCATAGGTGACGGGGGCAAGGCCGGCTGCGACGATGGTGTGGTTGAGGCTCGAGACAAGGTCGGCGGCGGTGTCGACGAGCGTGCCGTCGAGATCAAAGATGGCGAGCGGAGAGAGCGGGCGGGATGTCACGGGAACGGGCCTCTTGGAGAATGCGGATGTCGAGGTGTCGGTGCTTTCATTCATGCCAAGCCTAGGCAAACGGGCGTGTCTTTGCAACCGCGTCACAACGTTCTGTTCGTTGGCTTGAAAAAGGCTTTCGTTTGGCTTTCGACCCGTGTAAACAGCACGGCGACGACAAAGCTACCGGAGTTTCAGGCACATGGATGCCCGCCAGATGAAGATCAAGGCCGCCGAGGCCGCATTGTCCCATGTGCAAGACGGGATGAGGCTTGGTATCGGCACGGGTTCGACGGCCGAGGAATTCGTCCGGCTTCTGGCCGAGAAGGTCGCGGCCGGTCTCAAGGTCGAGGGCGTGCCGACATCCGAGCGCACCGCGCGTCTCTGCGTCGAGCTTGGCGTGCCGCTGAAATCCCTCGATGAATTGCCGGAACTGGACCTGACCATCGACGGCGCTGACGAGGTGGATCACGGGCTGCGTCTCGTCAAGGGCGGCGGTGGTGCTCTTCTGCGCGAAAAGATCGTCGCGGCGGCATCTGCCCGCGTGATCGTCATTGCCGACCAGAGCAAGGTCGTCGAGACGCTGGGTGCCTTTCCGCTTCCCATCGAAATCAACCCGTTCGGCCAGGTGGCGACACGCATCGCCATTGAAAAACTGGCAGCGCGGTCCGGTCTTTCGGGTGCACTGACAATGCGTTCGTCCGGCGACGGCGCCTTCATGACGGATGGCGGACACCTTATCCTCGACGCATCTTTTGGCCGTATTCCTGATGCAGAAGCGCTAGCACGCGAGCTGAACACGATTCCCGGTGTCGTCGAGCACGGACTTTTCATAAATTTGGCATCGCTTGCCATTATCGCGGGTCCTGAAGGCGCCCGCGTGATGCAGGCAGTATAACAGGAGCGAGATTTTCATGATCAAACTAGCGGGACTGGGCAAAGCTGCCGCTGCTTCGATCCTCATTTCCGGCGTTGTGTTCGGTACTGCCGCACGCGCTCAGGAAATTTCGGAAGCGCATGTTGCTGCCGCACGGCAGGCAATCGCCTCTCTTGGCGTTACCGACCGTTTTGACGACATTCTGCCTGGATTGGCCGAGCGTCTGAAGGCCGAACTTATTCAGGCCTCGCCGAATGTCGAGGATGCCATCACCGAGACCGTCGATGCCAAGGCGCTCGAGCTTGCGCCGCGCCGCGCCGATCTGGAACGCGAGGCTGCACTCACCTATGCGCGCGCCTTCAGCGTCGAAGAGCTGAACGCCATTTCCGCCTTCTACAGCAGCGAAGCGGGCAAGAAGCTTCTGAAGGACGGTCCGATCGCCACGCGCGAATTGATGAAGGCCGCCGATATCTGGGCCGCCGGCATCAACCGCGATCTCAACGCGTCCAGCATGTCGGAACTGCAGAAGGTTGCCGGCGCCGATCTGAAGCCGCTTCCGGCCGATCAGAACGCCACGGGCGGCGCTCCGGCTGCTCCCAAGCCCTGATTGAATGAACAGACAGTTCAGAAATATTCAAAGCCCGGTCGCAAGACCGGGCTTTTCATTTGTGCGTCGCAGCACCTATATGTGCCGTGAAGACGCCACCGTTCGCCTCGAGGCTGATGGCGTGGTTTTGATCAGGGGTTTTGACTATGACAGCTTATGACTACGATCTTTTCGTCATCGGTGGCGGCTCGGGCGGCGTGCGCAGCGGCCGCGTGGCGGCCTCGCTCGGCAAGCGCGTGGGGATTGCTGAAGAATATCGTTATGGCGGCACCTGTGTCATTCGCGGCTGCGTGCCGAAGAAGCTGTTCGTCTACGCCTCGCAATTCCCCGAACATTTCGAGGACGCCGAAGGTTTCGGCTGGAGCGTTGGTGAGCGCAGCTTCGACTGGAAGAAGCTGATCGCGGCGAAGGACAAGGAAATCACCCGTCTCGAGGGGCTGTATCGCAAGGGGCTGGAAAACGCCAAGGCCGATATTTTCGACAGCCGTGCCGAACTGGTCGATGCCCATACCGTGAAGCTCACAAAAACCGGTGAGACCTTCACGGCAGAGCGTATCGTGATTGCCGTCGGCGGCACGCCGAACGAGCACAAGGCGTTGCCCGGCCATGAGCTGACGATCTCGTCCAACGAGGCGTTTAATCTGGAAGAACTGCCGAAATCGATCCTGATTGCCGGCGGCGGTTACATCGCTGTTGAATTCGCCAATATCTTCCACGGGCTCGGTGTCGAAACGACGCTGATCTATCGCGGCAAGGAAATCCTTTCGCGGTTCGATCACGACATGCGCAAGGGCCTGCATGAGGCGATGGAGGCCAAGGGCATCCGCATCATTCTCGAAGATATCATCGAGGAAGTCAGCAAGGATGGTGCCGATGGTTTCGTGGCCCGTACCAAGCAGGGCAGCTCGCTGCATGTCGGCCTGGTCATGCTGGCGCTTGGCCGCGATCCGAATACCAAGGGTCTGGGTCTGGAAAATGCCGGTGTGAAGCTGGATGCGCGGGGCGCGATCATCGTTGATGATTATTCGCGCACGAATGTGCCGAACATCTTTGCGCTGGGGGACGTCACCGACCGGGTACAGTTGACGCCGGTGGCGATCCACGAGGCCATGTGCTTCATCGAGACCGAATACAAGAACAACCCGACCAAGCCGGATCACGAGCTGATCGCGACGGCGGTGTTCTCGCAGCCGGAAATCGGCACCGTCGGTCTTTCGGAAGAGGAGGCGGGCAAGAAATATCCGGAGCTGGAAGTCTATCGCGCCCAGTTCCGGCCGATGAAGGCAACGCTGTCCGGCCGTCAGGAAAAGACGATCATGAAGCTGATCGTCAATGCCGCCGACCGCAAGGTTGTCGGCGTGCATATTCTCGGCCACGAGGCGGGCGAGATGGCTCAGCTTCTCGGCATCACGCTGAAAGCCGGCTGCACCAAGGATGATTTCGACCGCACCATGGCGGTTCATCCGACCGCCGCCGAGGAGCTGGTGACGATGTATTCGCCGAGCTACCGCGTGGTGAACGGCGAGCGCGTGTAACGCTGGTACAAGCGTGATATGATCGCTGTCCAAATTCGCCCGCCGCCGTTCGAAAACTGATGTTTTCTGGATGGCGGCGGGCTGGTTAAATCGTTTGAATTGACTTTTGTACATCTGGAGTGCCCAAAAGGGGCAGAATGAGCCTGTTAGCCCTGACATCGGCTATGCAAAGCCGATGCTTGGAGCTATAAGCCGCTCAATTTTTCGAGGCGGTCGCGCGACAGTCGCGCGGGCGAAAAAAGGGTAAGAACATGGCACAGAATTGGACACCCGGCAGTTGGCGGCAGAAACCGATCCAGCAGGTTCCCGAATATCCTGATGCGGCAGCGCTTGCTGCAACGGAAGCCACGCTTGCGACTTATCCGCCGCTGGTTTTTGCCGGTGAAGCCCGTCGTCTGAAGAAACAGCTCGCCAATGTGGCTGAAGGTAACGCCTTCCTGCTGCAGGGCGGCGATTGCGCCGAAAGCTTCCTCGAGCATGGCGCGGACAATATCCGCGACTTCTTCCGCGCTTTCCTGCAGATGGCCGTTGTCCTGACCTATGGCGCGCAGCTGCCTGTCGTGAAGGTCGGGCGTATTGCCGGCCAGTTCGCCAAGCCGCGCTCTTCCAACGTGGAAGTGCTTGATGGCGTGACGCTGCCGTCTTACCGCGGTGACATCATCAATGGCATCGAATTCAACGAAGGTTCGCGCATACCGAGCCCGGAGCGCCAGCTCGACGCCTACCGCCAGTCGGCCGCGACGCTGAACCTGCTGCGCGCTTTCGCGATGGGTGGTTATGCCAATCTTGAAAACGTTCACCAGTGGATGCTCGGTTTCATCAAGGACAGCCCGCAGGCGGACCGTTACCGCAAGCTGGCCGACCGGATTTCCGAAACCATGGACTTCATGAAGGCGATCGGTATCAGCGCGGAGAACAATCCAAGCCTGCGCGAAACCGATTTCTTCACCAGCCATGAGGCTCTGCTGCTCGGTTACGAAGAGGCGCTGACCCGCATCGATTCCACCTCCGGCGACTGGTATGCGACATCCGGCCACATGATCTGGATCGGTGACCGCACGCGCCAGCTCGACCATGCGCATGTGGAATATTTCCGCGGTATCAAGAACCCGATCGGCCTGAAATGCGGTCCGTCGCTGACGCCTGACAATCTGATCGAGCTGATCGATGCGCTGAACCCGGCAAACGAGGCCGGTCGCCTGACGCTGATTTGCCGCTTTGGCCATGACAAGGTTGCCGACAGCCTGCCGAAGCTCATTCGCGCAGTCGAGAAGGAAGGCCGCAAGGTCGTCTGGTCGTGCGATCCGATGCATGGCAACACGATCACGCTCAACCACTACAAGACGCGTCCGTTCGAGCGCATCCTGTCGGAAGTCGAAAGCTTCTTCCAGATCCACCGCGCCGAAGGTACACATCCGGGCGGCATCCATATCGAGATGACCGGCAAGGACGTGACGGAATGCACGGGTGGTGCGCGTGCCGTGACGGCGGATTCGCTGTCCGACCGTTACCACACCCATTGCGACCCGCGCCTCAACGCCGATCAGGCGCTGGAACTGGCGTTCCTGTTGTCCGAGCGCATGAAGAGCGGTCGGGACGAGAAGCGTCTGGCGATTGCTACCGCTTGATAGAAAGCTGATCAAACAAAAGCCGCCGGGACATTCCCGGCGGCTTTTTTTATGATTGTCGGCAAGATTATTGCACCAGCGCCGGCTGCTGGCAGCGCACATCGGTGACGCGCACATCGGCTTCGCCGATCTTGACGCCGAGAACCAGAAGCACGTTGTAAAGCAACTGATCGACCGGAGCGGTAACCACCGCAAGCGTGTTGGCAAGCGCTGCCTGAATACCCGCCAGGCCTCCCAGATCAAGGTTGAGAAAGAGCAGCCTTATATCCAGATTGAGGTTCTTCAACAGCGAACTGACAAGGGTGGTGACGGTGTCCTTGGTGGAAATGCTCTTGATCTTTGCCTGGGTGATATCCGACTGCGTGAAGGTCAGCTTGGTCTTCGTCATGTTGGTGGCATTGATGAGGGCGCTGCCATTGATGGCGAGCAGGGCTGAATCGACGATCGCTGCCTTGGTGACACGCGGGTCCTTGCCGAAATTGGCAAAAGCTGAGGTATCGGCATTGCCGAGCGCGATTTCCGCAACGCCGGGAACAACCTCTACATCGACCGTTCCCTGTCCGCCGCCCGTGCAGCGAATATCGGCAAGCCGCGCTTCGGCATGGGCGACTTCCACATAAAGCGGGATATTGACCTTGAGGCCGGCAATGGCCTGAAGCCCGTCCACCACGACATTGACCGCCAGCCGGGTCTGTGCGGTGCGGACGATGGTGCCCTGACCACCAACGGCGAGCGACGGGGTTTCGATCGGCGGTTCACCAATGGCAAGCGTTGCCTTGACGGAGGCGAGACCGAGAACATTGGCGTTGAGATTGAGCGCCAGCTGATTGCCGCCATTGCCGGCAACGGCTGCGGCATTGAGGAGATCGAAGACGCCGGCGGTGACCTTGAGGTTTTCACCGCTACCGATCAGCTTGTCCGAGGATGGTCCGAGATTGAGGATTTCCTCAAGCTTGAGCTTGATGTTGCTCTTGTTGGCGGTTTTTTCCAGCGTCTTGAGAATGTTGGCGACAGCTGGCTGCAGGCCGGTGGTTTTGGTCAGCGCATTCAGGAACTGACCGTAGGTGATTTCCGTCTTCAACACATCCTTGTAGGTGCCGGCGGTGAGCTTGAGATCGATGGCGAGCGCCTCGACGACATGCAGTGCGTTGACATCGGCGGCAACCAGACCCTGGTAATCCATGAGTTTGAGCGAAACCGTGGTGCCGAGCAGGCCGCCGAGCAGGCTGTTCAAAATGCCTTCATCGAGACTTGCCAGTCGCGATCCCACCGAAAACGCCGCGATCTTCTGGGATGAGGCCGTTCCGACCGCAGAAACCTTGGGCGGCGTGGTGAAGGCGGCGGCGAAGAATATCTGGCCCTTTTCAACGATGTTCACTTTCACCGCGTTGGTGGGCAGGGCGTTGTCGACGAACCGCGCGCCGACAGGGATGGTTGCATCCGGCTCATAATGGCCCTTGATGACCTCGGCGTAACCCTTGCTGCCTGCAAACTCGTTTGCGGGATCGAAGGGTTGAAGACCGTTAGAAGTGAGCAGGCCCTGCGGCGTCTTGACGCCGAGATCCATGCCGTTGAGGGCGAAATATTGCTGGACCGCCTTTTCCGGGTCGGCGGCATTTGCCGCCGCCGATATGGCTGCGAGATCGGCGGTCTGCTGCAACTGCCGCTTCTGCAGGGTCAGATAACCGTAATCGACGCCAAGCGCCAGGACGCCGATGAAAAGCGGCGCTGTCAGCCCGGCCGAGATGGCGATGTTGCCGGCCCGATCCTTCAGGAAAGCGGGGAGCAGGGAAGGGATAGTCCGCATGTCATGCTCCTCCGATCCGGATGGTGGAAAAACGCCGGATGACCGGCTCTGGCATGGTGTAGCTGTAGAGGCTCCAGATCGGCAGATCGCTGGCGTCGTATTCTACCTTGACCGTGAACTGGTTGGCATTGGCGGGATCGGTGGCGACATCGACGGTGAAACGGTTCTTGTCCATGAAGGCGTAACTGAGATCGCTTTTGGTGACGAAATCCCGGGCAAGCTGCTGGCGCTCGGTTGTATTCAGGCCGGCAACCGCCGTTCTCGCCGCATCTGCGGCGATCTGTTGCACCGAATAGGCCGCCATCAAGTAGATGCCGTAGGCGATCATGGTCAGAAGGACGAGAAAGAAGATCGGCGCGACGATGGCGAACTCGACAGCGTTCGAGCCGGACCTATCGCGAAGGAAACGCACTGCATTACGCATAAAGCACCCCCGTTTCTTAAGGCACCAAGGTTCGATGCCTTGTTTTATTATTTTCGGAAATGCTAATTTATAGGTGTTAATTTTTTGTTGATGCCGCCCTTATGGGTTGCAGGCGCGTTAAAAACTTCGCGTCAGTACCAGTTGATTTTCAAATAAGCCGAAGCCCTTTGAAGCTGGCGTGGCCATCCTTGCCGATGATGATGTGGTCGTGGACAGCAATGCCGAGTGGCTTTGCAGTATCGATAATGGTTTTGGTCATCTCGATATCCGCCCGCGAGGGGGTGGGGTCTCCACTCGGGTGATTGTGGATTAAAATCAAGGCTGTAGATGATAGTTCAAGGGCGCGGCGCACCACTTCGCGCGGGTAGACCGGCGTGTGGTCCACGGTTCCCTGACCCTGCACCTCGTCGGCGATCAGGACATTGCGCTTGTCGAGGAACAGGATGCGGAATTGTTCGCGCGTTTCATGGGCCATGGCGGCATGACAATAATCAATGACCGATGACCAGGAGCCGAGAACCTGCTTGTTGCGGATTTCGCTTTTCAGCATGCGCTGGGAAACCGAAGCGACCAGCTTCAGATCGAGAGCCACGGCCTCGCCGACGCCTTTCACCTCCTGCAGCAGCGGCAAGGGTGCGCCAAGCACGCCGCCAAGGGTTCCGAAGCGGGCAATCAGCGCCTTGGCGATGGGTTTGGTATCGCGCCTCGGGATCAGCCGGAACAGCAGAAGTTCCAGCAATTCATAGTCGGCAAGTGCGGCGTCGCCGCCATCACGATAACGCGTCCGCAGCCGGTCCCGGTGACCGTGATAGTGTGCGGTCTCCGCTTCCTGTTCGGCAATGGCGACGGTGGGTTTTTTCGGAGCACTTCGCGGTTCGGCAAAAAAGCCGCGCTCATCCGCCGCGTCGAACAGGTCGCCTTCGCCCGCCTCAAAGCCTGACGTCGGGGAAAGATCGGCGGGAGGCGGGGCAGGGCGTTTTGCCATAGGCGGTCTGGCCTTATGCGAGTGGCGGCAGGCCCGGGCGATCAAAGCCGCCCGGTGACAGCGTGAAGATTTCGCAGCCTGTGGCCGTGACGCCGACGGCATGTTCATATTGCGCTGAGAGAGAACGGTCACGCGTCACCGCGGTCCAGCCATCCGACAGCACCTTTACATGCGGCTTGCCGAGATTGATCATCGGCTCGATGGTGAAGATCATGCCCTCGCGGATTTCCGGCCCTTCCTCCGGCTGGCCGTAATGCAGGATGTTCGGCGTGTCGTGGAACAGGCGTCCGACGCCATGGCCGCAGAAATCACGCACCACCGAGCAGCGCTCTGCTTCCGCATAGGCCTGGATTGCCGCGCCGATTGCACCGGTGCGCGCACCGGGCTTGACCGCAGCGATGCCGCGCATCAGGCATTCATAGGTCACTTCCATCAGTCGCTCGGCGGCGCGCTTGATCTGGCCTACCGGATACATGCGGCTCGAATCGCCATGCCAACCGTCAAGCACATAGGTCACGTCAATATTGACGATATCGCCGTCGCGCAGCGGCTTTTCATCCGGAATGCCGTGGCAGACCACATGGTTGATCGAGGTGCAGACGGATTTGGTATAACCGCGATAATTCAGCGTCGCTGGCAGCGCGCCATGGTCGGCGCCGAACTCGAAGACGAAACGGTCGATGGCGTCCGTCGTCACGCCGGGCTTGACGATCGCCGCCAGTTCGTCGAGGCAGCGCGCCGTCAGCTGGCACGCCTTGCGCATACCGTCGAAGTCCTCAGGGGTATAGAGGCGGATGACGCCGGTATTCTTGAGGGGAGCGGAGGCTGCGTCGATATAGGTGACCATCATAGTGCTTTCTGTCTCTTTACGTCCCTGTTCATAAAACAGCCGGACGCCATTCGTCCATCTTAACCGTTCCGCTGACCGAAATTTGTGCCGGGGAGACCGCGCATTTTACCGCATAGGCCTCGACACCACGTGCCATCGCCCGCTGAAACGCCAGCGCATAGACCGGATCAAGATCGTCGCAGATGCGCATCCGGTCACAATCGTCGCGCTGGATGAGATACAGCATCACCGAACGGTAACCGGCTTCCGCCGCGTCACCCAGCTCCTCCAGATGCTTGGCGCCGCGCTTGGTAGCGGTATCAGGGAATTCGGCCAGACCCTTTTTTCGCATGAAATGCACGTTCTTCACTTCAACATAGGCGTCCGGCCGGCCGGGTTCGGTGAGCAGGAAATCGATGCGGGAATTGCGGCCGTATTTCTGTTCGCGCCGGATCGTTGAATAGCCGCCAAGCTCAGGGATACGGCCGTTCACGATTGCCTCTTCCGCCAGCCGGTTCGGCATGCCGGTATTGATGCCGACCACGGTGCCATCTGCCTCGACCATTTCAAACATGTGCCGGTACTTGCGGGTCGGGCTGTCATGTTCGGAAAGCCAGATACGGGAGCCCGGTGTCGTCAGCCCGCGCATGGAGCCGGTATTGGGGCAGGAACCGGTAATCGCCGTGCCGTCCTCCAGAACGGCATCGAAGAGGAAGCGCTTGTAGCGGGAAATCAGCGTGGCGGGAACGAGCGGGGGTGTGAAGAGCATGTGGCCTGAAAGATGTTTCGGTGATGGAATTGGGTCAGGAAAGGACGTAGGTTCCCGGCGCGTCGCCGAGCACGGCACGCTTGCCGTCTTCCGGCTTTCGCGCCTTCACCTTCTCGCCATTCTGGCTTTCGATCCAGCTCTGCCAGTGCACCCACCAGGAACCCTTATGGGCGGTGGCGGCGACCTGCCAGGCATCGAAGTCTCCGGCCGGTGACGGCCCTGTCCAATATTGGTATTTTTCAAGCTGCGGCGGATTGACGACGCCGGCAATGTGACCGGAAGCGCCCAGCACGAATTCCACCGGTCCGCCGAACAGCGCAGCACCCGTGAAGACCGATTTCGCCGGCGCGATATGGTCGTCGCGGGTGGCGAGGTCATAGATCGGTATCTTGATGTCGCCGAGATTGATCCGCTTGTCGGCAACACGCATCAGCCCGCGGGCGAGATTGTTCTCCAAGTAACAATTACGCAGATAGAAGGAGTGGCTGGCAGCCGTCACCCGGGTCGAATCGGAATTCCAGTAGAGCAGATCGAAGGGCAGGGGCTCGGTGCCGCGCAGGTAATTATCGACCATATAGGGCCAGATGAGATCGGAAGCGCGCAGCATGTTGAAGACGGTGGCCATGATCGAGCCGTCGAGATAACCGACCGCCTGCATATGCCTGTCGAGCGCCGCCAGCTGGCCTTCATCGATGAAGACCTTGAGATCGCCGGCATGGATGAAATCGGTCTGGGCGGCGAGCAGCGTGGCGCTGCGGATACGCTCATCACCTTGCTGCGCATGCAGTGCCAGTGCCGAGGATAAAAGCGTGCCGCCGACGCAATAGCCGATGGCGTTGATTTGCCTCTCGCCGGTTCTTTCCTCGATGGTGTCGAGGGCGAAATCAATACCTTCGCGGATGTAATCGTCCCAGCTCTTGTCGGCGAGGCGGGCATCCGGGTTGATCCAGGAGACCATGAACACGCTGTGGCCTTGATCGAGGCACCATTTAACGAAGGATTTCTGCGGGTTGAGATCGAGAATGTAGAATTTGTTGATCCATGGCGGCACGATCAGCAGCGGCCGTTTGAAGGCCTTCTGTGTTGTCGGCGCATAATGGATGATCTCGCAGAGCGGGCTTTTGGCCACCACCTTGCCCGACGTTACCGCGATATTCTGGCCGATGACGAATTTGCTGTAATCGGTCTGGCGCAGTTTCAGGTGGCCATTGCCTGCTGCTACATCCTCCGCCAGCTGCGCCATGCCCTTGACGAGATTGGCGCCGCTGGAGGCAACCGTTTCACGGAAGACCTGCGGATTGGTGAAGACGAAATTGGCCGGCGAAAGCGCCTCGGTTACCTGCCGCATGTAGAACAGCGCCTTGGTGCGTGTATGTTCGTCCAGCCCCTCGGCTTCCGTCACCATCCGGTCGGCGAAGCCCACGGTGGTTTGATAGGCTTTCAGGAGAAAATCGAAAAACGGATTGGCCTGCCAGTCGGCATCCGCAAAACGCCGGTTGCGGCGCTGCGCGGGGCCGGTCTCAGTGGGTTTTTCCGAGGCCGAATCGGCAGCTTCGGAAAATTGCGCCACCGATTTTGTCCACAGGTCGTAATAGCTGGAGAGAAGATGGGTCTGCGCTTCCAGCGAACGTTGCGGCTCGGCCATCCAATATTCCGCGACATCGGACAGCGTCTTGACGAGGTCGGTCATGGGATCGGCGCTGTTTTCAGGGATTTCGCCGCGTTCACGCGGCGCCAGCCATTCGGACGCGGCCTTGCCGAGATTTTCAAGCGCGCGGGCGATGTTGATCGCGAAGGCTTCAGGGTCGCGGATCAGGTAGGCTTCGGCGGATCCGGCGTCGAAACCGGGCGTTTTGCCGCCCTTTTGCTTCTGCCCGCCGTCAACACCCGCCATGCGCTATCCTCCGCCAAATTTGTGTTTGCACATTCTGCATGAAAACGAATACAAGTTCCACCAGCAAGGGGAGGCAGCAAAGGGCCGAACCGCAGTCGAATTCGATATCGGCAGATATCCTTACAGGCGGAACACGACGATGGGCAAGCAGATGGGCACATGGGGAACATATGCGGAAAACACTGCGAGAATCGCTGTGCTTTCCCTGTCCGGCGTCCTGATCGTTACCGGGCTCGCGGCCTGCAAGGCTCCCGAACCGATCGTGGCGCCTGCCCATATGCGCCGTCCGACGGCAGAAATTGTCGGTCCGCGCCCCGTTAGCGACAATGCGGTGAGCCAGAAGCGGGACACGGGCACCTATCCGACCTTCTCGGCACCCATGACGGCGGCCGGTACCCAGATGGGTGACGATGAGGCCTCCACCATGGAAACCAGCCTCTCGCGCCTTGGCGCGGCACGCCGCAACGGCCAGATTTCGGAAGCCGAATACAAGCGCCGGGTTGCGGAACTGCGGGCGCTCGGCGAAAACCAGAAGCCGGTTGCGACGCCTGCTGCTTCGCAGTGAGATTATCACGCGCGTCATGCGCGATATAACGAACCCACGCCAACATCCTTGAGTGACGAAACACGCCCTGAAACCAAGCTGGCCCATATGCGCCATGAGGCTTGAGATGGAGCGAGCGCATGCCGCTTGTTTCTTCTCCCCGGCGGGGAGAAGAAACAAGCGGCGATGCCGAGCCTGGGATGGTGGCACTTACCGCTCATGGGTCAGGCCGGCCCGGCAATCATAACCCCTTCTTTACCCTGCCTTTGAACCATCCGCTTACCCAAGATGTTAAGCGGATGGATGCTGTTTGGCGCTTATGATGCAGCCATAACAAACAGGCCGCTGAAAAAGCGGCATACAGGGTGAAATATCATGAAATGCATCGCCGCTTTGCTGGTTCTTGCCGGTTTTGCGCTCGCCCCCGCTCAGGCGCGGGCGCCGCACGTCAATATTGGAACGCCCGCGCTTCAGGGTCGATGAAAAATGGCGAATGCCGATCAATCGTTGCCGGCAGCTTCGTTCAGAATGTCGAGATCGGGCACCGTGATATGGCGGTTATTCTCGATGCGGATGATGCCTTCCTTGCGCAGCTTGGTCATTTGCCGGCTCACCGTTTCGATGGTGAGGCCGAGAAAATCGGCGATGTCGGCGCGTGAGAGCGGCAGGTCGAAAGCCGATTTGTCGTCGTTTTCGGGGTCGATGTGGGTGGCGATCATATAAAGGAAGCTGGCAACCTTCTCCTGCGCCGATTTACGGCCAAGCGTCAGCATCCAGTCGCGCGCCTCATCCAGTTCCTTCAGCGACTGGTTATGCAGCTTGCGCTCCATATCAGGCACTTCCGAGACCATGCGGTCGACGATGCGGCGTGGGAAAAGGCAGATTTCGACATCCGTTGCCGCTTCCGCCGTCATCTTGCTTTCCGCCATGAACGGGCGGCCGAGAAAATCCGGTGCGAATTGCAGGCCGACGATCTGCTGGCGGCCATCCGACATCATTTTCGAAAGCTTCACCACGCCATTGAGGATGTTGCCATAGGATGTGACAAGCTCCCCCTGGCCGAGCAGCTCATTGCCGGCCTCCAGCTTTTTGCGGCTGGAATAACGGTTGAGATCGCAGAGCTGCTGCGGGGTCAGCGTGCTGCAAAGACCGCCGTGGCGCGCCTCGCAGGAGCGACAGACAACGGGCTCTTCCGAATTGTGGATGGTCTTCTGCAGCGTGTCCATAAGCCTTTTCCAATGCTGGCTTTTTCGGGACGATTGCGACCGTGGGTATCAAATACGGTCTCTTTAAAGGCTTGCGCCGCGTAGCCGTCGCCCCAGCGTCTACTTTAGGAAGAACTTAAGGCGCAATTTGATTGAAGTCAAAGTTGCAAACTGTCGCAGCCGTTACTGAAAGAGAGGAAATCGACATTTTCTTGATAAAAGGCAAAACCGGTGATGAATACCGAACTTCTTCGCAAATATTCTGGCGCCGTACCCCGTTACACGAGCTATCCGACCGCGCCGCATTTCCACGAGAGAATCGATAATGCGACCTACCGGCAATGGCTGGGCGAGCTCAACCACCGGAACCGGATATCGCTTTACCTGCATATTCCCTATTGCGACCGGTTGTGCTGGTTCTGTGCCTGTCACACCAAGCACACGCTGAAATACGAGCCGATTGCCGTTTATCTGGAAGCACTTAAGCAGGAAATTGCCGCGGTCGGCGCGCTCGTTTCACCTGACGCGGTGGTGAGTGCCGTGCATTTCGGCGGTGGTTCTCCCACCATGCTGAAGCCTGAGGACATGGTGAGTCTGATGGACTGTCTGCAGCGCCATTTCACTTTTGGGCTGGCGCCTGAAATCAGCGTGGAAATGGACCCGAACGATCTGGATGACAGCCGTTACGACGCGCTTGCCGCCGTCGGCATGTCGCGGGCGAGCCTCGGCGTACAGGATTTCGATGACAAAGTGCAAAAAACCATCAACCGTATTCAGTCTTTCGAACAGACAAAATCCGTCGTCGATGCGGTGCGGGCGAGGGGTGTTCACTCCGTCAATTGCGACATTCTCTATGGTCTGCCGTTCCAGACCTGCGAGACGCTGAAGAAGACAGTGGATCAGATCGTCTCGCTCGATCCGGATCGGGTGGCGCTTTTCGGTTATGCCCATGTTCCGTGGATGAAAAAACACCAGTCGCTGATCCCAGAACACGCACTTCCGGATATTGCCGAGCGGTATCGCCAGATGACGATGGCGGGCGAGATGCTGCAACAGGCGGGTTACAACGCGATCGGCATCGACCATTTCGCCAAGCCAGCCGATACCTTGTGCCAGGCGGCCGAAGCGGGTGCGTTGCGGCGGAACTTCCAGGGCTATACCACTGATACTGCCGATGCGCTGATCGGACTTGGCGCTTCTTCGATCGGCCGGCTGCCGCAGGGTTATGTGCAGAACATGGTGGCGACCGGGGAATATCAGCGGATGACGGGCGAGGGCGGCCTTGCCATCGTCAAGGGAATAGAACTGTCGGAAGAGGACCATCTGCGCTCGCATGTCATCGAGCGGCTGATGTGCGATTTCGCGCTCGATTTCGCCGATCTCGATCAGCGTTTCGGCAAGGCCAGCCATGCCGTGCGGATGCAGGCACAGCATTTTGCCGCCGGCAACAGCGATGGCGTGGTGCGTATGGATGCCGATATTTTTGCGCTTACCGAGGTGGGCAGGCCCTTCGTGCGTAATATCGCGGCAATCTTCGACACTTATCTCGGCAATGGACGCGGCCGCCATTCGGTTGCTGTTTAGGCAACAGTTTTGCGGCAAATTTCAAAGTTACGTCACGAAACCATTGGCTTTTTTGTGTGACTTGCCTATGTGGTGCGTCAGACAGGATAATTCATACGAACGACAATAAGGATTATGGGCGTGACAGCTACATTCGACAAGGTTGCCGACATTATCGCCGAAACCAGCGAAATCGACCGCGAAACCATTACGCCGGAAAGCCACACGATCGACGATCTGGGCATCGACAGCCTCGACTTTCTGGATATCGTTTTCGCCATCGACAAGGAATTCGGCATCAAGATTCCGCTCGAGCAGTGGACGCAGGAAGTCAACGAAGGCAAGGTTTCCACCGAAGAATACTTCGTGCTGAAGAACCTCTGCGCCAAGATCGACGAATTGCGCGCAGCCAAGGGCTGAGATGATGATGCCCGCGTCAAGCGGGCATTTCTCTTTCTGGACCCGGCCTTTCATTGGGCGGGTCGCAACCGACCAGAGACGGGCCGGACGGATGTTGCTTGAATATTTTCAGATGATCGACAAGGTCGAGGCCGTGGATATGACGACGCGCACATTGAAGGCGCAGTCCGTCGTTCCCGACAAAAGCCCGGTTTTCGAAGGCCACTTTCCCGGCATGCCGCTGGTTCCGGGTGTGCTTCTGATCGAGACCATGGCGCAGGCCTCCGGCATGCTGGTTCTGGCATTCAGCGATTTTGCATCCATGCCGTTCCTGATGTCGGTCGATGGCGCCAAGATGCGCACCTTCGTTGAGCCGGGCGCTGTTCTCGACATCGAGGCCGTGCTGGAGCATGACGGTTCTGGCTTTGCGGTTACCAAGGCGAAGATTACCAGCGATGGCAAGAAGGTCTGCGACGCGCAGCTGAAACTGCGCACCATGCCCTTCAGCGAAATCCCTCTCGGTCCCATCGTCAAGAAGCGGGCCGAAGAAGTCGGCCTGATGGCGGCCATTGCCGCGGATGCGCAGAAATAAGCGCTTCCGCCCGTTTCGAAAGAGGGCGTTTTTTCCGTCGGCCCGGTTTCGATGCATGAAAATCGTGGGCTGGCGATGGCCGAACGGGCCTTCACCATTGCCAATCCGCACCGCGCGCTTTATTCCGCAACGCATGGAGCGGTCGTTTGCGACCGCTGTTGGATAGCCGTGACCATTCCGATGGGGCCGGCTGCAAAGGATGACAGACGATGAAATCTGACAATGATGTGGTGATAACAGGGGTCGGCATCGTGACCTGTCACGGCGTCGGCAGCCAGGCGCATGTTGCGCTTCTTTCGGGAGCAGCCGCGCCGGCGACGATTGTCGAGACCGAAAAATTCAAACCCTATCCGGTTCATCCCATGCCGGAAATTGACTGGTCCGCGCAGATTGCCAAGCGCGGCGACCAACGCCAGATGGAAAACTGGCAGCGCCTCGGCGTGTTCGCCGCCGGTTTGGCGCTCGATGATGCCGGGCTGAAGGAGAATGCCGAAGCCTGCGCCACCATGGACATGATCGTGGCCGCCGGCGGCGGTGAGCGCGACATCAATGTCGATACGCTGATTGTCGATGAAGCGCTGAAGCGTAACGACCGCGAAAAGCTGCTCAATGAGAAGCTGACCACGGAGCTGCGTCCGACGCTGTTTCTCGCCCAGCTTTCCAATCTGATGGCCGGCAATATCTCCATCGTGCACAAGGTCACCGGGTCTTCCCGCACCTTCATGGGCGAAGAAGCGGCAGGTATCTCCGCCGTCGAAACCGCGTTTCACCGCATTCGTTCCGGCGAATCGAGCCATGCGCTGGTTGGCGGCGCCTTTTCGGCCGAACGTCCCGACATGATCCTGCTGTTCGAGGCGATCGGCGCGCATGCGCAGGGTGGCTGGCAGCCATTGTGGTCGCGTGGCGATCAGGACGGCGGCGGCATGATTTCCGGTTCGCTCGGCGCATTCCTCGTGCTGGAATCGCGCAAGCACGCCAGCGAGCGCGGCGCGCGCATCTATGCCCGCATCGACGCTATCGAGGGCGATCGTGGCAGCCGCGATGACGGCCGCATGGAAAAGCGTATGGAGCGGCTGCTTGCGCCTGCAAAGGACAGCGCCGCGACCGTCGTATTCTCCGGTGCGAGCGGTTATGACGAGGTGACCCGGCGCGAGAAGGATATTCTCGAAAAGGCGCTGCCGCAGGCCGTCATTCGCGGTTTTGGCGGTATCACCGGCCATGGACTTGAAGCGCAGTTTCCGCTCGGACTGGCTCTGGCGGCGCTGACGCTTGAAAGCGGTGCGAAGGTTCCTGCCTTCGACGCGGCTGCGGAAAAGCAGATGGGCGATGCGGCCAGTGAAGCCGTCGTCACCACTGTCGGCCATGTGCGCGGCGAAGGTGTCGCCGTTCTGTCCCGCGACGTTTGAGGAGAATAGACCATGACTTCCAATTTCAAGGATCATCTCGGTCGCCCGATCGTCGCCGTGACCGGCATGGGTATCATCACCTCGCTCGGGCAGGGGCTTGCCGATAATTGGGCGGCGCTGACATCTGGCAAGTCGGGCATTCACAAGATCACCCGTTTCCCGACCGAGGGGCTTTCCACCCGCATCAGCGGCACGGTGGATTTCATCGATATCCCGGTTCCGAACTCCGTCGAGCGCTCCTATGCCTTCGCGCGTGAAACCACCATCGAAGCTCTGGCGCAGGCCGGTATATCGGGTGATTTCGATGGGCCGCTGTTTCTCGCAGCACCGCCGATCGAGCCGGAATGGAGCGCACGTTTCGAGCTTGCCGACCGTTCGCCGCCGGCTGCCCAGCCTGGCGACGCCTATGAGCGGTTCATGACGGCGTTGCGCCAGCGCCCCGATCCGGCCTTCCAGGAAGCAGCCCTTTTCGGCGCGATTTCCGAGCGTCTTTCCGACCGCTTTGGCACACGCGGCCTGCCGGTCACGCTTTCCACCGCCTGTGCATCCGGCGCGACTGCGATCCAGCTCGGCGTCGAGGCGATCCGCCAGGGCCGCACCGAACGGGCGCTGACGGTTGCGACCGACGGTTCGGTCAGCGCCGAGGCACTGATCCGCTTTTCGCTGCTGTCTGCACTTTCAACCCAGAACGATCCGCCGGAAAAGGCCTCCAAGCCGTTCAGCAAGGATCGCGATGGTTTCGTGATTGCCGAAGGTGCGGCAACGCTGGTGCTGGAATCGCTTGAAGCCGCCGTCGCACGCGGCGCAAAGGTGCTCGGCATCATCAAGGGCGCCGGTGAAAAGGCCGACAGCTTCCACCGCACGCGCTCTTCGCCCGATGGCGGTCCGGCGATTGCGACGATCCGCGCGGCACTCGCCGATGCGGGTGTGGCAGAAAGCGATATCGGTTACATCAACGCCCACGGCACCTCGACGCCGGAAAACGACAAGATGGAATATGGCTCCATGCTCGCCGTCTTCGGCGAGGGCCTGAAGGGTATTCCGCTGTCGTCCAACAAGTCGATGATCGGCCATACCCTGACCGCAGCAGGCGCCGTGGAAGCGGTGTTCTCGCTGCAGACCATGCTGACCGGCACATTGCCGCCGACGATCAACTACAACAATCCCGATCCGACCATCACCCTCGACGTGGTGCCGAATGTGAAGCGGGATGCTCAGGTGAGCGCGGTTCTTTCCAACTCCTTCGGATTTGGCGGGCAGAATGCAAGCCTTGTCATGACGCGGGAACCGGCTTAACCGGTTTCGCCATCAACAGGAGCGTTTCCGGCCCGAACAATCCGGAAACGCTCTCGCTTCTTTGATTACGCATTCCGGCCGCAAAACCGTTACAGAGGTTTGCTGGAATAGCCCTTTAGATAAACGCCCCCAGATAAACGCCCTTGGGCGAAGGACTGAAATATGCGCGCTCTTCAACTCGTGGACGACCGGAAGCTCGAAAAAGTGGACCTGCCCGAACCGGATGCACCTGGTCCGGGCGAGGTGACGCTGCGCGTCAAGGCCGTGGCGCTCAACCATATCGATGTGTGGGGCTGGCGCGGCATGGCTTTCGCCAAGCGCAAGATGCCGCTTACCATTGGTGCCGAGGCTTCCGGCGTGGTGGAAGCCATTGGTCCGGGCGTTTCGAATGTGCTGCCGGGCCAGCTCGTCGCGGTTTATGGCGCGCGCACCTGCGGGCTGTGCAAGCCTTGCCGCGAAGGCCGTGACAATCTGTGCGAACATGTTCAGGGCGTGCACGGTTTCCATCTCGACGGGTTCGCGCAGGAAAAGATCAATATTCCCGCCCGCCAGCTCGTGCCGGCTCCGCATGGTATTGACGCCGTTGCCGCCGCACTTGCACCGGTGACTTTCGGCACTGTCGAGCACATGCTGTTCGACAATGCCAAGCTTGAGCCGGGCGAAACGATCCTCGTTCATGCCGGTGGTTCCGGCATCGGCACGGCGGCGATCCAGCTTGCCAAGAAGATGGGCTGCACCGTCATCACGACAGTCGGCTCCGACGACAAGATCGAGCGTGCCAAGGCGCTCGGCGCCGATCACGTCATCAACTACCGGACCGACCGTTTCGAAGGCGTCGTGCGCAAGCTGACGAAAAAGAAGGGTGTTGACGTGGTGTTTGAACATGTCGGCAAGGACACCTTCGTCGCCTCGATGTTCTCGCTGAAGCGCGGCGGCCGTCTCGTCACCTGCGGCTCCACCTCGGGTGTCTCCACCGATATCAACCTGATGATGCTGTTCCAGCAGCAATTGAAGCTGCTCGGCTCCTTCGGCTGCCGCATGGAAAACATGGCCAATGCCATGCAGAAGATGGCCCGCGGCATCGTTCACCCGGTCATCGACACCGAAGTAACTTTCGACGATATCGACCGGGCGCTGGAGCGTATGGAAACGCGTCAGGTGTTCGGCAAGATCGTTCTGCGGATGGATTGACCATCGTGAAATTATTCCTCACGCGGATCGTCCTGAAACTGGACCACTTCCGGCAATGGCTGATTGCGACATTCGCCTTCGGCCTTCTCAATCTGCTGAAGCTTTTTCCGGCCGATGCGGGCATTCGCGCCGCCGACCGGCTGGCGCGCTTCGTGGGGCCGAAAACCGGCCGCCACAAGCTGATGCTCTACAATCTGGCGCGTGCCTTTCCGGAAAAATCCGAGGAAGAACGGCTTGCGATCGCCATGGATAGCTGGGCCAATATGGGGCGGCTGGCGGCGGAATATGTGTTTCTCGATCGGCTGTTTGATTTCGATCCGGAAAAGAACGAGCCGGGGCGCATTCAGGTCGAGGGCATTTCGACATTCCTTGAGCTACGCGACAATCCGCGGCCCTTCATCGTCTTTACCGCCCATAGCGGTAATTTCGAGCTGCTGCCTGTCGCGAGTTCTGCCTTCGGTCTGGACGTGACGGTGCTGTTTCGTCCGCCAAACAATCCGTATGTCGCCGACAAGGTGTTCAATTTCCGCAAGGAGCGCATGGGCAATCTCGTGCCGTCGCATGCCGGCTCGTCCTTCGCGCTGGCGCGGCAGCTGGAAAGGGGCGGCGGTGTCGGCGTTCTCGTTGACCAGAAGTTCAGCAAGGGCCTGACGACGAAGTTCTTCGGGCTTGAGGTTCGCACCAATCCGCTGCTTGCCAAGCTGGTGCGGCAGTTCAACTGCGATGTTTATCCCGCCCGCTGCGTGCGTCTGCCGGATAATCGCTACCGGCTGGAAATCGAGCCGAAGGTCGAGATTCCGCGCGATGAAAAGGGCAATGTCGATATTCAGGCAACCGCGCAGCTGCTGAACGACAAGGTGGAAAGCTGGGTGCGCGAATATCCCGGACAGTGGCTGTGGTATCACGACCGCTGGGACGTGAAACACCAGATCTGAGGCGATTGCGGCGCAGCCGGATTTTCCGCGGTTTATATTAAATTCGGCCGGGAAATTGTGCGTTTCGACATTTTTCCATATTAGTGGAACCTCATTTTTCGTTCATGGATTATCGAAATTGAAAAAACAGCGGTGGCTGTGATATTTTGAACAACAATCCCGATGGCGTTTTTGCGCTTCGTTACGTCATTTTTAAGCGCAAAGAGGCTATGATCAGGGATAAAGGGTCTATCCTTTCGGATTGAGAGCGGGGTGTTTGCCCGTTCAGGGAGAGTTGGGTTGAAAGATTTGATAGAGCTGTTCTGGCTGCGTTATACGGAACTGCAATCTGCCGTTGGCAAAAACGAAGCCAACAAGATCGCAGTGCTGGAACGTGAACTGGAGCAGCTTCTCGAGCGTATTGTCGGCCGTCAGACTGAAAGCTCGGAAGATATTCGCGAGCAGTTCCGCTTCGCCATCGACCTCCTCAACCACGAGGCGGAAGACCTTGGCTGCGTGCAGCGCAATTCCGAGCTTCTGCGAACCCTGGTTGACCGGTATGTCGGCATGCCGCTCAAGGCAAAGGTCATCGGCGACGAGGACGAGGATAGCCTGGAATGGCATCACCGCCACCTGATCCTCGATGAGGATATGCTCAACGACCTCGACGAGCCGGTGGTTATCGTTTCTCCCGGTTATCGCGTGTCCTTCGCCAATGCGCTTGATGCATTCCAGCGCAATGCGCCGGAAGGGCTTTTGGGGTGCCATATCGCCGAGCTGGTCGGCGTTCACCGTTTCCAGAACCATCTGCGCGAAAAGCTCGACAATTGCTTCAAGGGCGATACGTCGAAATACACCTATGCGGAAGACCAGAACGGCCACACGGTCGTCAAGTCGCTGGAAATGTCGCCCTGTTATTCTTCCGCCTACAAGCTTATCGGCGCCATGGTGGTGATCAGGGAAATCGCCGATCGCAGACGTCGCGCCACCGGCTGACGCAAAGAGCCCCACTCCCGTTGATTGCCTGAATGAGCGAAGGCGCTTTGCCTCTCACTTATTTCGGGAAAATGGTTTCCCAGACCGTGGCGATGGACCAGGCGGACGAAGCATCGACAAGCAGCTTCGTCGCCATTGCCAGACACGAAAGAACCAGAAGCGGGCGGATGATCTTCGCGCCGTTTTTCATGGCGAAACGTGAGCCGATCTGCGCGCCGACGAATTGGCCGAGCCCCATGGCGAGCCCCAGTTTCCACAGAACCGCGCCGCCGATGGCGAAGACGATGAAACCGCCGAAATTCGAGCCGAGGTTCAGAAGTTTGGTATGGGCGGTTGCCTTCAGCATGCCGAAGCCGGCAAGCGCCACGAAGGCCAGCATGTAAAACGAACCCGCGCCGGGACCGAAAACTCCGTCATAAAAACCCACCAGCGGCGCGACCGTAAGGCCGAAGACGAAGGGGGTGATGCGGCGATGGCTGTCGATATCGCTGAGCTGTGGCTTGAAGGCGAAATAAAGCGCGATCGCAATCAGCAGGAACGGCATAATGGTGCGCAGCACGCCCGATGGCACGAAGGCGGCGGCGACAGCACCGAGTCCGCCGCCGAGCATGGCCATGATGGCCATCGGCAATTGTTCCCGCAGATTGACGTGGCCGCCTCTGGCGTAAGCGAGAGTGGCGGAGGCCGAGCCGAACTGCGCCTGCAGCTTGTTGGTGCCAAGCGTGTCGAGCGGCGCAATACCCATGATCAGCATGGCCGGAATCGTGATGAGCCCACCGCCACCGGCAATGGAATCGATAAATCCGGCAAAGATGGCGACGCAGAAAAGAACGACGAAAACGTTGAGGGCGATGTCTTGCACTTGGGATGTCCGGGCAGGCGGAAGGGAGAGGGCCTCTTCTTTCACCGAAAGCAACGCCGCGCAATATTTTTCTCGCTGATCCGCTGCCCCTGGGGGGATTGCGGTACTGCCGCTTATCGCTATGTTTCCGTGGCGTCGCCGGAAGAACGGGTGGCGCTTGAGACATATGGATGAGGGCATTATGCATAAAGTGATATTCGATACGGATCCCGGTGTAGATGACGCAATGGCGCTTCTGTTCCTGCATCGCCATCCCGATATCGATCTGATCGGCGTCACCACGGTTTTCGGCAATGCGCCCATCGATATCACCACCCGCAATGCGCTGTTCCTGAAGCGCGAATGGCAGATGACAGCGCCGGTTGCGAAAGGCGCTGGCGTAACCTTCGATCCCGCCCGCAAGGAAGGCCACTGGCCGACCTTCATCCATGGCGAAAATGGCCTCGGCGATATCGACATTCCTGAGACCGTCGATCTGCCGCTCGATCCGCGTCCGGCGCATCGTTTCATCATCGAGACGGTGAAGGCCAATCCGGGTGAGGTGACGCTGATCGCCGTCGGTCGCATGACCAATCTGGCGCTGGCGCTGCGCGAGGAGCCGGATTTTGCGGCGCTGGTGAAGGAAGTCATCGTCATGGGCGGCGCCTTCGACATGAACGGCAATGTGTCGCCAGCGGCCGAGGCCAATATTCATGGCGATCCGGAAGCGGCCGATCTTGTCTTTACCGCGCCCTGGCGCGTGGTCGTCGTCGGTCTTGACGTGACGACGAAAACGGTGATGACAAGCGCCTTCATGGCTGAGATGGCCAAGGCTGGCGGCAAGCCGGTGCAGCTGCTGTCCGACCTGTCGCAATTCTACATCGATTTCTACAAGACCCGCACCGGCGACGGCATGGTGGTGCATGACAGCTGCGCCTGCGTCTACCTCGTCGCACCTGATCTGTTTGAGACCCGTAGCGGCCCGGTGCGCGTCGTCTGCGGTGGGCTTGCCGATGGCCAGACCATCCAGAAGCCGGATGGCCGCGCCTTCCCGCCAGGTGACTGGGACGGGCATCCAAGCCAGCTTGTCTGCACGGATATCAAGCCGGAGCGCGTGCTTTCGGTCATCCGCGCGGCAATTGTAACGGGGGAGCGCGGCTGAACGACAGGAATGGCCGTTCTTGAGCATGGCTTGCCTTGCATTTTCCAAGAATCTGGCGTTATGCAAGTTCCTTGATCCTATTGCGCGATCCACCTTGCCAAAGGGGCCGAAAAGGCTGTGCCCGAAGCACAGGTGGATGATCGCGATGGCGTGTGGGCCGAGAAAAGCCTTGTAGGTTTTCCCGTGCTTTGCGCTACAATGAATAACGCCTGCCGGGTCGGTTCGTGTCGGCGGCGTTTAAAAACAAAAAACGAACCTTCGTTATGGGCCGGCAGAACCGGTCCATTCCCATGAGGAAAGTGATGGAAGAGTTTCACAAGGTCCGGCGTCTGCCGCAATACGTCTTCGAACAGGTCAACCGTTTGAAAGCGAGCGCGCGAGCGGCCGGGGCCGATATCATCGATCTCGGCATGGGCAATCCCGACCTTCCGACCCCCAAGGCGATCGTCGACAAGCTTTGCGAAGTCGTTCAGGACCCCCGCACCCATCGTTATTCCTCGTCAAAGGGCATTCCCGGCCTTCGCCGCGCGCAGGCCGCCTATTATGCCCGCCGTTTCGGCGTGAAGCTGAACCCCGATACCCAGGTCGTCGCGACCCTCGGCTCCAAGGAAGGCTTCGCCAATATGGCGCAGGCCATCACAGCCCCTGGTGACGTGATCCTGTGTCCGAACCCGACCTATCCGATCCATGCCTTCGGCTTCCTGATGGCGGGCGGTGTTATCCGCTCGATGAATGTCGAGCCGGATGAGAGCTTCTTCGGGCCACTGGAGCGCGCCGTGCGCCATTCCATCCCGAAGCCGCTGGCGCTGATCATCAACTACCCGTCGAACCCGACGGCGCATGTGGCTTCGCTGGATTTTTACAAGGACGTCATCGCGTTTGCGAAGAAGCACGAGATCATCGTGCTCTCCGACCTTGCTTATTCGGAAATCTATTTCGACGACAACAATCCGCCGCCTTCGGTTCTCGAGGTTCCCGGTGCAATCGACGTTGCGGTGGAATTCACCTCCATGTCGAAGACCTTCTCCATGCCCGGCTGGCGCATGGGCTTTGCCGTCGGCAATGAGCGGCTGATCGCGGCGCTGACCCGCGTGAAGTCCTACCTTGATTACGGCGCCTTCACGCCGATCCAGGTTGCTGCCACCCATGCTCTTAACGGCGACGGTTCCGACATCGCCGAAGTGCGCAGCGTCTATCGCCGCCGCCGTGACGTCATGGTCGATACGTTCGGCAAGGCGGGCTTCGAGGTTCCGCCGCCGGCGGCGACGATGTTCGCCTGGGCGAAAATCCCAGAAAAGTTCCGCCATCTCGGCAGCCTGGAATTCTCCAAGCTTCTGGTCGAGAAGGCTGATATCGCCGTTGCTCCCGGCATCGGCTTTGGCGAGATGGGCGATGATTACGTCCGCCTCGCGCTCGTGGAAAACGAGCATCGAATTCGTCAGGCAGCGCGCAATCTGAAGCGCTTCCTGTCGAGCGCAGACGAAACGATGCACAATGTCGTTTCGCTTAACGCCCACAGATAAGGGCAACCGAAGGCGGCCGGGCCTCGGCCGCCACCATCATCAGCAAATCAGGAACATACCCATGGCAGATTCATTGAGAATCGGCATAGCGGGGCTCGGCACTGTCGGCGCTTCGCTCGTGCGCATCCTCCAGCAGAGAAGCAACGAACTTGCGATTACCTGCGGACGCGCGATTGAGATTATTGCGGTGAGCGCACGCGACCGTTCGCGCGACCGCGGCATCGATCTCAAGGGTATTACCTGGTTCGATACGCCGGAGCAGCTGGCGAGCGAAGCCGAGATCGACGTCTTCGTCGAACTTGTCGGTGGCGCTTCCGGTCAGGCTGAAAATGCGGTGCGAGCCGCACTTGCACGCGGTCTCCATGTGGTGACAGCCAACAAGGCGCTGCTGGCCAAGCATGGCGTGGAACTCGCGACCATTGCCGAAGACAAGGGCGCGCTTCTCAATTTCGAAGCGGCCGTGGCTGGCGGTATTCCCGTCATCAAGGCGCTGCGTGAGTCTCTCACCGGCAACCATGTGTCGCGCATCTACGGCATCATGAACGGCACCTGCAATTACATCCTCACCAAGATGGAGAAGGAAGGGCTGTCCTTTGAGGCCTGTCTGAAGGAAGCACAGCGGCTCGGTTACGCCGAAGCCGATCCGGCTTTCGATATCGAGGGCAACGACACCGCCCACAAGCTGGCAATCCTGACGACGCTTGCCTTCGGCAACAAGATTTCGGCTGACGACATCTATCTCGAAGGCATCACCAATATCTCCAGCGAGGATATTCAGGCGGCTGCCGAACTCGGTTATCGCATCAAGCTTCTCGGCGTGGCGCAGGTGACTGAATCCGGTATCGAACAGCGCGTGCATCCGACCATGGTGCCGCTCGATTCCGTCATCGCGCAGGTCGATGGCGTCACCAATGCGGTGGCGATCGAATCCGATATTCTCGGTGAGCTGCTGATGGTCGGTCCGGGTGCCGGCGGCAACGCCACGGCGTCCGCCGTACTCGGCGACATCGCCGATATCGCCAAGAGCCGCCCCGGCGCCCAGCAGGTGCCGGTTCTCGGCCGTCCGGCAAAATCGCTGGCTGATTATCGCCGCGCCAAGATGAAGAGCCACGAAGGCGGTTATTTCATCCGCCTGACGGTGAAGGATCAGGCCGGCGTTTTTGCCTCAATCGCCACCCGCATGGCTGACAATAACATCTCGCTGGAATCCATCGTGCAGCGCCAGCGCGTGCATGTGGAAGGCGCGCCGCAGACCATCATCCTCGTCACCCATGCGACGATGGAAGATGCGATCCGCAAGGCGGTGAAGGCGATCAAGAACGAGAAATATCTCGTCAGCGAGCCGCAGGTCATCCGCATCGAGCGGACCTGAAGCGCTTCACGATTTTTCTGACGTTGAGGACCGCGCCTCCACATGGAAGCGCGGTCTTTTTTTGTCATGGGGGAGGCCTTGGTAAGGGTGTAAAAAACGCCCCCGAAACACCGGCTTTCAGCCGTCATAAAATTTTAGAAAACGGCTGCGGAACCGCTGGAATGCGACACGATTCGGCCCTATGGTTAATCCTGTTCACCAAGCGAGGGAGGCGTGGCCGTGACATCGATCATCCTGTTCAAGGACAATAAGCGTGCAGACGTTCCGGTTGCCCATCATCGGGCACGGCCTCACACTGCCAACGACAATATTCGCAGCATGGAATTCGATATGGCCGAACACGAGCGCAACTGGTGTTCGCTTGCCGTGTTCTCGCTGCTGCTGCTGGTCGGTGCGGTATCGATCGTCAGCCCGTTTTTCTCGATATTTGCAGTGTGAAAGCCGGAACAAGCGTTTTTGCTTGAAAAACGCGCCATCGCCATTTAGCCCGTTCTAAGCATTAAAGCGCCGATATATGCGCATGACAGGACGAATGGACAGGATGGCAATAATGGAGCCGGCCGACACCGTGGCACGCGCATTTTTGAGCGTGGAGCGGTCGGCGACAGAGCAGCGCTGGGTATCACGGCTGGATCAGGCCGGACAGAACCGCGCGCTGGCCATGTCCCAGATCCATGCCATTCCCGAGCTGATTGCCCGCGTGCTGGCCGGGCGCGGAGTAGGCGTGGATGATGCGCTTGCTTTTCTCGATCCGACCATCCGTTCGCTGATGCCCGATCCACATGTGCTGACCGATTGCGAGAAAGCGGCCGAGCGGCTGGTGCGCGCCATCGAGACCGGCGAGAAGGTGGCGATCTTCGGCGACTACGATGTCGACGGGGCTGCCTCTTCCGCCTTGATGTACCGGTTCTTCGCGCATTTCGGGCTGACGCCGGAGATCTATATTCCTGACCGTATTTTCGAAGGTTACGGGCCGAACCCGGCAGCGATGCAGCAGCTTGCCGCCAATGGTGCGACCTTGATCGTGACGGTCGATTGCGGCTCAACCAGCCATGAATCGCTGCAGGCCGCCAAGGATGCGGGAACCGATGTTGTCGTCATCGATCACCATCAGGTGGGTTCGGAACTGCCGCCGGCTGTCGCGCTGGTCAATCCCAACCGCGAGGACGATCTGTCGGGGCAGGGGCATCTCTGCGCCGCCGGCGTGGTGTTTCTCGTGCTGGTCGCCACGCTGCGGCTGCTGAAGGACCGACGCAACAGGCAGGCCTTCACGCTCGATCTGCTGTCGCTGCTCGATATCGTCGCACTTGCGACGGTATGCGATGTGGTGCCGCTGAAGGGGCTGAACCGCGCCTATGTGGTGAAGGGGTTGATTGCCGCGCGCCATATGAACAATGCCGGGCTTGCCGCCCTGTTCAAGAAGGCGGGGCTTGGCGGGCCGGTCACACCCTATCATTTCGGTTTCCTGATCGGGCCGCGCATCAATGCCGGCGGCCGTATCGGCGATGCCGCACTCGGCAGCCGTCTGCTGACCATTGAGGATACTTCGCAGGCGGAAGTGATTGCGGAGCGGCTGGATGAGCTGAACCGCGAGCGGCAGGCGATGGAAGCGGTGATGCTGGCGGAAGCCGAGGCGGAGGCGCTGTTCGAATATGGTGACGGTTCCGGCGCCGGCGTCATCGTCACCGCCCGGGAAAACTGGCATCCCGGTATTGTCGGCCTGCTTGCATCGCGGCTGAAGGATCGCTTCCGTCGTCCGGCCTTTGCGATTGCTTTCGATCCCTCCGGCAAGGGTACCGGTTCGGGCCGTTCGATCAATGGTTTCGATATGGGCCGCATGGTGCGCGCCGCCGTGGAGGCGGGATTGCTGGTCAAGGGCGGCGGCCATGCCATGGCGGCCGGGCTGACGGTGGAGCGCGCCAATCTCGGCAAACTCAGGACGTTCTTTGAAGAAGCGGCCGTCAAGACGGTGAGCGAACTGGTGGAAAGCAGCGTGCTGAAGATCGACGGCGCCATCGGTGCGTCCGGCGCGACGTTGCAGCTTGTCGACCAGCTGGAGCAGGCGGGTCCTTATGGATCGGGTCATTCACAGCCGATTTTTGCCGTTCCGGCCCATCGCCTGCGCGACGTGCGCCTCGTCGGCACCGCCCATGTCAAAATCACGCTCGAGGCCATGGACGGCTCGCGGCTGGAGGGCATCGCATTCCGCGCCGCAGAAGCCCCTCTGGGGCAGATGCTGCTCAATGCGCGTGGCAGGTCCATCCATGTTGCAGGCACCGTGGGTGCCGATCTCTGGCAGGGCCAGAGGCGTGTGCAGCTGCGCGTTCTGGACGCGGCTTTCGCACCCTGACGGCGCTGCCGATCTTTTTGAATTTTCGGGGACAGCTGATGAACGAGCCGCAAACGGCAATCATCATCGCATTCACGCGTTACGTGAAGTTTTTTATGCAGAGTGCTGATTTTCAAGGAGAAGCAAGTGGCACGCCCTAGGGGAGTCGAACCCCTCTTTTCAGAATGAAAATCTGACGTCCTAACCGATAGACGAAGGGCGCGTGCGCTTGTGGTGTGGCGCCCTTATAGTCAGGCTCCCGTTGGTCCGCAAGCGGAAAAATCGATTTTTTTCGCTTCGAGACGAGATTTTTTGAGGAAGTCCGCAGGCCTGTGGAAAACTGCGGGTGATCTGGCCAAAGCCTTGAAATATCGCCCCTATCACTTGGCGTGAGCAATGCCAATTTGCCTCGACGGAGGTCGGAGACGCCGTTTTTATCCCTTAGCTGGCATCCCTGCCGGCGGTATCGGAAAGGCTCTGTCAGCGGATAGAGGGGGAAAGGCAAGCCGGTCGATCTGCCCGCTGGCGTTTCCTCCGGCTTGCCTTCCATCGGGGGGGGACAGCATTCTAACGTGCCGATCGGGAATCGGTTCCGACGCAACTATCGCCTGCGACGAATTCGTAGGCGTGAAGAGTATCTGTGTATTTTTGATGGGGGATAACACGAAGGCAAGTGGCACGCCCTAGGGGAGTCGAACCCCTCTTTTCAGAATGAAAATCTGACGTCCTAACCGATAGACGAAGGGCGCGTGCGCTTGTGGTGTGGCGCCCTTATAGTCAGGCTCCCGAAGGTCTGCAAGCGGAAAAATGCATGATTTGACAAAAAAATGACAATGGCCGCCAGAAAGCTTGGAAAGCAAGGATTCTTGTTTCGTAACAAATGGTTAAAGCGTCTGAGTATTGCTGCTTTCGAGGCCTTTCGCTCGGGAGGCAGGCCGCGAGATGACGATTCAGCGCGGTTGTTGGCTGGACTGGAATCGAACCGTGACGAAGTCATAAGGTAGAACACCTTTACCGTCATCCTCGCCCTTGAGGCGAGAATCCACTCTTCGGCCGCCCATGAATCTTCGCCTCAAGGGTGAGGATGACGGGTGTGTGGCGCATTGTCCCTGCAACAAAAAACGGGGCCGAAACGGCCCCGTTGGATAATGCGTTGCTGATTGCAGTCTCAGTGCAGGATCTGGCTGAGGAACAGGCGTGTACGTTCGTGCTGCGGATTGTCGAAGAACTCGGCCGGCGAATTCTGTTCGACGATCTGGCCCTGATCCATGAAGATGACGCGGTTGGCGACCTGGCGGGCGAAACCCATTTCGTGAGTTACGCACAGCATGGTCATGCCGTCTTCGGCAAGGCCGACCATGGTGTCGAGCACTTCTTTCACCATTTCCGGGTCGAGCGCAGAGGTTGGCTCATCGAACAGCATGATCTTCGGCTTCATGCACAGCGAGCGGGCAATCGCCACACGCTGCTGCTGGCCGCCGGAAAGCTGGCCCGGGTATTTGTGGGCCTGCTCGGGGATCTTGACGCGCTTCAGATAGTGCATCGCCACTTCTTCCGCTTCCTTCTTGGGCATCTTGCGAACCCAGATCGGCGCCAGCGTGCAGTTTTCGAGGATGGTGAGGTGCGGGAAGAGGTTGAAGTGCTGGAACACCATGCCAACTTCGCGACGGACTTCATCGATCTTCTTCAGGTCGTTGGTCAGTTCGATGCCATCAACCTGGATCGAGCCCGACTGGTGTTCTTCCAGCCGGTTGATGCAGCGGATCATGGTCGATTTGCCCGATCCCGAAGGGCCGGCGATGACGATGCGCTCGCCCTTCATCACTTTCAGGTTGATGTCGCGCAATACGTGGAAATCGCCATACCACTTGTTCATGCCGGTGATTTCGATTGCCACGTCCGTTGTCGAGACGGCCAGTTTTTTTGCTTGGTTTTCTGCCATTTGAGCGTCCCTTATCGTTTATGCCCGGTGTCGAGGTGCCGTTCCATGAACAGCGAATAACGCGACATGCCGAAGCAGAATATCCAGAATACGAAGCCTGCGAAAATATATCCAGTCATGGCGGTGACGGGTGTCGCCCAGTTCGCATCCGATTGGTTGAGTGTGACAATGCCGAGCAGGTCGAACATGCCGATGATCGAGACCAGTGACGTGTCCTTGAAAAGCCCGATGAAGGTGTTGACGATGCCGGGAATGACCAGCTTCAGCGCCTGCGGCAGCACGATCAGTCTCGTTTTCTGCCAGTAGTTCAGGCCGAGCGAATCCGCCCCTTCATATTGCCCCTTCGGAATGGCCTGCAGGCCGCCGCGGATCACCTCCGCCATATAGGCCGAGGAGAACAGCGAGACACCGACCAGCGCGCGCAGGAACTTGTCGAAGGTCCAGCCATCGGGCAGGAACAGCGGCAGCATGATGCTGGCGAAGAACAGCACGGTGATCAGCGGAATGCCTCTGATGACTTCGATGAAGAGCACGCAGAGCATCTTGATGACCGGCAGGTTCGACCGGCGGCCGAGCGCCAGAAGAATGCCGAAGGGCAGGGATACCGTTATTCCGAAGAATGACAGGATGAGCGTTACCATCAGGCCGCCCCACAGCTGCGTTTCCACCTTCGGCAGGCCGAAGACGCCGCCGATGAGCAGGAAAAACGCAATGAAGGGCAGGATGATGAAAAGCACCAGCGCATTGAGGCGCTTGAACGGCGCTTTCGGGATGAGCATCGGCACCAGCAGGATGGCGAACGTCACCATCACGAGGATGGGACGCCAGCGCTCGTCAAGCGGATAACGGCCAAAGATGAACTGTCCGAGCTTGGCCGATACGAAAGCCCAGCATGCCCCGGACTGACCGTCCGGAAGCGCGCCGCCCTGAGAAGCGGTAAGGCAGGCGATACGATCGCTGCCGGTCCACACGGCATCGATGAACAGCCACTTCACCACCGGTGGCAGAAGGTAGGCCAGAAAGGCGAGGGCGAGAACCGTAAGGACGGTGTCCTTCGGTGTGGCGAAAAGTTTGGTGCGCAGCCAATGACCGAAGCCGACGGCGCTCGAAGGAGCGGGTCTGGCGTCCTCGATGGTCTGTCGCACAAAAGCGTGATTGCTTAATGTCATCGATTATCTCTCCACCAGCGCCATTTTCGCGTTGAACCAGTTCATGACCACGGCCGTGAGCAGGGACAGCGAGAGATAGATGACCAGCCAGATCGCGACGACTTCGACTGCCTGACCCGTCTGGTTGAGGATCGTGCCGCCGACGGAGACGATGTCGGCAAAGCCGACCGCGACCGCAAGCGAGGAGTTCTTCGTCAGGTTGAGATACTGGCTCGTCAGCGGCGGGATGATGATACGCATTGCCTGCGGCACGATGATCAGACGTGTCGTCGTGCTGGAACGCAGCCCCAGTGCTTCCGCAGCTTCCGTCTGGCCCTTCGCCACGGCCTTGATGCCGCCGCGAACGATTTCGGCGATGAAGGAGGCGGTGTAGAAGGAAAGCGCCAGGAACAGCGACATGAATTCAGGTGCAACGACCGCGCCGCCCGACAGGTTGAACCGCCCGGCAATCGGGAAGTCGAATGTCAGCGGTGAACCGAGCGCCAGAAATGTCGCGGCCGGAAGGCCGATGATGAGAAGTGTGGCGGTGATGCCGGTGCGGAATTGCTGGCCGGTTTGTTCCTGTCTCGCCTTTGCCCAGCGATAAACGAAAAAGCTGATGACGATTGCCACCAGAAAGGCGAGTGGTATCAGCCAGGTGCCTTCTCCCCAGAGCGGCTTGGGAAAGAAGAAGCCGCGATTGTTGAGATAGCTTCCAAGCGGCAGCTCCAGTGAATCGCGCGCCTGCGGCAGAACGGAGATGACGCCCTTGTACCAGAAGAAGATAACGAGCAGCGGCGGGATGTTGCGGAAGATTTCCACATAGGCCTGCGCGAGCTTCGAAATCAGCCAGTTGCTGGAAAGCCGGGCGATGCCGACGATGAAACCGATGATCGAGGCGGCGATGATGCCAAAAAATGCAACCTGGATCGTGTTGAGAATGCCAACGAGCAGCGCCCGGCCATAGGTCGCGTCGCTGGTATAAGCGATCAGCGACTGGCCGATATCGAAGCCGGCTCTTCCGTTGAGGAAGCCGAAGCCGGATGAAATGTTGGACCGTTGAAGATTGGTGATCGTATTCGTCACGATGATCCAGACGAAGGCGGTCAGGATGACGACTGTCACAACCTGATAGAAAATTCCGCGTATGCGTGGATCGTTGATAAGTGACGACGCGCTTTGCGCGCGCGATCGTTGCGAACTGACCGCGTTGCCTGCCATAGGCACCTTTCCCTTTTATATGCTCTTTGCGAGCTTATTTATATAATTTTAAAATGGAGGCCGGGCGTTGCCCAGCCTCCTGTCATGATCTAGCCGATGATGGGGTCGATCAACGGACCGGCGGTGCGTATTGCAGGCCGCCCTTGGTCCACAGCGCGTTCTGGCCACGCTCGATCTTCAGCGGCGAGCCGGCACCGACGTTGCGGTCGAAGACTTCGCCGTAGTTACCCACCAGCTTGACGATGTTGTAGGCCCAGTCGTTGGTTACGCCGAGGTCGGTACCGATCTTGGTGCCTTCTTCGGTGCCGAGCAGACGCTTGATATCCGGATTGGCGCTGGACTTCTGCTCATCGACGTTCTTGGATGTGATGCCCAGTTCTTCTGCATTGACCATGGCGTAGTGAACCCAGGTCACGATGTCGAACCACTGGTCGTCACCCTGACGAACGGCCGGTCCGAGCGGCTCCTTGGAGATGACTTCCGGAAGAACGATGTTGTCTTCCGGGTTCTTCAGCTTCAGGCGGATAGCATAGAGACCGGACTGGTCGGTGGTGTAGACGTCGCAACGGCCGGAATCATAGGCAGAGGTTGCGTCGGCTTCCTTTTCGAAAACGACCGGGTTGTATTGCAGATTGTTGGTCTTGAAATAGTCGGCGAGATTGAGCTCGGTGGTCGTGCCGGTCTGAACGCAGACGGCGGCGCCGGAAAGCTCAAGCGCGGACTTCACGTTGAGGCCCTTCTTGGCGATGAAGCCCTGGCCGTCATAATAGTTGACGGTACGGAAGTTGAAGCCGAGAGAGGTGTCGCGGCTGATCGTCCAGGTGGTGTTACGGGTCAGAACGTCGACTTCGCCGGACTGGAGAGCCGGAAAGCGGTCCTTGCTCGAAAGAGCGACAAACTTCGCCTTGGAAGGGTCACCGAAAACCGCTGTGGCAATACCACGGCAATAGTCCACGTCGATGCCGGACCATTCGCCCTTGTCATCGGGATTGGAAAATCCCGGAATGCCGGCGCTTACGCCGCAGGTGACGAAACCTTTTCCCTTCACGTCCTGAAGCGTCGCAGCTGAAGCGACCGAGGCTCCTCCCAAAACTGCTGCGCCGATAGCGGCTGACAGAATTGCCTTTTTCATTTTTCCCAACCTTTGTTTGTTATCGTCAATAGCAAGGGGACCGGCATGTTTGTTTTACCCCAGCTCCCCCCTCAGCGAGATCTTTTCGATCCGCTTTTTCTATCACAATCGCAATTGGCAGCGGGGTCAAGACATGCCGACGATAATTGTGCCTATAAAACGGAATTTTCGGAATTTTGGTCGTGAAGTGTGCAAAGGGTGAAAATATAAGCATATTTTTGCGGAAATTTGCACTTGCACGATTTTTGTATACTTCTTGTATTCTGTTTCACGATGGATCAATCGACCCATCCCGCGTGACCTTACGGGGCTTGACCTTGCCTCTGGCTCTCAGCATTGTCGCACGCGTCAATATTCTTCGAAAGCTGATCTGAAATGACCAAGACAAATGACCTGCTTTCCGCCGCAGGTGTGAATACGCGCCTGACCCATGGCGGCAATGATCCCGCGGACTGTTTCGGTTTCGTCAATCCGCCCATCGTACGCGGCTCGACCGTGCTTTTTCCCGACGCGGAAACGCTTTCGACTGAAAACCAGAAATACACCTACGGCACACACGGCACGCCGACGACGGACGCGCTGTGCAATCTCGTCAACGAGCTGGAAGGTTCGTTCGGAACTATCCTCGTGCCGTCGGGCCTTGCGGCGATCACCGTGCCGTTCCTTGCCTATCTCGGTGCGGGCGATCACGCGCTTGTCGTCGATTCGGTTTATTTCCCCACACGCCGCTTCTGCAACACGATGCTGAAGAAGCTCGGTGTGGAGATCGAATATTACGATCCCGCAATCGGGGCTGGCATCGAGGCGCTGATCCGGCCGAATACGAAACTCGTGCATCTGGAAGCTCCGGGTTCCAATACCTTCGAGATTCAGGATGTCCGGGTGATCACGGAGATCGCTCACAGGCATGACTGCGTGGTCACGATGGACAATACCTGGGCGACACCGCTTTATTTCAAGCCGCTTGATTTCGGTGTCGATATTTCCATTCACGCCGCCACCAAATATCCCTCGGGTCATTCCGATGTACTGATGGGCTTCGTCTCGGCCAATGAAAAGCACTGGAAGGCGCTTTACCAGGCAAACACCAATCTCGGCATCTGCGTCACCTCCGATGACGCCTACCAGATCCTGCGTGGCATGCGCACCATGGGCATCAGGCTGGAGCACCATCAGAAGAGCGCACTCGATATCGCCCAATGGCTGGAAAGCCGTGACGACGTCGTGCGTGTTCTGCATCCGGCCTTGCCGAGCTTTGCCGGGCATGAAATGTGGAAGCGCGATTTCAAGGGCGCGAGCGGCGTCTTCTCCTTCGTCTTGAAGGCGGAAGAGGGCAAATACAAGCAGGCGGCAGCCGCCTTCCTCGATGCCTTGACCTTCTTCGGGCTTGGCTATTCCTGGGGCGGGTACGAATCGCTTGCGGTTTCGGTGTCGCTCATCGACAGGACTATTGCGAAGGGGCCGTCGGAGGGGCCGGTCATCCGCCTGCAGATCGGGCTTGAAGACATAGCCGATCTGAAAAACGACCTAGAAGTCGGATTCGCAGCCGCGGCTGGGGTCTAATCAGTCCCCAACGCTTAGCCCTTTGCGTGATAGCCGTAGAGCCAGTCGAAATCGCTGAGGAACGCCTCTGAGGGCCGTGTGGAAAATACGAAGTCCCTGGCAATTCGGACCGGGCCTTTCGCATGATAGGCAAAACGATTGAGAGAGGCCCGCTTGCGGGCCTTATCTATGCGCGGCAGGCGCAGAGCCTCGAAGGCGGCGAGGGCTTGCGGCAGGGGCAGGGAGGCTCCACCGCCGCTGCCTGCCATTGTTCCCGCAAGTTCAAACGCATCCTCTATCGCCATGGCGGCGCCCTGTGCGGCGAAGGGCATCATGGCGTGGGCCGCATCGCCGATCAGTACCGTATCGCGGCCATTATGCCAGCGTCCGGGGCCGGCCTGATAGAGCGGCCAAAAGGTGGGGTTCTCAGCCTTTTCCAGCAGCCGCAGCAAATCCGGGCTCCAGCCGCGAAACTGTTCGAGCAGCATGGCTTTCTGCCGTCCGCTCGATTCTGCCCGCCATGTCGCGCCGGGATCGGTGCCAAGCGCGATGGCGACGATGTTGAAACCGCCGACTTCCTTCAGCGGATAGGCGACGACATGGCCGCCCGAACCGAGATAGGCCGTGACGGCGCTTTTATTGATGGCGGGTGGGACGTCGTTTTCGCTGACCGTGAAACGCCAGGCAATGTTGCCGGAAAAGGTGGCTGTCGGCGCGGAAGGCACGGCAAAACGGGCCGCCGACCAGACGCCGTCGGCACCAACGATCAGATCGTGATCGCGGAACGTGGTTGCGGCGATAACATCGACCGTTGCGCTTTCGATGCGCTTGCCGAGATGCAGGCGGCAGAGCGGATTATCCTTTACCGCATTCAGAAGCGCGCTTTGCAGCGTCGATCGGTGAAGCACGCCATAGGGTGCGCCCCAGCGTGTGCGGGCCACCGCGCCCATTGGCAGCGACAATAGCGTGGCCAGTGACTTGCCGGAGGCGAGATCGACGCTGACCGGCTCGGTCCAGCGCGCCTCGATCTCGGGCATTACGCCGAGTTCGGCGAGAATGCGGGCGGCGTTGGGGGAGAGTTGCAGGCCGGCGCCGACTTCCGTCAGCTCGCCTGCCTGCTCGATGATGTCACAATCGATACCGTGCCGGGCAAAAGAAAGGGCAGCGGTGAGACCGGCGATGCCGGCACCGACAATGGCTACGGATTTTATGGGCATGATGCGCCCCGATCAGCAAAAGTGGAGGTCAGGCGGCCTTCACATGGAAGACGCAGCCCGGAGGGTTGGTCTGCTCGGCCTTCAGCGACGGATTGTAGCGGAAAAGGGTGGAGCAGTAGGAACAGACCTTCTCGTTGTCGTCGCCCATATCGATGAAGATATGCGGGTGATCGTAAGGCACGGAAGCGCCGGTGCACATGAATTCCTTGACGCCGATCTCGATTACGCTGTGTCCGCCATCGTTCTGGAAGTGGGGAATGGAATGCCCGGCCATGTTCGTCTCCAAATGCAATATCGTTATCGAGCCGCAATCCGTCGTCGCGCAACGGCTCTTCGTTGCGGATATGTAGCCTCAAACGCATTGCATCTCCATAAAAATCGTCAGGAAAACATGTTCAATCTTGTGCTTTCCTGCCATATGGTCCGGCAAAAAGGATGTCCTTGATGAATCTCAACCTGCCGCAATTTTCAGATTTTTCCCATGACGGCCTGCGCCTTGCTTATTTCGATGAGGGCGATCCGGCGGGTGATCCGGTTTTGCTGATCCACGGCTTTGCCTCCAGCGCCAATGTCAACTGGGTGCATCCCGGCTGGTTGAAGACGCTGGGGGAAGGGGGCTACCGGGTGATCGCCATCGACAATCGCGGCCATGGCGCAAGCGACAAGCCGCATGATCCCGACGCCTATTATCCGCCCGTCATGGCGGGGGACGCGGTGGCGCTGCTCAATCATCTCGGCATCGCGGAAGCGCATGTGATGGGTTATTCCATGGGTGCGCGCATTTCTGCCTTCCTTGCCATGGCCCATCCTGAGCGTGTCCGCTCGCTGGTATTCGGTGGGCTCGGCATCGGCATGGTTGAAGGCGTGGGCGACTGGGATCCGATCGCCGAGGCGCTTCTCGCACCTTCGCTTGATGTCGTTACCCATGAGCGCGGCCGCATGTTCCGTGCTTTCGCCGACCAGACGAAAAGCGACCGGCTGGCGCTTGCCGCCTGTATCGAAACGTCGCGGGTTCTTGTTACGCCTGAACAGGCGGTAAAGATCGATGCACCCACATTGATTGCGGTCGGAACGAACGACGATATTGCCGGATCGGGCGCGGAACTCGCCGCGATCATGCCGCATGCGCGGGCAATCGACATTCCCGGCCGCGACCATATGCTGGCCGTTGGAGACCGGGTGTTCAAGGCGGCGGTGCTGGAATTTTACCGCTCGCTTTGATCTGGAGAATTTCCAGGAAATGCGGAGCCCGGTTTTTCGTGCGGAAATGCGGCGACGCTCAGGACGGCAAGAAACGGTTTTTCATGCTGCATGAAGAAAAACTGAAGCTTTGCCGTCTTTAAAGTCGTCATTCGAATCCCATTTCTAATGCACGTCTTTTTCTGTATAAAGAACGACCACTGCAAACGAGGAGACCATTCATGGTCGCACGTACCGAGGCCCGTCAGCCCGAACAGCTGGCGATCGTCGATCCGATCTGGGGCAGCCTGCTGCATGAAGCGCGTAGCGCCGCAGCTCAGGACCCGCTGCTTTCCGCTTTTCTTTATTCGACGATCCTCAATCACCGGTCTCTCGAAGAATGTGTGATCTATCGTATCTGCGAACTCCTCGATCATCCCGACATGCAGGCCGTGCTTCTGCGCCAGACCTTCCAGGACATGCTGGATGACTGGCCGGAATGGGGCAGCGTGCTGCGTGTCGATATCCAGGCCGTTTATGATCGCGACCCGGCCTGCACGCGCTTCATGGAGCCGCTGCTTTATTTCAAGGGCTTCCATGCCATCCAGACCCATCGCCTTGCGCATTGGCTGCTTGCGAAGGGCCGCCGGGATTTCGCGTTTTACCTGCAAAGCCGCTCATCGAGCATTTTCCAGACGGATATCAATCCGGCCGCGCGTATCGGCAAGGGCATCTTCCTCGATCATGCCACCGGACTGGTGGTTGGTGAGACCGCAGTTATCGGCGACAACGTTTCCATCCTGCATGGCGTGACGCTCGGCGGCACCGGCAAGGAGGGGGCGGACCGCCATCCGAAGATCGCCAATGGCGTGATGATCGGGGCGGGCGCGAAAATTCTTGGCAATATCGAGATCGGCAGCTGCTCGCGCATCGCCGCTGGTTCGGTGGTGCTGAAACCGGTTCCGCCGAAGACCACCGTGGCCGGTGTTCCGGCGCGCGTGGTGGGAGAAGCAGGGTGTTCGGAACCCTCGCGTCTGATGGACCAGGTTATCGGGGCCGATATCTGACAGGTCGTGAATATTGCGCTCGTCCGTGTGGAAGACACGGATGATGCGCCGCTTTCACTTTACTTTGGCCTTTGTCCCATGCCAAAAGCGGCCCAACCCGAACCGCACAGGAGAATAGTGGTGAAAGCCGACGAAATCAAAAAACTCGACGCCTATTTCAAGCGCACCTTCAACGAGAAGATGATTGTCAAGGCGCGTCCGCGCAAAGACGATTCCGCCGAAGTGTATCTTGGCGAAGAGTTTCTCGGCGTCGTCTACATCGACGACGAAGACGGCGACCGCTCGTACAACTTCTCCATGGCGATCCTCGACGTGGATCTGTGATCGTCACCCTCAGGTGACATATTCACCAATAATAGTCGCCCGCGGTGATCACACCGCGGGCGATTTGTTTTAGCGCTGCGTGATCTTCATCATCAGCCGGTCCTGCGGCCGCAATGTCACCCGCATCAGCGGTTCCGCCGCAGCAGTGGTTCTGTTTTCGAGATGGACGGTCTGCAGAAGAACGGCAAGGATTGCCACGGCCTCCATCATGGCAAAGGCATTGCCGATGCAGACGCGCGGGCCGGCGCCGAAGGGCATATAGGCATAACGGTGACGCGCCTTGACCTTTTCAGGCTCGAAACGCGACGGGTCGAAGCGTTCGGGTTCATCCCACAATGCGGCGTGCCGGTGTACGGCATAGATCGGCACATAAAGAACCGTTCCGGCTGCAATGTCGTGCTCCCCGAGCCTGAAATCCTGCAGCGCCGTGCGCGTGATGACCGGGGCAGGCGGGTAGAGCCGCATCGCCTCCGAAAACACCTGTCGGGTGTAGGTGAGGTTGGCGATATGTTCGGCCGCGACAGGCTCGCCGCCGGTGATGGCCTCGATCTCCTCGACAAGTTTTCTTTCAATTTCTCTGTTCTGCGACAGAAGGTGGAAAGTCCAGGCTAGGCCGAGCGCCGTCGTTTCATGGCCGGCAGTGATGAAGGTTAGAAGATTGTCGATGATTTCCTCATCGCTCATCATGCGTCCGGTCTCCGGGTCTTTGGCTTCCAGCAGCATGGAGACAAGATCGGTTCGGTCGGTGGGGTTTTGCCGCCGGCCGGCAATCACCGTTGCAAGGCTGGCGCGCAGATAATCGACGGCGGCGCGGGATTTGCGCCGGCCGGGATGGGGCAGCCATTCCGGCGCGCCCAGCATGGCGAGCGCGAAGGTCCAGCCTGTCGGCTTCAGATAATCGGTAATGCTCTGTTCGACACGCGCAATATCGATGCCATATCCGCCGGACATCATGGTTTCGACGATGATGTCGAAGGTGGTGCGCATCATCTCATGGCCGATATCGATGTCGCCAGTCGAAGGGGAGCGCCAGCGCACTTGCGTGCGACGCGCCGTTTCGATCATGGCCGGCAGCAATTCCAGCAGCTTTTCATGCCGGAAGGCGGCCGCGACGGATTGCCTTTGCCATTTCCAGTGGTCGCCATCGGCGGTCAGCAGACCCTGACCGAGTGCGGGACCGAGCACCCGGCGGACATCTTCACCCTTGCCAAGAACGTGGGCATTTTTGACCAGAGCCTCGTGGATCAGCACGGGATCGGCGAGATGCACGCGCATCGCGCCGCCGAGCCGAGTGAAGACCGCCGGTTCGCTGAAAATATCCGGCGGTAGAGCTTTTAACGGATTGCGGACAAGCGAGATTGCAAGACGCGCCATGGCAAATTTTGACAGGGGCTCTGCCCCGGTCTTGTCCATGGGTGGGGTGTGAAGGCCGGTTCCGATCATCGACAGCTCCTTATTCGCGTTTGAACAATGGGATTTTGCTGTTAAGGTGTGTACCTTATTTTTGGTATTTAGGGTGTATGCCTTAGGTTTCAATGGTGGGGCAAGATTTTGATGAAGAGCAAAGAGGCAGAGCGACCGGCGCGAGCGCGCACGCGCGACAGAATTCTGGACGCCGCCCTCGAACTGTTCAACGGGCGCGGGCCTGATCGCGTGACGACTGCCGAAATCGCCCTTGCGGTCGATATTAACGAGGGCAATCTTTATTATCATTTCCGCACCAAGGAATCGCTGGTTCTCGCGCTATTTGCGCGGTTCGAAGCCGATGCGATGATGCTGGTCGCAACCGTTGACGGGGCAGACGAGACGGCGGCGGCCACCTATGCCGGTTTTCTTCGGCAATGGTTCTCGCTGGTGTGGAATTACCGCTTTCTGTTTCGCGATCTGGTCGGCCTGATCGCACTGGCACCATCACTGGTGGAGCCGGTCAGAACCATAAGCGCTGCGATGCGACTGGCGGTTGGCGACATTGTCGGCCGCATGCAGAATGCGGGTCTGGTGACTATTCCCGAGAACGAGCGCGACGCGGTTTTGACCAATCTGTGGATCGTCTCCACCTATTGGGCGGCTTATCTCAATCTTCAGGAAGGCGTCAGCGAATTCGGACCGCAGCAGCTGGATTGGGGGCTGCAGCAGGTCTCCAGCCTCTTCAGGCCTTACCTTTCCGCTGAGGCGGCAGCCGAGCTTGAAGCGCTTGCCGAGAGCGAAGAATAATATCTCCGGCTGGAGACATGTTTGGTCATGCAAAAAAACGCCCGCGACGGGATGTGTCGCGGGCGTTTATCATTCTGGCCTGTTGATTGAGGCGTCAGGCCGCTTTCAACAGATCGCCGTGCGGGTCGAGGACGAACTTGGTTGCCGCGCCCTGGTCGAAGCTTTCATACCCCTGCACGGCATCGTCGAGCGCGATGATCTTGGCATTGACGATGTCGGCGATGGGCAGGCGGTCATGCAGGATCGCCTGCATGAGCTGGCGGTTATATTTCAACACCGGCGTCTGGCCGGTGTGGAAGGATTGCGCCTTTGCCCAACCGAGGCCAAAACGCAGGGACAGGGCGCCCTGCTTTGCTGCATTATCAACCGCGCCGGGATCTTCGGTGACGTAGAGGCCGGGGATGCCGATAGAGCCGGCGGCGCGGGTGATTTCCATCATCTGGTTGAGAACGATGGCCGGCTGTTCGCCGCCGGAATGGCCGCGTGCCTCGAAACCGACGGCGTCGATGGCGCTGTCGACTTCGTTGGTGCCGACGATTTCGGCAATCATGTCGCCCAGCCGGTCACCCTTGGAAAGATCGACTGGCTCGAAACCGACTCTCGCCGCGTGGGCGAGACGATCCTTGTTGAAATCACCGACCATGACGACGGCCGCACCGAGAATGCGGGCGGAGGCGGCAGCGGCAAGACCGACCGGGCCGGCACCCGCGACATAGACCGTGGAGCCGACACCGACGCCCGCCTTGACGGCGCCGTGGAAGCCGGTCGGCAGGATGTCAGACAGCATGGTGAGGTCGCGGATCTTCGACATCGCCTTGTCGCGATCGGGGAATTTCAGGAGGTTGAAGTCGGCATAGGGGATGGTGACATAACGCGCCTGTCCACCGATCCAGCCGCCCATGTCGACGTAACCGTAAGCGCCGCCGGCGCGTGACGGGTTCACCGTCAGGCAGACGCCGGTATCCTGCGACTTGCAGCAACGGCAACGGCCGCAGGCAACGTTGAACGGCACCGAGACGATGTCGCCGATTTCGAGCATCTCGACATCGACGCCCTTTTCGATGACTTCGCCGGTGATTTCGTGGCCAAGGACGAGGCCCGGCATGGCCGTGGTGCGGCCGCGCACCATGTGCTGGTCGGAGCCGCAGATATTGGTGGAAATCACCTTGAGAATAACGCCGTGTTCGATACGGCGGCCATCCGGCGCCTCAAGCTTGGGGTCGTCGATGTCGCGGACCTCGACCTGTCCGGGCTTCAGGTAAACGACGCCTCTGTTCCTGCTCATATCCATCTCCTCCTCGGGTTGAAAGCCAATGCCGGCCCGCTCCTCCGCGGACAGGATATCGTCGAAATACGCGCCTGAACCGGTGTCCGGTTCGAGCGGAATTTTTCGGCGAAGGGATGGAAAGGGGAATGGTTGCGTGTCGATAAAAGACGCAGCCTGCCTCCCGATCACCGCCCGCCGCAGCCACCGGCATTTCGCCGGTGTTCCGACTGTTCCACCTCGAAATTCGAAGCGGAACCGGATGGCAGCAGCAAACCATGCGGGGCGCGGCTTGTCGTTCGGAAATACGACACGCTTTGTGGCCGTAACGACACCGGCTTTCGCCAGCCGTCACTGTCGCGTTATCGGTCGATGGATTTCCTCAAGCGGCCGGCGGCGTCCTGAATATATTGCCACGCAACGCGGCCGGAGCGGCCGCCACGGGTGGTCGCCCATTCCAGCGCTTCGTGATGCAGGGTTTGCCGATCCAGTCCCAGATCGAAGTGTTCGGCATAGCTGTCGATCATCGTCAGATAGTCTTCCTGGCCGCATTTATGGAAGCCGAGCCACAGGCCGAAGCGATCGGACAGAGAGACTTTTTCCTCTACCGCTTCCGACGGGTTGATGGCGGTCGATTGTTCGTTTTCCATCATGTGTCGTGGCAGCAGATGGCGGCGGTTGGAGGTCGCATAGAACAGGACATTATCCGGCCGCCCTTCGATACCACCATCGAGCGCCGCCTTCAGCGATTTGTAGGCCGTGTCGTCGTGATCGAAGGAGAGATCGTCGCAGAACAGGATGACGCGCTGATCCGAGATTTTCAGTATGTCGAGCAAAGCGGGCAGGGTGTGGATATCCTCACGGTGCACTTCCACCAGTTTCAGGGGAACGCCGCTTGCAGTGCGCACATCTTCGTGAACCGCCTTGACCAGTGAGGACTTGCCCATGCCGCGTGCGCCCCACAGCAGCACGTTGTTGGCGGGAAAACCATCGGCGAAACGCAAGGTGTTTTCATGCAGGATGTCACGCACATGATCGACGCCGCGAATGAGTTTGAGCGCGATGCGGTTGGGGCGGGGGACCGGTTGCAGGAAGGAATTGACCGGCGACCAGACAAAACAATCGGCCGCATTCCAGTCGTTTACGGCGGGGGCCGGGCCGGCCAGCCGCTCCACGGCAACGTTCAGCCGGCGCAGTTCGGCAAGAAGCAGGGTGGCTGTTTCTTCTCGAATCATGGTGTTTCTTCCGCTTGTCTGGTGTTCAAAACTCTGTTTTGCGACCGGCCTAGCATGGCGTTTCCGGCCCATAAAGGTTAAGAGGTCCGGAATCGGTACGGCGTGGGCCTTGCATCTGTTGCAATCCCGGCGTTCCCCACTATATTCCGGCGGCTTGAAAGCTGGGGCGGCATACGAGGTCGTGCCGTAATCGTTGAGGAGTTTTATATGTTCATTAGTCAAGCTTTTGCCCAGGACGCAACGGGCGGCGCATCGGCCTTCGGTTCCGGCCTGGAAATGCTTTTCCTGTTTGCGCCCCTTATGGTCGTCTGGTACTTTTTCCTCATCCGCCCGCAGCGCGCGCAGATGAAGAAGCGCCAGGAAACGCTGACCAGCATTCGCCGTGGCGATCAGGTCGTTCTTGGCGGCGGCATCGTTGGCAAGGTGACCAAGGTCATCGACGACAGTGAACTCGAAGTCGAAATCGCCGAAGGCGTGAAAATCCGCGCTGCCCGCGCTTATATTGCCGAAGTGCGTGTGAAGGGTGAAGTGGTCAAGACGGAAGCCGCTTCCTGATCCTGCCGGATAACCGGACGCCCGATTGCGAATTTTGACGGGTTGCGCTGTCCGCGCAACCCCAACCCTGACCGAGATCGAAATGCTTCATTTTTCCCGTTGGAAAACAGTCTTCATCTGGCTGCTTGTGCTGGCAAGCGTCTTCATCGCCTCTCCTAACCTGTTTTCGGAAAAACAGCTGGAGAGCATGCCTGCCTGGTACAAGGACAACAAGGTAACGCTCGGTCTCGACCTTCAGGGCGGCTCGCACATCATGCTCAAGATCGAGCGTTCCGACATTGTCAAGGAACGGCTTGAGACGATTGTCGGCGATGTGCGCACGCAGCTTCGCGACGCCAATATCCGCTATTCGGGGCTTGCCGGCAACGGCCAGCAGATTCAGGTTCGCATCAGCGACCCCGCCCAGCTGGAAGCCGCCAAGACGGCGCTTCGCGATCTGACGCAGCCGGTATCCGCCGGAACGCTGGTCGGCGGTTCCATCACCGAAGTGACGATGAGCGATGGCGGCGACAATCTGCTGCGGCTCAATCTCACCGACGAAGGCGTTGATTACCGCCTGTCGTCGGCCGTGTCGCAGTCGATCGAAGTCGTGCGCCGCCGTGTCGACGAAGTCGGCACCACCGAGCCGCTCATCCAGCGTCAGGGTTCCGACCGCATCATCGTTCAGGTGCCGGGCCTTCAGGATCCGCAGCGCCTGAAATCGCTTCTCAACCAGACGGCAAAGCTGTCCTTCCGCATGGTCGACACTACCATGCCGGTGCAGGAAGCGATGAATGGCCGTCCGCCCGCAACCTCAGAAGTTCTCTATTCACAGGACGATCCACCGGTTCCCTATCTGGTGGAGCGTCGTGCTCTCGTTTCCGGCGACAATCTCGTGGATTCGCAGGCGAGCTTCAACCAGCAGACCAACGAGCCGGTCGTCACCTTCCGCTTTGACAGCCGCGGCGCGCAGCGCTTTGCGCAGGCGACGCAGCAGAATGTCGGCAAGCCTTTCGCCATCGTGCTTGATAATCAGGTGATTTCCGCACCTGTCATCCGCGAGCCGATCATCGGCGGTTCGGGACAGATTTCCGGTAACTTCTCGGTGCAGGGTGCAAACGACCTCGCGGTTCTCTTGCGTGCGGGCGCACTTCCCGCCACGCTGACCGTCGTTGAAGAACGCACCGTCGGCCCGAGTCTTGGTAACGACTCCATCACGGCGGGTCTCACGGCAAGCGCCATCGGCGCCGTCGGCGTCCTCATCTTCATGTTCGTCTTCTACGGCTTCTTCGGCCTGCTGGCGAACATCGCTCTCATCGTCAACGTCGTCATGCTGCTCGCGGTCCTCAGTGTGATCGGATCGACACTGACCTTGCCGGGTATTGCCGGTATCGTCTTGACCATCGGCATGGCCGTGGATTCCAACGTTCTGATCTATGAGCGAATACGCGAAGAAGTGAAGAGCGGCAAACCGCTGATCCAGTCGCTGGATAACGGCTTCACCCGCGCCTTTGCGACCATTATCGACGCCAACCTGACGACGCTCATCGTGGCGAGCGTGCTGTTCTACATGGGCACCGGTCCGGTCAAGGGCTTCGCGGTCACGCTGGCCGTCGGTATCATCACCACCGTCTTCACGGCCTATACGCTGACCGCTTGGATGTTTGGCTACTGGGTTCGTCGCAGCCGTCCGAAACATCTGCCGAAGGGTGTCCGCACCGCCATGTTCGATGGCCGCGACATTCCGTTCATGCGCTACCGCCGCGTGGTGTTCATGATCACCGGCGCCATCATGCTTGCCTGCGTCGGCGGTTTCATGGCCAAGGGTCTGAACCTCGGTATCGACTTCCAGGGCGGTTCGGTGATCGAAGTGCGCGCCAAGCAGGGCGAGGCGGATCTTGCTGATATTCGCGATCGTCTGAACCAGCTCAATCTGGGTGAAATCCAGGCGCAGAACTTCGGTACGCCGCAGGATGTTCTCATTCGTATCCAGGCGCAGGACGGCGGCGAAAATGCCGAGCAGTCCGCCATCACCCTGGTGCGCGGTGAGCTTGAGGACAAATATGATTTCCGCCGCGTGGAAGTCGTCGGTCCGGCCGTGTCGGGTGACCTTACCTATACGTCCACGATTGGCATCCTGCTCGCCATGACGGGGATCATGATCTATATCTGGGTGCGCTTCGAATGGCAGTTCGCACTCGGCGCGGTCATCTCGATGGTGCATGACGTGGTCTTTACCATCGGCCTTTTCGTCTTCCTGGGGATAGAGTTCAACCTCACCAGTATCGCGGCGATCCTGACGATTATCGGTTATTCGCTGAACGATACCGTGGTGATCTACGACCGTATCCGCGAAAACCTCAGGCGATATAAAAAGATGCCGCTGTCGATGGTCATCGACGTGTCGCTGAACCAGACGCTGTCACGCACCATCCTCACCGGTCTGACGGTGCTTCTGGCGCTGCTCGCGCTCTACCTCTTCGGCGGTGAGGTTATCAGGTCCTTCACCTTCGCCATGCTGTTCGGTGTCGGTATCGGCGTGTTCTCTTCACTCTATATCGCCGCTCCGGTGCTGATCGCCTTCAAGCTGCGTCCCGACAGCAAGGATGCGGAAGACGAAAAGGATGAAAAGCCCGGTAACGCCATCGGCGGCAAGCCTGCCGTCTGATGGCCGGCGGGATCGAAATACGCCCGGCCCATTTTCCCGGCCGGGCGCCCATCGATGCCTATGGCAATGGCGGTTTCCGTTTTGCCGACATGTCGCATCGCGGCTCGCTTCTGCTCGTGCCTTCCGGCATTCATGGCTGGGAGCCGGTTGATGCGAAAGAATTGACCGTCGGGCATTTCGAAAAGGTTCTGGCGGAAGCGCAGGACATCGAGGTGCTGTTGATCGGTACGGGTGACGGCATGCGTGTTCTGCCGAAGGAACTGCGCGCCGCCTTTAAGGAGGCGGGCATTTCGGTCGATCCAATGAGCACGGGTGCTGCCGTGCGCACCTATAATATCATGCTTTCGGAATCGCGCGCCGTAGCTGCGGCGCTGATTGCCGTCGAAGGCTGACAGGACGTTTCGCGCGGGGAACCATGGCACCCACAGAAAATCTTGACGTCTGCCTCGCGACGCTGCGCGACACCGATCGCGACCGCTATCTCGCCTGTCTTCTGTCTCCCGCCGATAGACGCAATTCTCTGGCGGCGCTTTACGCTTTTAATGCCGAAATTGCCCGTATCCGCGATTCCGTGCGCGAGGCGTTGCCCGGCGAAGTGCGCATGCAATGGTGGCGCGATCTGCTTGAGGGCAATGCGCATGGCGACAGTCTGTCCCATCCCGTTGCCGCGGCTCTTTTGACGGTTATCGAGCAATATCGCCTGCCGCGTCCGGTGCTGGCCAATATGATCGAGGCGCGCATCTTCGATCTCTATGACGATCTGTTCGAGGATCGTAACGCGCTTGAGGGTTATGCCGGGGAGACCGCTTCCGCCCTGATCCAGCTGGCGAGCCTCGTGCTCTCGGCGGAAGACGCTCCGGCAAGTGCGGAGGCGGCCGGACATGCGGGCGTCGCGCAGGCCATGGCCGGAATTCTGCTGCTGATGCCGCTGCATCGCCGTCGCGGGCAGGTCTATATTCCCGCCGACATGCTCTCGGCCGCCGGGCTTGATCGTGAGACCTTTCTCGAAGGTGACGACAGGCAACGCATCGGCATCGCCATTGAGCTATTTGCCGCCCATGCGCTCGATCATCTGGAAAAGGCAAGACGCGCGAAGATTTCCAGGGCCGTCTTTGCCGCCTATCTGCCTGTTGCCCTGTCTGGACCGGTTATCGTCGCCGCCAGAAAGGCCGGCGTGGGCGTGTTCGACGGTGAGTTGCAGCTGTCGCAGCTTCGCCGGCAATGGCTGCTGGCAAAGGCGTCGTTCCTGAAGCGATTCTGATTTTCGATCCGCGCCGCGTCGTTCGTAAGCCACACTTCACACAAGTCTCGATCTCTATGAACCTGAATCAGGTTCGCGTCGTTTGATTCGCGAGTCGTGATGTTTCGGTGCTGAGGGAGCGTCCCCGATGAATATGGCGATTTGGATTATCGTCTTCGTGCTGCTTTCGGTCTTTGCCGTTTATGCCTGGCGCATGACGCGGGCGACGGATGAAGACAACAGTCATGATGTGGGGCAGGCGATCATGGATTTCGCCCGCGCCTTTCCCAATGAGGCGATCCGAAGCCTGCATATGACGGTGGATGGCGGTGCGGCCTTCGTGCGGCTGCACGACAACAAGGCCGGCTTCATGCGCAATATGGGATCGCACTATGTCTGCGTGATGATCGACCCCGAGCGGATCAGGGTCGAGAGCCTGGAAAGCGGCGACGGTTTTGTCGTCACCTTCTTTGACATGCCGAAATATAGCGGCTCATACCGCTTCAAATCCGCCGGTGAAGCGGCCGAGGTTTCCTTGTGGCTGCTTGGCAGCCTTGTGGAGGCGCAGGACCATCATGATGAGGGACCGCTGCCCTCCGGCACCTGAGCCCTCGTCATTGCCCGTCGAGCGGCGGGGTGGCTTGGGCCTGCTTGCTTTCCCGCCAGATGATGAACAGGCCGGATGCGACGATGATGAGGATGCCGAGCCATTTTGACGGCGTCGGGAAATCCGAAAACAGCGCATAACCGAGAACCGTCGCCGAGATGATCTCGAAATACTGGAACGGCGCCAGAAGCGACAGCGGCGCAAGCCTGAAAGCCCTGACAATCAGCAGATGCATGTAGCCGGATATCGACCCAAGCAGGATGAGCAGGACAAGCGCAAAGCCGGATTGTGGAAGCGACATCGTGAAATCTTTGTCGCCCAGCGCATCGCCGGCCAGAAGCACCGCGCCCATGAATATCGTGCCGGCAATGCCGGACATGGTCTGCATGACCAGCGGACTGTCGGCATCGCCGATGGCGCGGTTCAGGAACAGGTAAAGCGTATAGAGAAAGGCGCAGGCGACCGGCAGCAATGAGGTCCAGCCAAAGATTTCAAAACTCGGCTGAATGACGATCAACGCACCGCCGAAACCGACGACGATCGCCGTCCAGCGCTTCCAGCCGACTTTGTCACCGAGGAAGAGGGCCGACATCATCGTCAACATGAAGGGCTCGACGAAATAGATCGCAAAGACATCGGCGAGCGGCATGTATTTGACGGCGGCAAAGAACATCAGGCTGGCCGAGGCATGCAATACACCGCGCAGGCAGTTCATCCACGGGCGTTTAGCGCTGAACAGGGCTTTCGGCGAGACCAAGAGCAGTAGCGGCAGGGTGCAAGCCACCTGAAAGAAGAAGCGGTAAAAGGTCACCTGCGCCGGCGACATGCCGCCGCTGACCGCCATATATTTGGCAATCGCATCCATGACCGGCAACACGAACATGCAGCCCGCCATGATGGTCATGCCCTTGGCGACGTCGCTGAAACCGGTCTGGCTGGTCATGGGTAAGGCTGCGCTTTCGACCAGAAGGTCCAACGAGGAAAGGGGCGCCGGTAGGCTGCCCCCTTCTTCAAAGGTCAGGCGGCTTTCTGGCGGGGCAGGCTCTTCATATCAATGACAAAACGATAACGCACATCGCTTTTTATCATGCGTTCATAAGCGTCATTGATCTGACTGATATCGATCATTTCAATTTCGGCGGCGATGCCTTTTTCGGCGCAGAAATCCAGCATTTCCTGGGTTTCGGGAATGCCGCCGATCATCGAACCGGCAAAGGTCTTGCGGCCGGGGATGAGGCTGAAGGCGTGGACGGAGAGCGGCTTTTCCGGCGCGCCGACCTGCACCAGGGCGCCATCGCGTTTCAACAGCGCGAGATACGAATCGATGTCGTGATCGGCGGCAACCGCGTCGATGATGAGGTCGAGGCTGGAAGCGGCCTTCTTCATCTGTTCGGCGTCGCGCGAAACGATAACCTCATGCGCGCCGAGTTTCTTTGCGTCTGCCGCCTTGCCGGGCGATGTGGTGATCATCACCACTGTCGCGCCCATGGCATTGGCGATCTTGACGGCCATATGACCAAGACCGCCGAGACCCACGACGCCGACACGCTTGCCGGGGCCGGCATTCCAATGGCGCAGTGGGGAATAGGTGGTTATGCCTGCGCAGAGCAGGGGCGCTGCGGCTGCCGGATCGAGTCCTTCTGGAATATTGAGCACATAGCGGTCATCCACCACCACATGGGCGGAATAACCGCCGAGCGTATGCGCGCCGCCGCCCATGGCCTTGTCGGGCGAATTATAGGTGCCGGTCATGCCGTTTTCGCAATATTGCTCCAACCCTTCGGCGCAGCTCGCGCATTCACGGCAGCTATCGACGATACAGCCGACACCGACACGGTCGCCAGCCTTGAACTTTGTGACGTCCGAACCCAGCCGGGCGACGCGGCCGATGATTTCATGGCCGGGAACGCAGGGATAAAGGGAACCCGGCCATTCGCTGCGGGCCGTGTGGATATCCGAGTGACAGACGCCACAGAATTCAATCTCGATTTCGACATCGCGGGGACCCGGATCGCGGCGCTTGATCGTCGCGAGCTTCATCGGCGAAGAACCGTCATCGCAGGCATAGGCGGACGTTGTGAACATGGTCGTTCCTCCTCTTGTGGTGATCGATGCAGGAAACTCCGGCCGGCGCCAAAGGTTGCGGTGAGATCAGCCGCCGGATCCGGCCTCGGGCACTGCCGGGCCGAAAACCTCCTCGAAGGCCTCGCGCAGCAGAACGTCGACATCGCCGATCATAACCGGCAATCCGAGATCGACAAGGCTGGTGACGCCATAGGCGCTGATGCCGCAGGGAACGATGCCGGAGAAATGCCCGAGGTCGGGGTCAACATTGATCGACAGCCCGTGAAAGCTCACCCATTTGCGCAGACGGATGCCGAGTGCGGCGATCTTGTCCTCGGCCATGCCGCCACCGGGCAGAAGAGGTTTTTCCGGCCGCCTGACCCAGACGCCGACCCGATCCTCGCGCCGCTCGCCGCGGACATTCATCTTGTCGAGCGTGCGGATGATCACATCCTCCAGTGCCGCCACATAGGCGCGGACATCCTGACGGCGTCGTTTCAGGTCGAGCATGACGTAAACGACCCGCTGCCCCGGGCCATGATAGGTATATTCACCGCCGCGGCCCGTGGCGAAGACGGGGAAGCGATCCGGCTCGATGAGATCGGCGGCGTCGGCGCTGGTGCCGGCGGTATAAAGCGGCGGATGCTCCAGAAGCCAGACAAGTTCGTCGGCCTCGCCGCTGGCGATGGCCGCAACTTCGCGCTCCATTTCCTCGACCGCCTGTCCGTAAGGGACGAGACCGTCGGAGATTCGCCAGCGAACGGGCGGCGAACCGGCGACGGGCAGCATATTTGTCTCGATATCCGTGCGTGTGAGCATGAAAAAGTCCTTTCCACAGCCTTCTCGCAAAATGGCGGGACGGCGGCAACCCCAGCATTTCCGGGCTTCCTGCATATAGGGTGGGCCAGGGTGATTTTTAATTTCAAAAAACTGTCACGACGCTCTTGTGCACCGAAAATCCTTTTGCTACATGCACCCCCGTCGGCGCAAGTCGACGCCTACCACGATGCGGTCGTGGCGGAATTGGTAGACGCGCAGCGTTGAGGTCGCTGTGGGGCAACCCGTGGAAGTTCGAGTCTTCTCGACCGCACCAAAGAAACCCGCTTCGGCGGGTTTTTTCTTTTTTAGCCAATTGGTTAGGTCTTCGCTTTGCGAAGCGGGAAGGTCTATCGGTGTAGATCGGGCGTGATCCGGCTGCGTCAATGTACCTTTATACTACAGCCGGAGCGCTATGCGTTGAGGGCGGCAAAATTATAGATCTGCCAGTCGGGATTCAGCGTCGAACAATATTCGAAGCAGTCCCGTTTTCCTGATGGTTTCCATCACCGACCCGATAGGGGTCACCATCCATGACCTGATCCATTCGCCAGCCGCTTCCGCGATATGGACTTTCCCACGTCTGACAACCTGTGAGAACGACAGTCATCGTCAGCAGTCCAAAAGTAAGAGCGGTTCGCAGCATATTAACCTCCTTCGAAATGTTATCGCAAAGCTATGTAGGTGCAGGCAGGGCGCTTTGCGATGTCTCTCCAGGATTTATCGGTCCTTTGAGAACAATATCGGGATTCGATCGTTATAAAATTTCGGTGGATATCGATGCACGCTGCAGTAGCTGGACGGTTCCCCCTACAAAAACGAGGGGTGGAATATTAGAGGTCTGGTGTTAGCTTTTGTCAGAAAAAAATGTCCGGGGGTTTTCGTGCTGGGAGACAAGACGGATTCGGACAATGCGCTCGGTTATTATATGTGGAGCATTTCCGATAACAGGCTGATCATGGATGCGGTGACTGCGGAATGCCACGGGTTCTCCGAACCGGCGGCGTCGCGCGGGGTGACGATCGAGGAAGTCCTTGAAAAAATTGATTTGGAAATGCGCGATCGCGTGGCTCAGGCCATTTTCGACAGCATAACCACCGGTGTGTTCTTCGATCAGCGCTACAAGGTCAATTTGCCGGATGGTTCAGTGCGCTGGATCGTGGCGAAGGGCAGGGCGATTTTTGATGCGGACAATACACCGTTTCTGGGTATTGGCAGCGTTCGGGATATTACGCTCAAGAAACCCTACCAGTTCGAGCCTCGCCAGTAGCTTACAGGTTTCTCACAAAAAGAGGCGGCTTTCGCCGCCTTTTTCCGTTCGCGCTTCACCGGGACATCAGAAGACCGCGAGATATTTCAGCAACGAAATAATGCCGATGATGATGACGATGATCTGCGCGATCTGTTTCGCGCCGCCGCCGACGGGCAGTCGTGCGATGAGCCACAAGACGAGCACGATCACCAGGAAGGTGATCAGAATGCTGACGAGCGTAGATGTAACCATATGTCCCAGCTCCCTTTTTAATCAATCTCAACGGCCGTTCACCGTTGCGTGAGTAAAAGCGCGAGGCTAGCTTTGGTTCCATCGACTGAAATTAGCTATGGGGCAGGACGTGAATCAGTTCAGGGTCAAGAAGCGGCCGACGGGGGCAGTGGTTACGCTTGCCCGTCTTGGGCATCCGGATGTCGTTACGGCGACCGGCGGTGCACTTAAGGTGGTTACGGCGGCTTCAGAACCCGGTTTCAACCCGCTTGATCTTCTCTATTCGTCGCTCGCCGCCTGCCTGGCGCTCAGCGCCCGCATAGCAGCCAGCAGCATGGGGCTGCTTGACCGTTTCGAAAGGGTCACGGTGCATGTTTCCGGGCAAAAGGCGGACGAGGAGCCTTCGCGTATAATCCGTTTCGATATCCGCATCGCGATAGAGGGGGATTTTGATGGGCAGACACGCGCCGCAATCGCCCATGCTGCCGAGGATATCTGCACCGTCAGTAACACACTGAAGGGTGACGCTGAATTCGTGCTGTCGATTGCCGACTAATCATCAGGGCTTGCGGGACTTTTCCCATTTTTTCACCAGCCGGTCGCGCTTCAGCTTCGAAAGGCGTTTAAGCCAGAAAACGCCATCCAGCTGGTCGATTTCGTGCTGGATGCAGATGGCGTGAAATCCCTCGGCGGTCTGCCGATGCTCCGCGCCTGATATATCCTGAAACCTCACCTCGACCTCATCCGGCCGCTCCACCTCATCCGTGAAACCGGGCATGGAAACGCTGCCCTCTCCATGGCGCATGGTCTGGGTGGACCGGGCGATGATTTCAGGATTGATGTAGGTCAGGACGGTACCCGGCGTCAGCTCCAGCACGAAAACGCGTTGTTTTGTGCCGATATGGGCGGCGGTGATGCCGACACCGGGCGCGGCGCGCATGGTGTCGATCAGATCTGTCACCAGATCCTGCAGATGATCATCAAAAGCGGTGACCGGCGTGCAGATTTCGGACAGGCCGGGATGGGGATAGGGCAGGATCGGCCTGATTGCCAAGGGATGCTCCGTTCGTTTCAAATCCGGGAGGAGGACCCGGCCAACGCCTGTCCTTCCGCCGTTGCCTCCAGAAAACTGCGTTGCGTGCGGGCATCGCGTTTCGTTACCCGCACGAAGCGGGGCGACAGGGCAGCGATTTCGCGCAGAACGAGGGCATGCGCAAGCCCCAGCCTGTTGGCGATGCTGCGGCTATCAGTGGCAATATCGAGATGGATTGCCAGAAGGATTGCGGCGCCCGTGGCCGTCAGTTGCTGCGATTGCCCCCGAATCTGTTCCACCGCCGCCATGAAGGCGGCAGCGGATTGCTCTTCATCCATCAGGAGGCGTCCGGTCGCAGGCGGACGGAGACCAGCACCGATTTCGATGTTGGTGTGAAACTGCCATCACCATAACTTGACAGCGGCACCAGCACGTTGAGTTCCGGATAATAACCGCCAATGCTGCCCTGCGGGATATTATAGGGCACCAGCCGGAAATTTTCAGCAACGCGCTCCACGCCGTCGCCATATTCGCCGATGACGTCCACACGCTGGCGGGAGTGGGCACTGAGCGTTTCCATGTCCTTCGGGTTCATGAAGATAACGTGGCGTTCGCCATAAACGCCGCGATAGCGATCATCCATGCCGTAGATGGTGGTGTTGTACTGATCGTGGCTACGGAATGTCTGCAGCACGAAGAGGTCATCGCGCGTCAGCGCCTGCTGATGTTCGGTCTGTTCGGGCAGCGGGCCGCTATAGAAGGTCGCCTTGTTCGTCGGCGTGTTCCATTCCCGTTCAGACGCCGTGTTGCGCAGATGAAAACCGCGCGGCACGCGGACGCGTTCGTTGAAATTGTCGAAACCGGGAATGACCCGCTCGATCATGTCGCGGATGAGGTCGTAATCATCGGCGAGCGCCTTCCAGTCCACATGGACATTGCCGAGGGTTGCCTGGGCAATGCCGGCGACGATGGCGACTTCGGAACGCAGTTCGTCCGAAGCGGGCGGATTGATGCCGCCGGAGCCGTGTACCATGCTCATGGAATCTTCGACGGTGACGATCTGCGGACGGCCCGACGAATTCAGATCGATTTCTGTTCGGCCGAGACAGGGCAGTACGAAGGAGGTTTCGCCCGGCACCAGATGCGAATGGTTGAGCTTGGTAGCGATATTGACCGTCAGCTTCTGCTTTTCGAAAGCCTTGACGATCAGCGGGCTGTCGGGTGTCGCCCGCATGAAATTGCCGCCGAGCGCGATAAAGGTCTGAGCCTCGCCATCCAGCATGGCAGCCACGGCCTCGACGGTGTTGTGGCCGGGCTGGCGCGGCATGGGAACGCCGAGTTCTTTCTCCAGCGCATCGAGAAGCGCAGGCGGCGCTTTTTCGTCAATGCCGACGGTACGGTCTCCCTGCACGTTGGAATGGCCGCGCACCGGGCAAAGGCCAGCGCCGGGACGGCCGATATTGCCGCGCAGCATCATGAAGTTGGTGATTTCCCGCACGATGATGACGGAGTGCCGATGCTGGGTGACACCCATGGCCCATGTGGCGATGACGGAACCGGCATTCATGTAGATGCGCGCCGCTTCCTCGATTTCGGCGCGGGTGAGGCCCGACTGATCGAGAATGGTTTCCCAGCTTGTCGCGTCCACGGCAGCACGGTAGGCCTCTAACTCCACCGTATGTTCGGCGATGAAATCGTAATCGATGATGGCGGGTTCACCCGCAGTCCTTGCGGCATCGTCGGCGGCGAAGACCGCCTTGCTCATGCCGCGGACCGCCGCCATGTCGCCGCCCTGACGCGGCTGATAATAGTTGGTGGCGATCCTGGTGTTGCTGCCGGTGATCATCTCGATCTTGTCCTGCGGATCGGCAAAACGCTCCAGACCTTTTTCGCGAATGGGATTGAGGACAGCAATCCTCGCACCGCGAAGGGCTGCCCGGCGCAGATCACCCAGCATGCGGGGGTGGTTGGTGCCGGGGTTCTGGCCGATGACGAAAATCGCATCCGCCTGCTCGAAATCCTCAAGCAGCACCGTGCCCTTGCCGACACCGATCGAGGCTTTCAGGCCAACGCCGCTTGCCTCGTGGCACATGTTGGAACAGTCGGGGAAATTGTTGGTGCCGAAAAGCCGCACCATCAATTGATAGATGAAAGCGGCCTCGTTGGATGCACGGCCGGATGTATAGAATTCCGCCCTGTTCGGATTGTCTAGGCTGTTGAGAATCCGGCCGATTTCGGCAAAGGCGTCGTCCCACGAGACAGGCAGATATTTGTCGGTTGCCCGGTCATAACGCATGGGATGGGTGAGGCGGCCCTGTTTTTCCAGCTCGTAGTCAGACCAGCCGCGCAGCTCGGAGACTGTGCGGGTAGCGAAAAAATCCGGCGGCACGCGCGCTTCCGTTGCTTCCCATGCAACCGCCTTGACGCCGTTTTCGCAGAATTCGAAGGAAGACCCGTGTTCGGGATCGCCCCATGCGCAACCCGGGCAATCGAAACCATCAGGCTGGTTCGCCTTCAACAGCGCACGGGCGCCGGAAAGCGGCGCACCGGACTCCATAAGCCGTTTGCCCACGCTTTTCAGCGCGCCCCAGCCGCCTGCGGCCGAAGATGCCTTGCCGATGAAATCCGTCTTGCTCATTGCTGTGTTTTTCCTGAAATCTGCGTGATCGGCCATGTGGTGAATGAGGCCGATCATATGTAAAAAAGCTTCTTCAGAATCGCCTTTAGGCGACATATGTCAATCTTTAACTTGCCGGTTTCTGCGGAACAGTCGGGCGTTGCGGGGCGTTGTGCGAAGTGCGGCGCCGGGCCTGTCGGATGCGTCACCATGGGTACGGCGCTTCTGGATTGTTGTCTCGCGAAAGGGTGGTTCATGACATTTTCGTCGCAGTTGCGAGGCTTGTTGTTTTCCGCCTATCCGGTTGTTGACAATGTGCTTTTTAACGCCATTCTGCCTGCGCATTCGTGCACTGCGGCATTTCGAGAATAGGGGGACGCCAGATGACAGACCGTGACGACGATCTTGCCGCTCCCGAAGAGTTGAGGCCGACAGAAGCACCCTCCGACATCTATGCCGAGGACGGGTCCGTCCGTTCGGATTTTCTGGCTATGGTGGGTGCAGCGATCGCCGATCGCGACCTCTTGTTCCTGCGCAAGAATGTGGCGCGGCTGCATGAGTCCGAACTCGGCGACGTGCTGGAATCCATTCTGCCCGAACAGCGCCACGCGCTCGTGCGGCTTCTCGGTTCCGATTTCGACATGACGGCGCTGACCGAGGTGGATGAAGGCATCCGCCTCGATATCGTTGACCAGATGTCGAACGAGCAGATCGCCGCCGGTATCGGCGAGCTGGATTCGGACGACGCCGTTTATATTCTAGAAGATCTCGACGACGAGGATCGCGAGGATATTCTCTCGCAGCTGCCGTTCACAGAACGCGTGCGGCTGATGCGGGCGCTGGACTATCCGGAAAGCTCGGCCGGTCGCCGCATGCAGACGGAATTCGTCGCCGTGCCGCCGTTCTGGACCGTGGGCCAGACCATCGATTATCTGCGCGAGGAGGAGGAACTGCCTGACTCCTTCACGCAGATATTCGTCATCGATCCCACTTTCAAATTGGTCGGTGCGCTCGATCTCGACAAGGTGCTGCGGGCCAAGCGTCAGGTGAAGATCGAAACGATCATGCACGAGACCAACCACTCCATTCCGGCGGAAATGGATCAGGAAGAGGCAGCGCAGGTATTCGAGCAATACGACCTTCTCTCCGCCGCCGTGGTTGACAATAACGGCCGACTGGTCGGCGTTCTCACCATCGATGACGTGGTCGACGTCATCCAGGAAGAAGCCGAAGAGGATTTGCTGCGCCTTGGCGGTGTGGGTGACGAAGAACTGTCGGACAGTATCGCCAGCACTTCGCGCTCACGCGTACCCTGGCTTGCCGTCAATCTTCTCACCGCTTTTTTGTCTGCCTCCGTTATCAGCCTATTCGATGCGACCATCCAGCAAATCATCGCGCTGGCGGTTCTGATGCCGGCGGTTGCCGGCATGGGCGGCAATGCCGGATCGCAGACCATGACCGTGTCCGTGCGCGCGCTGGCGACCAAAAGCCTCGATATTCACAATGCTGCCCGCATCATCCGGCGCGAGGCGGGCGTTGGCATTCTGAACGGCCTGCTGTTCGGCTGCGCCATTGGCATCGTTGCCGGAATCTGGTTTCAGGATATCCATATTGGTGGCATCATCGCCACGGCCATGTGTCTCAACATGCTGGCGGCGGCGCTGGCCGGCATTCTCATTCCGCTGGTTCTGGACAAGTTCGGGGCCGATCCTGCTGTCTCTTCGGCGGTGTTCGTGACTGCGGTGACCGATATTGTCGGCTTTTTCGCCTTTCTGGGCATTGCGACCTGGTGGTATGGTATTTCCGGGTAGGCAGCCGGCGAAAATTGACTTTTACGTGAAGGTCAAATAATATTATCCGGTGATGAATCGGATAGGCCCTTGGACAAGTATTATAGCATAACTGAACTGACACGCGAATTCGGTGTTTCAACCCGCACCTTGCGTTTTTACGAGGATGAGGGCCTCATTCACCCCGAGCGCCGCGGTCGCACACGGCTTTTCAGGGCCGCTGACCGTCGTCTCATTCAGGAAATCCTGCGCGGCCGCCGTATCGGTTTTACGATCGCCGAAATTCGCGAGATCATTCACGTCTACAAGGAGCCGCCGGGCGAATCGGGTCAGCTTGTGCTGCTGATGAAGAAGGTAGACGAAAAGCGCGCCGACCTGCGGCAAAAACGCAAGGACATCGAGGAGACACTGGCGGAACTCGACAATGTCGAAGAGGCCTGTCTGACGCGGCTTGCCGAAATCGGCGTCGGGACTTGAGCGAAATTTGGGGCGATATTCGCGCTGGGTTATCGTTTAAGAATTAATATGTCTCCTCCGTCATCCTCGGGCTTGACCCACTGCTGTCCGGTTTAAATTTCCGCGCAAGCTGCATTACCCTTGAAGTCGTTGGTGAAGGGCGAACATTCACTCAACGTCATCCTCGGCCCTGTGCCGAGGATCTAACCACGTTGAATAAAATCAATACGTTGGCAGATCCTCGGGACAGGCCCGAGGATGACGTCGGCGCAATTGGCATGACTTTCCTTCCTATCGGACGACGCCGAGTACAGATGGGAGCGCTCGAAAACGTGGGCTCGGTTTGGCCCACTCGTACCTACTGCGCCTCAACCGTACACTGCTGCGCCAATTCGCTGACCTTCGTCTGCTGATCGGCGCTGAGCTTGCCTTCCATCATGATGTCAAACAGGCTTTCCGCCTGCAGTTTCTCCAGCGTGCAGCCGCAGAAACGTTGGCACAGTTCCACCCCATTCGCCTGTTCGACGCAGCTTTTTTCGCAGCTGGATTTGTAAAGCTCCACCTGATCAACGGGAGGAGGCGGAGCCACAACCGACAGGACATAAACGAGGCCGATCAGCACCGGTTGGTGAATGAGGTAAAAGGCCAGGCTGTGCCGGCCGGCGCTGGCGACCAGATTGCGTGGTGAGCTGGGGTTGCGAAAACGATCCAGCCAGCCGCGAGGGGTGACGAATTGCGAAACGCCAAGTCCGGCAAGGAATGGCGCGAGCCAGGGCAGCAACGGCACATAGTCGTTGGAGCGGGGGGGCATGGTGGAAAAGCCGATCCAGGCCAGCCATTTCGCGTTGAAGAGGTCGGATTGCAGATATTGCGGCAACGCCAAGGCGATCACCGCAAAAAGCAGCGTCACGAGTGCCGGCGCGCGCAGGAACAGCAGCCCGACGAGACTAGCAACGGCGATATTGTGCAGGATGCCGAAGAAGATGAAGCTGTCGGGAAAGGCGAAATAGGTGGCGGCGGTAATCAGCAGCGCCGAGCCTGCCACCATGGCGAAACGCTTTCCGAAGGACGGCCAGTTCAGGCCTTTGCCATGGGCGAGAAACAGGCTGAAACCGGCCAGAAACAGGAACGAGGTGGCGATGGCGCGGGCATAAAGTTTCCACAGGCCCGTCGTTGCCGTGCCGGTTTCGAGATAGCCGAAATATTCCAGGTTCCACGTGAAGTGGTAGGATGCCATGGCGAGAAGCGCCAGCCCGCGCAGGGTATCAAGACCGCCTATGCGGCCCCTGCGACTGGTTTCGGTGACGGCTACGTTTGTGTCCATGTTTTCCGCTTTTCATGAGACCGGTATTCATTCGGGCTTGGCCCTTGAAGTGCGGCTATTTCAAGGCCGGTTGTCTTCCATGATGGCGCGACGCGCCTCGGAAAAGAACTGTCGGCGCAAGAGCGCCACGATGATGATGACGGTGCTGGCAATGAAGACATAGGGGCTGATGAACCAGCCGAGATAACCGATGGACAGAAAGATCGTCCGCAGGCCGTCATTGAAGTTCTTAGCAGCGATGATGTTCATCTTTATGACATTTTCGGCGGCACGCTCGGCCGCCTCGCGGTCCGCACCGGCATCGTGGACCATGGGAATGGCACCGAACAGGATCGTGCAATAGTTGAACAGGCGGTAGGACCAGCCGAATTTGAAGAAGGAATAACCGAACAGGCAGGTCAGCCCGATGACCTTCAGTTCGAAGGCCGTGCGCCCGGAATAATGCACGAAAGGCATGTCGCGAAACACCGATTCGACCTGTTCGGTGGCGCCCAGCAGAGCGAAACAGCCGCCGATGGCGAAGATGGAGGTGGAGGCGAAGAAGGCCGTGCCGTTCTGCAGACCGGCCATGATCTGCGTATCGATCATCTTCAGGTCGCGTTTGAGCGAATTCATGATCCAGTCCCTACGGCGCCCGGCCATGGCCTGATTGAGGCTGGTTCGCGAAAACAGCGTTCTTCCCGTTGTGACATGTGTATAGGTAGCCCACAACAGGATGAAAACGACGATCGATATGTAGTCCATGATGGTCATCACGGCAGGCCACCTTGCTGTTTGCGAATCTTCGAAAGCATATTGATTTGAAGGCTATGGCAAGGCAATGGCGACGGCCTCGGTGAGCAAATATTCTCACCGCGCGTTGCCGTGTCATCATCTCGTTTTCTGCTAACCTTCCGGTAACCATGTGGCTTTATCAATCGCTCTCGCGGACGACAGGTCTGCCGGTTCCGGGTCAGGTTTTGCGTACCGGTTCCGCCTTATATCCTGACACTATCTCCGGCAGATTGACAGGATGGCCGTTCGCACCTAGCCTTGCTTGAAGGACCGGTGTTTCCGGCATCCGGAGTTGCCACGGCTTTGATATGTCCCGCATCGTGCGGACAGGTTTTGACGTCTCCGGTCCGGTATCAGCGGCAGTCCGGCATGAACAACCGGGGGACGCCTTTTTCTACGAATCGTTCCCTTCATGGCCGCCTGTCTCTGGCTTGCACCATTGCAAAGACGCCGGTCCGTTGCATTTTCCTCATTCAGGTTTCCGATGACAGATAAAAACCGCTCCGTTTTCATTCTTGGCGGCGCGCGCTCCGGCAAGTCGCGTTTTGCGGAAGATCTTGCGGTAAATGCCGGCGGAAGCCTGCATTATCTGGCCACCGGCAGGCCATGGGATGAGGAGATGCGTGACCGCATCGGCCATCATCAGGCGCGGCGTGGCGGCGAGTGGACGACCCATGAAGCGCCGGTCGACATAGTCTCGGTGCTCGCGCGCCTCGACCGGCCGGAGAATGTCGTCCTCATCGACTGCCTGACATTATGGCTCACCAATCTTATGATGGAAAATGCCGATATCGAGGCCGCCTTTGACGTTTTGGCGGCGGCAATCGCATCGGCCAAAACGAAGCTGATTCTCGTGTCCAACGAGGTCGGTCTTGGCATCGTGCCGGAAAACCGCATGGCGCGTGAATTCCGCGATCATGCCGGCCGGCTGCACCAGCGTATCGCGGCCATTGCCGACGACGTCTTTTTCGTCGCTGCCGGGTTGCCCCTGAAGATGAAGGGCTGAAGCGACACCTGCAAAAGCAGGCTCGCCATCACCACGCATTTTTTGCCCTTACGCAAATTTCCCTCATAAAGCCGCGCCCTGTTTTGCCGGGGCTGCGACAGCTTTGCTTTCTTGATCTGGATCAAGGTGGCGTTGCCCTGCCGGTGGCAATGCTCCAACCGACGCAAAGGCATGTTTCCGCTCTCCCAGGCGCACAACCTGCCTTTCGTCGGTCGGCTTGCACGTTGGGGGAAACCAACAATGAACTACACGTTAGAAACCGCGATCGTGGCCCTCGGGGCCTTTCTCGCGTTGCTTGGGGCAGCCTTTGCCCATGACAGTCTTTTCGCCGCCCATATGTGGGTGCTGTTCTTTACACTGCTGGTCAGCACGGTGCTTCTGTTGCGCCGTGTCTCCTTCGCGCCTGTCGATCCGGCCGCGCTCGCCCGCCGCAAGTCGGAATATTTCGATGAGGTGGTGAAATACGGCGTCATCGCCACGGTATTCTGGGGTGTCGTCGGTTTTCTGGTCGGGGTTGTGGTGGCGCTTCAGCTTGCCTTTCCCGATCTCAACATCGCACCCTATTTCAATTTCGGCCGCATGCGGCCGCTGCACACATCGGCGGTGATCTTCGCTTTCGGCGGAAATGCGCTGATCGCCACGTCCTTCTATGTTGTGCAGAGAACCTGTCGGGCGCGCCTCTTTGGCGGCAATCTCGGCTGGTTCGTGTTCTGGGGTTATAACCTCTTCATCATCATGGCAGCCACCGGTTACCTGCTGGGCATCACCCAGGGTCGCGAATATGCCGAACCGGAATGGTATGTCGATATCTGGCTGACCATCGTCTGGGTCGCCTATCTCGTTACCTTCCTCGGCACGATCTTCATGCGCAAGGAGCCGCATATCTATGTGGCGAACTGGTTCTATCTCGGCTTCATCGTCACCATCGCCATGTTGCACATCGTCAATAATCTGGCGGTGCCCGTGTCGTTCCTGGGCGTCAAAAGCTATTCGGCGTTCTCGGGCGTGCAGGATGCGCTGACGCAATGGTGGTACGGCCATAACGCCGTCGGCTTCTTCCTGACCGCCGGCTTCCTCGGCATGATGTATTATTTCATTCCCAAGCAGGTGAACCGCCCGGTCTATTCCTACCGCCTGTCGATCATCCACTTCTGGGCGCTGATCTTCATGTATATCTGGGCCGGCCCGCACCATCTGCACTATACCGCGCTGCCCGACTGGGCACAGACGCTCGGCATGGTGTTCTCGGTGATGCTGTGGATGCCTTCGTGGGGCGGCATGATCAACGGCCTGATGACGCTTTCGGGCGCATGGGACAAGATCCGCACAGATCCCGTCGTGCGCATGATGGTGATGGCGGTTGCCTTCTACGGCATGGCGACCTTCGAAGGTCCGATGATGTCGATCAAGGCCGTCAACTCGCTCAGCCACTATACCGACTGGACCATCGGCCATGTTCATTCCGGCGCGCTTGGCTGGAACGGTATGATCACCTTCGGCGCGATCTATTACCTGACGCCGAAACTCTGGGGCAGGGACCGTCTCTACAGCCTGCAACTGGTCAACTGGCACTTCTGGCTCGCCACGCTCGGTATCGTCGTCTACGCCGCCGTCATGTGGGTGGCCGGCATCCAGCAGGCTCTGATGTGGCGCGAATATGATAGCCAGGGCTTCCTCGTTTATTCCTTCGCGGAATCGGTCGCGGCACTGTTCCCCTATTACGTGATGCGTGCACTGGGCGGTCTGATGTTCCTCAGCGGCGCGCTGATCATGGCCTACAACGTCACGATGACCATCCTCGGTCATCAACGCGAGGAGGGCGCCCGCAAGGACGCGGCTCCTTCGCTGCAGCCTGCTGAATAAGGAGAGGCCGATGTCCATACTTGACAAACACGGCGTCATCGAACGCAACGCCACGCTGCTGCTGGTCGGCTCCCTGCTGGTCGTCTCCATCGGCGGTATCGTGGAAATCGCCCCGCTCTTTTATCTCGAAAACACCATCGAGAAGGTCGAGGGCATGCGACCCTACACTCCGTTGGAACTGGCCGGGCGCAACATCTACATCCGCGAGGGATGTTACGTCTGCCACAGCCAGATGATCCGGCCGTTCCGCGACGAGGTAGAGCGTTACGGGCATTACAGCCTGGCGGCGGAATCCATGTATGACCACCCATTCCAGTGGGGTTCAAAGCGCACGGGGCCAGACCTCGCGCGTGTCGGCGATCGTTATTCGAACGAATGGCACGTGCAGCATCTGGCCGATCCGCGCTCGGTCGTGCCGGAATCGATCATGCCGTCCTATGCGTTCCTGAAGACGACGTCGCTGAAGATCACAGATGTTTCGATGGAGCTGAAGGCCAACCGTGCCGTCGGCGTGCCCTATAGCGACGAGATGATCGAGAAATCCGCAGCTGACCTGGCCGCCCAGGCGGACCCGAATGCGGATTCGTCGGAACTTCTGGCGCGTTACCCCAAGGCCAAGGTGGGTGATTTCGACGGCGATCCGGCCAAGCTTACCGAAATGGATGCTCTGGTCGCCTATCTGCAGATGCTCGGTACGCTGGTCGATTTCTCGACCTATGACGATGCCGCCGGATACCGGTGAGGAGGCAAAACGATGGAAACCTACACGGCCATGCGCCACTTCGCCGACAGCTGGGGCCTGCTTGCCATGACCCTGTTCTTCGCCGGCGTCGTCGTTTTTACCCTTCGCCCCGGCTCGAAAAAGGCCGCGGACGATGCCGCCAGCATTCCGCTTAGGGAGGACTAAGATATGTCCGAAAAACACATTGATGACATCAGCGGCGTCGAAACCACCGGCCATGAATGGGACGGTATCCGCGAGCTGAACAATCCCATGCCGCGCTGGTGGGTCTGGACCTTTTATTTCACGATCCTCTGGGCGATCGGCTATACCATCGCCTATCCGGCTTACCCGCTGATATCAGGCGCAACGAAAGGGTTGCTCGGCTGGAGCAGCCGCGGCGAAATCGCAGCCGAAATTGCCGATGCGAAACAGGCGCAGAGCGTCTATGTCGACAAGATTGCGAACTCGTCGCTCGCCGAAATTCAGGCCGATCCGACCCTGATGCAATTTGCGCTTTCCGGCGGTGCTGCCGCTTTCAAGGTCAATTGCATTCAGTGTCACGGTTCGGGTGCGGAAGGCGGGCAAGGTTATCCCAACCTCAACGATGATGACTGGATGTGGGGCGGCAGTGCCGACGATATCTACACGACGGTGAAGCACGGCATCCGTTTTGCCGATGATCCTGATACGCGCGCTTCGGAAATGCCGGCCTTCGGCGATATCCTCCAGTCGAACGAAATCCGCGAGGTCGCCGCCTATGTCGTCAGCCTTACCGGTACGCCATCCAACCCGGCGCTGGTGGAGCCAGGCAAGCAGCTCTTTGCCGACAATTGCGCCTCGTGCCACGGGGAAGACGCCAAGGGTAATCGCGAATTCGGTGCGCCCAATCTCGCCGACGCGATCTGGCTGAAGTCGCATGGGGAGGAGGGGATCGTCTCGCAGATCCGTTCGCCGAAGCATGGCGTCATGCCCGCCTGGGGTGAGCGTCTCGGTGATACGACCGTCAAGCAGCTGGCGATCTTCGTACATTCGCTTGGTGGGGGCGAATGAGGCAAGTTGAATGCAAAGAAGGGCGCCGGAAGGCGCCCTTTTTTATTGTTCAGATCAGGCGTTTTCCGCCCGTCCATCCGGATATTCGGCTGGTCCCTTCAACTCGATCTTGTTGCCGAAGGGATCGCGGAAATAGAACGAATGTCCCATTCCTCTCGCGCCGCCGTGAAAGGCTTCCTGTTCTATCGTGACGTTAAATTTCGCCAGATGTGCGCGAAGCGCATCATGGTTCAGAGGACCGGTCGCTATGCAGATGTGATCGACATTACGTCCTCCGGCGATGGGCGGAGCAGCCTTTGTGCCACCGGGGTGCGTGACATCCCACAGCACGATCAAGGCATTTCCGCACCAGACTTGTTCCATCCCGAGAGCAGGGTAAGAGTAACCATCCCTACACCCCAGCACGTTCCGGTAAAAATCGAGCGCCCGCGTCATGTCGTCGACGATGAAAACGATATGATCGATACCGACCAACGAAAAAGGCGGCGTTGTCAAAGTCATGGCGGGCTCCTGCCGATCAGTTTTTCGACCAGACGGCCAGTTCGTATCCATCCGGATCGGTGAAATGGAAACGCCGGCCGCCGGGAAAGGCGAAGATCGCGAGGCTGATCTGTCCGCCGGCGGCTTCGACGCGCCGCTGCACATCTTCGATATCGGCGGCGTAGAGAATAACGAGCGGTCCGCCCTTGGCTGAAACCGGCGCGGTGGTGGTAAAGCCGCCCGTCAGGCGGCCGTCGGAAAACTCGCAATATTGTGGGCCGTAATCCTTGAAGGACCAGCCGAATGCGCCGCCGTAAAATTCCTTGCTGCGCTCGATATCGGCGACGTTGAATTCGACATAATCGATGCGTCGGTCATTGGTATTCTCTGTCATCATTTACTCCATCAATCCGCTTCAAGCAGCGATTTCAGCGTTTCGAGATCGGCCGTGATCGCCTTGGCGTCCTCTTCGAAATCCTCGTCGGTCATGCCGTCAAGCCGAAGCAGCGTGAAGCTCACTTCCGCGCCGCTGCCATTCGGCGTTACCCGAAGCGCGTTATAGACCTTCAGCCCGTCAGGTAATGTGACGACATGGTCTATGACGCCGAATTCGTTGGTGGGGGCGAAATTGACGCGCACTTCACCGAGCGGGCCGCCATCGGCGATCCAGTCGTTGCCATCCGGCTTCAGCCCGCCGCCAAGACCTGCCGCCCATCGCGGCATGTTCCGCGGGTCTGAGGCGAAACCATAGACCTGGGCCCATGGCTTTTCGACTGACAGGTGAATGATTCTCGACTGCATGACAGGCATCTCGTCCTCCCTCTGCGGCGCATGCCTCCGGCTGCGCCACTTTGTCGTCACTTGATGTAAGTCAAGGATGTTTCCCCGGGGAGATGGGAGAAAGCAAGGAGATAAAAATGGACTCCTATCATGAACATCTATCGCGCCGGACAGGATCGCCCGCAACAGCCCGTCGAAAGGCTGGAGGCGGAAGCCGTCAATTCCGCAAAAACGCGCAAACCGCTTTACGAAGCGCGCAAGAAGATTTTTCCGAAGCGCGCAGAGGGCAGGTTCCGGCGGTTCAAATGGCTGGTGATGCTGGTCACGCTCGGCATATATTATCTGACGCCTTTCCTGCGCTGGGACCGCGGTCCCTATGCACCCGATCAGGCGGTATTGATCGATATCGCCAACCGCCGCTTTTATTTCTTCTTCATCGAAATCTGGCCGCAGGAGTTCTTTTTTGTTGCCGGCCTGCTGGTCATGGCGGGACTGGGGCTGTTTCTTGTCACATCAGCCGTTGGGCGCGCATGGTGCGGTTATACCTGTCCGCAGACCGTCTGGGTCGACCTGTTTCTGGTGGTCGAACGGGCGATAGAGGGTGACAGGAACGCCCGCATGAAACTGGATGCGGCGCCCTTCACATTTGGCAAATTGCGCAAGCGGGTGCTGAAACATGCGATCTGGCTGGTGATCGGCGTTCTGACCGGCGGCGCCTGGATTTTCTATTTTGCCGATGCGCCGACGCTGGCGATGCAGTTCATGACCGGGCAGGCGCCGATGATCGCCTACTCGACCGTCGCCACGCTGACCGCCACCACCTATGTCTTCGGCGGGCTGATGCGGGAACAGGTATGCACCTATATGTGTCCCTGGCCGCGCATCCAGGCGGCGATGCTGGATGAGAATTCGCTTGTCGTCACCTATAATGACTGGCGCGGCGAACCGCGCTCGCGGCACGCCAAGAAGGCTGCGGCAGCTGGGGAGAGCATCGGCGATTGTGTCGATTGCAACGCCTGCGTCGCGGTCTGTCCCATGGGCATCGACATCAGGGACGGGCAGCAGCTGGAATGCATCACCTGCGCGCTCTGCATCGATGCCTGCGATGGGGTGATGGACAAGATCGGCAAGCCGCGCGGGCTGATCGCCTATGCGACGCTGTCTGAATATCAGTCCAACATGGCGCTGGCGACCGGCAATGGCGAATACGCCATCCGTCCCACCAATGTGCGTGAGGAGGACGGCAGCTTCAGCAAGCGTATCCGCCACTTCAACTGGCGCATCATCTTCCGGCCGCGCACGCTGCTTTATACGGCCATCTGGGCAGCTGTCGGCATCGGCATGCTGTTTGCGCTGGTGACGCGCGAGCGGCTGGCGCTGAATGTCCTGCACGACCGCAATCCGCAATATGTGCTGGAATCGAACGGTTCGATCCGTAACGGCTATACCGTCCGCATTCTCAACATGGTGCCGCAGCCACGCATAATGAGCCTGACGATAGAAGGCCTTCCGAATGCGGCGATGAAGATAAATGGCATGCCGGATACGGCCGCGCGCGCCTTCGAGGTGACGGTGGAGCCGGATGAGGCGACGACGCTGAAGGTCTTCGTCACCCTGCCGGGCAAGGATGTCGCGCGAGAGGCGGAAAATTTCGAATTCATCGTCAGCGATACGGGCGGCCACGAAACGGCCCGTTACGATGCGGTCTTCAATGCTCCGGGAGTGAAAAAATGACAGTGAACAATCGGCAGACATCCGGCTTCGTTTTCACCGGCTGGCACATGCTCGGCGTCATGGTGCTGTTCTTCGGCACCATCATCACCGTCAACATGATCATGGCCTGGAATGCGGTCAACAGCTGGAGCGGGCTCGTCGTGCCCAATACCTATGTCGCCAGCCAGCAGTTCAATGCCAAGGCGGAAGCCGCCAAGGCACGGGCTGCAACCGGCATCAAGGGCAGGCTGGTGGTGGATGAAAAGACCGTGCGTTACGAGGTTTTCCATCCGGATAAAGGCCCCGTCGATACGGATACGGTGACGGCCCATTTTCGCCGGCCTGTCGGTGAAAGCCAGAATTTCGACATGGAACTGACCCCGGCCGCCACCGGCGTCTTTACCGGCGCGCATGACATGCTGCCGGGGCAATGGATCGTCGAGGTTACGGCTGTCAAGGACGGCCGGATCATCGTGCATGAGGGAACGCGGATCGCCGTTATCAGGGGACGTAAATGAGCTGCTGTGCACCAGGAACGGAAGGCTCGCTTCAACTCGGCGAGCCGGTCAATCCACCATCGTCAGAGGAATTGCTGCTGGCGAGCCGCGATCTGGGGCAGGGGCTGCGGCAAACCGATCTCAGCGTGCCGGGTGTCTATTGCGGCGCCTGCATCACCACCATCGAGACAGCGCTTGCCCGTCTGCGCCAAGTGGAGCGGGCGCGGGTGAACCTGTCGTCCAAACGTGTGGCGGTTGTCTGGAAAGAAGAGGTCGATGGCGTCAGGACCGATCCCGCCGACATCGCCCGTGCAATCCTGTCGACGGGATACCACACACATCTTTTCGCCAGCGGGCAGGATGCTTCGGACGCGTTGCGCTCGCAGCTGATAAGGGCAGTGGCGCTGTGCGGCTTTGCCTCCGCCAATATCATGCTTTTGTCGGTCTCGGTCTGGTCGGGGGCGGATGCGGCCACGCGCGACATGTTCCACTGGATTTCGGCGATGATCGCCGCGCCGGCGCTGATTTATGGCGGGCGCTTCTTCTATCAATCGGCCTGGAACGCGCTGAAACACGGCCGCACCAATATGGATGTTCCGATCGCGCTTGCCATCACGCTCTCCTATGCCGTTTCCCTGTGGGAGACGATCCATCACGGCGAACATGCCTGGTTCGACGCGACCGTATCGCTGCTGTTCTTCCTGCTGATCGGCCGCACGCTGGACCATATCATGCGCGACAAGGCGCGCTCAGCCATTGCCGGACTGGCCCGGCTGTCACCGCGCGACGCGACCGTCATCGGTGAGGATGGAACGCGGGAATACCGCCAGCTTGCCGATGTCCAACCCGGAATGTCGATAGCGATTGCGGTCGGGGACCGTGTGGCGGTGGACGCCGTGGTCGTCTCCGGCAGCAGCGATCTCGATATGTCCATCGTTAATGGTGAAAGCGCACCGCGCCGCGTTGCGGCAGGCGACAGCCTGCAGGCCGGCACGCTCAACCTCACCGGTTCGCTGACCGCCCGGGTAACCGCCTCGGCCAGGGATTCCTTCCTGTCGGAAGTGATCGGATTGATGGAGGCGGCGGAAGGCGGGCGGGCGCGTTACCGCCGTATCGCCGACCGGGCCGCAAGCTATTATTCACCCGTGGTGCATCTTCTTGCGCTGGTGACGTTTCTCGGCTGGGGCATCTTCGGCGGCGACTGGAAACAGGCGATGCTGATCGCAATCGCGGTTCTCATCATCACCTGCCCCTGTGCGCTTGGCCTTGCCGTTCCCGTTGTGCAGGTGGTGGCCGCTGGAAGGCTTTTCCGGCACGGCATCATGGTCAAGGAAGGCTCGGCCATGGAGCGACTGGCCGAAATCGACACCGTGCTGTTCGACAAGACCGGCACCCTGACCGTTGGAAAACCCCGACTTGTCGAAACCGGCGACGTGAAGCCCGCCACGATGGCGATTGCGGCGGGCCTCGCCGCCCATTCTCGCCATCCTCTCTCGAAAGCCCTGCATGCCGCCTATAATGGTGCCTTGCCGGCCTATGAGACGGTACGGGAAATTCCGGGCTCGGGTGTCGAGGCGGAGACGGAAGCTGGCACTTACCGGCTTGGCAATCGCCGTTTCGCCTGCCCGGATGAGGCACGGACCGACAATGGCGATGCGCGCTCGGAGGTGGTGCTGTCCCTCGATGGCCATCACCTGGCGAGCTTCGGATTCGAGGATAATCCGCGCGCAGGTGCGGTGGCGGCATTGCGCAACCTGTCTGCGCGGGGCCTTGTGCGGGAAATCGTTTCGGGTGATCGGGCCGCCGCCGTCAGCGCCATGGCGCAGCGGCTGGGGATCGGCAACTGGCGTGCGGACCTTTCGCCGAAGGACAAGGCGGCGCGCTGCACGGAGCTTGCCGGCGAGGGTCGCAGGGTGCTGATGGTGGGAGACGGCATCAACGACGCGCCGGCGCTTGCCGCAGCGCATGTGTCCATGGCGCCCGCCACCGCCGCCGATATCGGCCGGCAGGCCGCCGATTTCGTGTTCATGCAGGAGGATCTCGATGCCGTGCCTTTTGCGATCGAGACATCGCAGCGGGCCGGAAGGCTCATCCGGCAGAATTTCGTTCTCGCCATCGGCTATAATATCATCGCCGTGCCGATTGCGATCGCCGGTTATGCAACGCCGATGATCGCGGCCATTGCCATGTCGACATCGTCATTGATCGTCGTTGCCAATGCATTGCGTCTTGCCGGTGCGGCTGAAACCGTCCGTCCCCGGAACGAGGTAAAAACAGGATTTGCGGGCGAGGGGGCGCAACTGGCATGAACATGCTGATCTATCTCATTCCCGTCGCGCTGTTTCTGGGTGCGCTCGGGCTTTTCGCCTTCCTCTGGTCGGTTCGATCAGGGCAGTATGACGATATGGACGGGGCCGCCTGGCGGGTAATCGACGATGGTGATGACCGGCCACGACCCTCTTGAAGGGGTAGCAAAAGGTCAGTTTTGAACTGGCCTTGACCTGTCGCAAATATGCAAAGCTGATTTGCGTCATCAAAATTTAATCGTTTCAGTCGCGCCTAGCCTTGCCGTTTGGTGATTACAGTGCCACAACACGACCACCTAAAAGCAAGATGGAGGCACATCCGTGGAACAGGCAGAAATCGGTTTGATCGGTCTCGGCGTCATGGGCTCGAACCTGGCGTTGAACATCGCGGAAAAGGGCAACAAGATTGCCGTATTCAACCGAACCCCGGAAGTTACACGAAAATTCTACGCTGATGCGGGCGACCTGCAGAGCCAGATCATTCCCTGCGAAACCATCGAGGAATTCGTCGCCGCCATTCGTCCCCCACGTCCGATCATCATCATGATCAAGGCCGGCGATCCCGTCGACCAGCAGATGGAAATCCTGAAACCGCATCTCGCCAACGGCGACATCATGATCGACGCCGGCAATGCCAATTTCCGCGATACGATCCGCCGTTTCGACAATCTGAAGGATAGCGGCCTGACCTTTATCGGCATGGGCGTTTCCGGCGGTGAAGAAGGCGCGCGTCACGGACCGTCGATCATGGTCGGCGGCACCGAAGACAGCTGGAAGCGTGTCGAGAAGGTGCTGACCTCCATTTCCGCCAAGTATAATGACGATCCGTGCGTGGCATGGCTCGGCAATGACGGCGCCGGCCACTTCGTCAAGACCATCCACAACGGTATCGAATATGCCGACATGCAGATGATCGCCGAAATCTACGGCATCCTGCGTGACGGCCTTGGCATGAGCGCCGTCGAAATCGCCGATGTCTTCGCCGAGTGGAACAAGGGCCGCCTGAATTCCTACCTGATCGAAATCACCGAGAAGGTTCTGCGCGCCGCCGATCCGATCACCGGCAAGCCGATGGTCGATCTGATCCTCGACAAGGCCGGTCAGAAGGGCACCGGCAAGTGGTCGGTCATCGAGGCGCAGAACATGGGCGTCGCCGCAACCGCCATCGAGGCGGCCGTGGCTGCCCGTATCCTGTCGTCGCAGAAGGACGAGCGCGAGGCTGCCGAGAAGATCTTCGGCCTGCCTACCCTTGCAGCGGCACCCGCCGACAAAAAAGCCTTCATCGCCGATCTGGAAAGCGCGCTTCTGGCCGCCAAGGTGGGTGCTTACGCGCAGGGCTTCGCCATCATGTCGGCGGCTTCGAAGGAGTTCAACTGGAACCTGCCGATGCCGACGATTGCCCGCATCTGGCGCGCCGGTTGCATCATCCGCTCGGAATTCCTCGATGAGATCACTTCGGCCTTCACCAAGGACCCGCATGTGGCCAACCTCATCGTGACGCCGGCCTTCTCCGCTATCGTCAAGGATACCGATGCACCGCTGCGCCGTGTGGTTTCCTACGCCGTCCTTTCTGGCCTGCCGGTTTCGGCACTGGCTTCGGCACTCGGCTACTTCGATGCCTATCGCCGCGGCCGCGGCAGCGCAAACCTCATTCAGGCGCAGCGCGACTTCTTCGGCGCGCATGGTTTCGAACGCACCGACGGTGTGGACAAGCCGCATGGCCCATGGGGCAGCGGCGCCGACATTTTCTGATCGGCTGCAACGATAAACAGCAAAAGGCCCGCGCAAGCGGGCCTTTTTCATTTCGATTACTGGTTCAACTCAGCGGGCGGCGGCGAGGCCGACGATCAGGCCGCTGACGGCATTGATAAGCAGGAACTGGTTGTCGACGCGTACCCAGCGCTGATCACGGCGCGGTTCTGCGAGGCGGTAACGGCGGTAGTCACGGCGGTCCACCATGTTGCGACGCTCACGGGCCGAGAGGCGCTGGCCGCGATCCCAGCGTTGCTTCTTGACGATGACCTTCTTGGTGGTGACCTGACGCTCGACGGTAACGCCGCGATGGCGATCGTCGTGGCGGCTTTGGGCCTGAGCCATCGGAGCTGCAAGAACGGTGGCTGCCAGAAGAATGGTGACGAACTTTTTCATGGAAGTTTCCTCTCGGGTTTCGATGAGAAGAACTTACGAATAAACGAATGAACGGAAACTGAATTTAAAATTACATTTATGTAATGGTTCTTAACGGTTAGAGGCGAAAGTTAATCTTTTGTTTTGAGGTTTTTTCTGCTTGCTGAGGCAAACGGGCCGCCCGGCATAACCGGGCGGCCACGTCCTTATCAGACGCGTTCGGCGGATTTTGCCCAGAGGTTGATATCCGCATCCCTGGCGTAACGATCGATTTCCACAAGCTCTTCAGCCGTGAAATCCGCCTTGTCGAGTGCCTTCACGCAATCCTCGACCTGTTCGACACGGCTTGCGCCGATGAGCGCCGAGGTGATGCGGCCGCCGCGCAGAACCCAGGCAATCGCCATCTGCGCCAGCGTCTGGCCGCGGCGCTCGGCAATGCTGTTGAGGGAGCGGATGTTCTCGACATTGCGCTCGTTGAGGAAAGCCGGGTTGAGCGACTTGCTCTGCGATGCACGGCTGCCATCAGGCACGCCGCCGAGATATTTGGTCGTCAGCATGCCCTGCGCCAGCGGCGAGAAGACGATGGAGCCGATGCCCAGTTCTTCCAGCGTATCAACGAGACCGTCTTCCTCGATCCAGCGGTTGATCATCGAATAGCTGGGCTGGTGGATGATGCAGGGCGTGCCGAGGTTTTTCAGGATCGCGGCGGCCTCACGGGTGCGCTTCGAGTTGTAGGACGAGATGCCGACATAAAGCGCCTTGCCGGAGCGCACGATCTGGTCCAGCGCGCCGCAGGTTTCCTCAAGCGGCGTATTGGGGTCGAAACGGTGGGAGTAGAAGATATCGACGTAATCCAGACCCATGCGCTTCAGGCTCTGGTCGCAGGAGGCGATTACGTATTTGCGGCTGCCCCATTCGCCATAGGGGCCGGGCCACATGTTATAACCGGCCTTGGAGGAGATGATCATCTCGTCGCGATAGCCGGCAAAATCGGTCCTCAGGATTTCGCCGAAGGCGGTTTCGGCGCTGCCGGGCGGCGGGCCGTAATTATTGGCGAGATCGAAATGGGTAATGCCGAGATCGAAGGCACGGCGGCAAATGGCCTGTTTCGTCTGGTGCGGCGTGTCGTTGCCGAAATTGTGCCAGAGCCCCAGCGAAATCGCCGGCAGTTTCAGGCCGGTCTTTCCGCAATGATTATATTTCATGGACGCGTATCGGTTTTCGGCCGGTTGCCAAACCATGGGTCTTCCTCCACTTGCTGATGACTGGCTGCCGGAGAACCCGGCAACCCTTTGAACCGATGAGGGCAGGCGCGAGACCACCTGCCATTCCTGGAGCACGTCCTGCTTAAACGGAATCGCTCGACGTGCTCTACCTTTTCTGTTTTTACGCATTTTCCGGACGTAAAACCGCCGCGCACTTTTACTGGAAATGCTCAAAGAGGGATGGTTATGCCTTTCTCCGCATGGTTTCAATGCGAGGATTGGCAGGTATGAAGATCGAAGACGCGGAAATGCGGCTGCCCGCTTCCCGCCTTCGGGGTGAAGATGATACGGCGCGTTTCGCCGGCGGCGAGATCGAAGAGATTATCCGAATAACGCCCGGGCTGATCGGCTTCCAGCATGACGAAGAGTGCGAGGCCTGTTGCCGTGACATCGATCTCGAACTGGCCGTTTTTCAGCGTGCTGACCGAGAAAGTCAGTCCGGCGGGCTGAAGCTCCAGCGACTTGTAGGTATCGCGCACATGGTGGCCTTCGCCGGTCATGCCATTGGAGGCGATGAAGCTCCAGGCAAGGATTGCACCTTCAGGCAGGCTGTCCATGTCGATTTCGGTCAAAATTGCAGCCCTGTCCGTCGCGCAGGTGCCGTTTGCGGATTTCAGTGGCACGCGGTTGCCGTCCATGGTCAGCGCAACGATGTTCATGTCGATCTCGATGTCTTCCGCCGTGTCGTTGACCATGGAGAAGCTCACCTGTCGTCCATCCTCGGAGGGAATGGCCGAGACCGTGACCGGCTGGAAGAAACGGCGGGCGGCATAATGCAGCGCCTTCCAGCCGCCGCCATAATCGAGGCTCGACCATGAGGCGACCGGCCAGGTGTCGTTGAGCTGCCAGTAGAGCGTGCCCATGCAATGGGGCTTGAGCGACCGCCAGTAATCGACGGCCGTGCGGATGGCCAGCGCCTGCTGGACCTGGCTCAGATAGACGAAATTTTCGAAATCCTTCGGGAAGCGGAAGTAGCGGAACATGGTGCCGGCGATGCGCTCGTTGCCACCGACATTCTTCTGGTGCAGCTCGATCACCGGGGAGGCGATGTTCATGTCCTTGTCTTCCGCATAGCTGCGGATGACGGGCATCGACGTATAGGATTGGAAACCGAATTCGGAGCAGAAGCGCGGCTTGACCGCGCGATAATTGTCGAACGACTTGTTCTCGTGCCAGACTGACCAGTAATGCATGTCGCCGGAACCATCCGCATGCCATGCGTCGCCATAATCGAGATAACCCGAGGCTGGGCTTGAAGGCCACCAAAGTGCTTCGGGGGCGGCTTTTTTCAGCGCCCTTTCGATGGTGCGGTTCAGGCGGTCATATGCGACGAGATAACGGTCGCGATTGTTGCGGGATTCGTCGAACCAGGTCAGCGCGCCCACCAGTTCGTTGTCGCCGCACCAGAGCGCTATCGACGGGTGCGAGGAGAGGCGTTTCACCTGATAGTCGACCTCGTGTTCGACATTGTCGAGGAAGTCCTCGCTGCAGGGATAGAGATTGCAGGCGAACATGAAATCCTGCCAGACCAGCAGGCCGAGACGGTCGCAGAGATCGTAGAACCAGTCTTCCTCATAAAATCCGCCGCCCCAGACGCGGATCATGTTCATATTGGCCTCGACCGCAGAGCAGAGAAGGTCTTCGGTCTTTTCCCGGCTGGTCAGCGAATAGAGTGCATCTGCTGGAATCCAGTTGGCGCCGCGGCTGAAGATTTCCCGGCCATTGATGCGGAAGGCGAAGCGGCTGCCCGCTTCATCCTTATCCGTCAGAAGCTCGATGGTCCTGAAGCCGATCTGGCGGGTAACGGTCTCGTCAGGCAGTTCCACGGTCAGCCTATACAGCGCTTGTTCACCACTGCCGGCCGGCCACCAGAGTTGTGGATTTTCCACGAAGAAGACGTGGCGGACCACCGTTTCGCCCGCACTGACGCCGCAATCGAGCCGCAGCCTTTCATCGTTGAGGGAGAGGTAGACCGGCAGGCTTGCCGGGCCTTCGGCAAACAGCGTGATGGCCACATGCAGCTCAACCCCGCCTTCGATATGGTGCTGCGAGGTGACGACATGCTCGATGCGGGCCGTATCGAGGCGCTTCAGCAGGATTTTGCCGTAAAGGCCGAGCGGCGCTATGGCGATGTTCCAGTCCCAGCCGAAATGGCATTGCGGCTTGCGCAGCATGTTGCCATTGGCGATCGGCGAATTGCCGGGGTGATAGGGAATATAAAAGGGCTGCCGCGCCTGCCGCTCTGCACCGGCCGCGATGTTGGAATGGAAATGGATGCGGATGGTGTTCTCACCGGGCCGCACGGCGCGCGAAATATCGGGGCGGTAACGGCGGAAGCAATTGTCGGCGCTCAGGACCGGGACATCGTTGACGAAGACGATGGCGACGGTGTCGAGGTAATCGATATCGAGATACCAGCTGGCATCCGCCTCATCGAGGATGAATGTGCGCTCAATGATCCAGTCCTGCTGCGCCACCCATTGCACCGCGTTTTCATTGGCACCGTGGTAGGGATCGGGAATGATCCCGGCATTTTTGAGCGCTGTATGAATATCTCCCGGAACGGAAAGCTCGGTCGCATGGTCTCCTTCCGCCGAACTCAGGCGCCAGAGCCCGGCCAGATCGATGGTGGTTTCGGGCGTGGAGGAAGAGATCATGATCGGACCCTGCATAATATGAATTCAACGAAGACGGCCCGGCATTATGAAGCAGGCTTGTGTCGGAATCTGGGGGAACTGATGCCGGCAAAACGGCTTTTGCCGGTTCGCTCCACGTCACGATCTTCTCCCTTCGGCAACGTTACCGTAAAACAAACGTGCCGTCATGCCCTTGATTGCTGACTTGTGGGGGTAAAAGTGTCCGTCATCAGCATTACGCGGTCAAGAAGTGGTATTGTTTTAATATTCTGATATTTTTAATATATATATCAATTAATTGTGTTTATTTTTTAATTTGAAGAATTAATTTTGGTATGTTTCGAATGCCTGGGTTTCGTGGCTGCAGGAGCGGTCTTCTGGGCGGATTTATTTTCTGCACCTGCATCGTTATAGCTGAATTGAGGCATGACAGGATGAGGCCGAACCACGAGAGGGGACGTTTGCCTTTGCAACAGCGCAAAAGCTATCTATGATTATCGTTCGGTAAAGCGTGGCGAAATGACATGAACGATACTGGTAAATCCGGCGGGGGCGAAGCACCCGCGACGACGGGCGAGCGTCCGACCTTGAAGACCATCGCCTATATGACGGGTCTTGGCATCACCACCGTTTCGCGTGCGTTGAAGGATGCGCCTGATATCGGCGCCGAGACCAAGGAGCGCGTGCGGCTGATCGCCCGGCAGATCGGCTACCAGCCGAACCGCGCTGGCGTGCGGCTTCGCACCGGCAAGACCAATGTCATAGCACTGGTGCTGAGTGTCGACGAAGAACTGATGGGTTTCACCAGCCAGATGGTGTTCGGCATCACCGAGGTTCTATCCACCACGCAATATCACCTCGTCGTTACGCCGCATATCCACGCCAAGGATTCCATGGTGCCGATCCGCTACATTCTCGAGACCGGCTCGGCGGATGGGGTCATCATTTCGAAGATCGAGCCGAACGATCCGCGCGTGCGTTTCATGACGGAGCGTAATATGCCCTTCGTCACCCATGGGCGTTCGGATATGGGCATCGAACATGCCTTTCACGATTTCGACAATGAGGCCTATGCCTATGAGGCAGTTGAGCGGCTGGCGCAGTGCGGGCGCAAGAGGATCGCCGTCATCGTGCCGCCATCGCGGTTTTCATTCCACGACCATGCCCGCAAGGGATTCAACCGGGGGATCAGGGACTTCGGGCTTACCGAATTTCCCATCGATGCCGTCACCATAGAAACGCCGCTGGAAAAAATCCGCGATTTCGGCCAGAGGCTGATGCAATCGGATGACCGCCCCGACGGCATCGTGTCGATCAGCGGCAGCAGCACCATCGCGCTGGTGGCGGGCTTTGAAGCGGCGGGTGTGAAGATCGGCGAGGATATCGATATCGTCTCGAAACAGTCGGCCGAGTTCCTGAACTGGATCAAGCCGCAGATCCATACCGTCAACGAGGATATCAAGCTGGCGGGGAGGGAGCTTGCAAAAGCCCTTCTGGCGCGCATCAACGGCGCTCCGCCGGAAACCCTGCAGAGCGTCAGCGAGCCGGTCTGGTCTTCCATGGCGCCGAAGCCGTAAAGAGTAGCGTCGGAATCGATGCTTTGCACCCGACTGTGTTGCGGGTTGCCACTTACTCGCCGTCATGCCGGCCTCGAGCCGGCATCCAGCCAGCCCAAGTCCTTGGGCTGAAAGGAGTCTCCCCGTCGCGCGGATGAGCGTCGGCTGGATTCCGGCTCAAGGCCGGAATGACGGAAAAGAAGCGTTATCGCTCACGGCTGGGCCAGGCAATCCTTCAGCGAGCCGGCAATGCCGCGCATCAGCTTGAAATAGAGGTCTGGACCGGGCTCCAGCGTGGCCGCTTCCGGATCGAGCGTCGCGGATTTCGCTGCCGTCCCTTCGGTGATGACCGAGATGAGTTTCGGCTCGAATTGCGGCTCGGCGAAGACACAGGTTGCGCCCAGCTGGCGAACCTTTTCCTGCATCTGCTTGACGCGATCTGCGCCGGGCAGGGTCTCGGGGCTGACGGTGATCGACCCCGCCGTCTTCACGCCATAACGATGTTCGAAATATTGATAGGCATCGTGGAAGACGATGAATGGCTTGTCCTTCACCGGCTTGACCGTTTCAGCCAATTCCGTGTCGAGCGCATCGAGATCGTCGATCAGTTTTTTGGTGTTGGACTGATAGGTCGCGGCATTGCCGGCATCGGCCGCGATCAGCGCGGTTTCGATTGTCTGGGCCATTGCCTTGGCATTGGTGGGATCGAGCCAGAGATGGGTGTCGTATGCGCCGTGATCATGGTCCTCGTGACCCTCCGCATGGTCGTGTCCATGATCGTGCGCGCCTTCCTCTTCGGCGTGGCCGTTATGCCCGTCATGGCCTTCGTCGCCATGGTCATGTGATTCAAAGGGGCCGCCTTCGCGGAAGGGCAGCTTTTCCAGGCCCTTGGCGTCTTCCAGTTCCACCACGGTTGCCTTTGTGGCCAGTGCCTCGAGCGGCTTTTCCAGGAAGGCTTCCAGCCCCGGCCCGACCCAGAACACCACATCCGCCGTTTCAAGCTTGCGCGCATTGGATGGACGAAGATTATAGGTATGGGGCGAAGCTGCACCCTCGACGATGAGCTGCGGTTCGCCCACACCCCGCATGATGGCCGCGACGAGAGAGTGGATGGGCTTGATCGAGACCACGACATCGGGCGCGGCTGTGGCGCCGGAAGCGGCGGCCGCTATTGCCACCGACGCCATGAGCGGGATCAGGATCGATTTCATGAAATGCACTCCACTTGAAGAAGTATAGTTATGTTATTACATTTATTGCGTAACTCTATAACGTATGCAATAGCGGTAGGCAACATCGCCGAACGGACAATCCCATGCTTCATTCCGCCCGTCAGGGTAACGATATACTGGTTTCCCTTGCCAATGCCGGCGTGCAGCGCAATGGCCGCTGGCTGGTGCGCGGCGTGGAGTTTTCTGTCAGCAAGGGCGAGATCGTCACGCTGATCGGTCCGAACGGCTCGGGCAAATCCACCAGCGCAAAAATGGCGATCGGTGTGGTGAAACCAACCGAGGGTGACGTGTCGCGCGTTGCCGGCCTGCGCGTCGGTTATGTGCCGCAGAAGCTTTCGGTGGACTGGACCATGCCGCTTTCGGTGCGCCGTCTGATGACGCTGACCGGGCCGCTGCCCGCGCGCGAAATCGATGCGGCATTGAATGCGACTGGCATTGCGCACCTTGCCAATGCGGAAGTGCAGCATCTGTCCGGCGGCGAGTTCCAGCGCGCGCTTCTGGCCCGCGCCATCGCCCGCAAGCCCGATCTGCTGGTGCTTGACGAACCCGTGCAGGGCGTCGATTTCTCGGGCGAGATCGCGCTCTACGCTCTGATAAAAAATATTAGAAATTCAAGTAATTGCGGAATTCTGTTAATCTCGCATGACCTGCATGTGGTGATGGCGGAAACCGATACCGTGATCTGCCTGAACGGTCATGTCTGCTGCCGGGGAACGCCGCAGGCGGTGAGCCAGAGCCCGGAATATATGCGGCTGTTCGGCGGGTCTGCCGCCAAGGCACTTGCCGTCTATAGCCACCATCACGACCACACCCATCTGCCCGATGGTCGGGTGCAGCACGCGGATGGTTCGGTGACGGATCATTGCCATCCTGATGATGGCCACCACCACGCTCATGATCATGACCACCATCATGATGACCATGGCGAATGCGGTTGCGGCCATGAACATGAGCATGAGCATGGGGACCATGCGCCCTCGAAACACGCGCAGGGAGAACGGCATGTTTGACGACTTCTTCGTTCGCGCCATGGTCGCCGGAATTGGCGTTGCTCTTACCGCCGGGCCTCTCGGCTGTTTCGTCGTCTGGCGACGTATGGCCTATTTCGGGGATACGATGGCCCATTCGGCGCTGCTTGGTGTGGCGCTCTCGCTGCTGTTGCAGCTCAACCTCATCGTCAGCGTTTTTCTGGTGGCATCCGCCGTTTCGATCCTGCTGATTTTTCTCCAGCGGCGGCAGGCGCTGTCGTCCGATGCATTGCTTGGCATCCTGTCCCATTCGGCGCTGGCCATTGGTCTCGTCATCGTCGCCTTCATGAGCTGGGTGCGTATCGATCTCGTGTCGTTCCTGTTCGGTGATATTCTCGCTGTCACCCGCAGCGATATCGCGCTGATCTGGGGCGGCGGGCTGGTGGTCATCGTTTCCATGGTCTTCCTGTGGCGGTCGCTGCTGGCCTCCACCGTCAATACCGAACTGGCCGAAGCCGAAGGGCTGAACCCGGAGCGGGCGAAGCTCATCTTCACGCTGCTGATGGCGCTGGTGATAGCGATTGCGATGAAGGTGGTCGGCATCATGCTCATCACCTCGCTGCTGATCATACCGGCCGCCACCGCCAGACGTTTTTCCGCCACGCCAGAGGTAATGGCAGTGGTCGCTTCGCTGATCGGTGCCATTGCCGTTATCGGTGGCCTGTTCGGCTCGCTGACCTATGATACGCCGTCCGGCCCCTCCATCGTGGTTGCCGCCGTGATCCTGTTCGTTATAAGCCTGTTGCCGGCGCCGGGTTTTTCCCGCTCCGCGGATGAAGGAGGCAAGTCATGAATGCTCAACCCCAGCAGAACCTTACCAAGAACCAGTCGCTGGTCATGAATGCCCTGTCAAACGCGCATCAGCCGCTCAGCGCCTATATGATCCTCGACAAGCTGCGGGACGACGGTTTCCGCGCGCCGCTGCAGGTTTACCGGGCGCTGGAGAAGCTGGTGGAGTTTGGTCTCGTGCACCGGCTGGAAAGCCTCAACGCCTTCGTTGCCTGCACGCATACACAGGCCGAATGCTGCTCAAATCATCATGGAACGGTGGCGTTTGCCATCTGCGAATCCTGCGGGCAGGTGACGGAATTCCACGATCACGAGATCGACCACCGCCTTGAGCGCTGGGTGAAGGACAGCAAGTTCAAGGCGGAAAAGACCACCATCGAGATTCGCGGTCTTTGCGCTAACTGCGCGTCATAGGCATCGTTTGCGGGGCGGGCATCGCTGCCCGCGTTGCTCATCCTTCGACAATCGCCAGATCTTTCGAAAAACGCTTCCAGTTCTCGATGTATTTTTCCGCAGAACGACGCAGGCCGGCGACGGCTTCGTCATCCAGCGTGCGGATGGCCCGCGCCGGCGATCCGACGATCAGTGAATTATCCGGAAATTCCTTGCCTTCCGTCACCAGCGCATTGGCGCCGACGAGGCAGTTGCGGCCGATCTTTGCTCCGTTCAGGATCGTCGCGCCCATGCCGATGAGTGAATTGTCGCCGATGCTGCAGCCATGCACTATGGCGTGGTGGCCGATGGTGCACATTTCGCCGATGGTCGCGGCAAAGCCGGGATCGCTGTGCACCATCGTCCCTTCCTGAATATTGGTGCCACGCCCGATACTGATCGGCTCATTATCGCCGCGCAACGTCGCTCCGAACCAGATGCCGACATCTTCGCCGAGCGTCACCGAGCCGATGACATTGGCATCGGGGGCGACCCAGTAACGATCCGCTGCTGGGGTCTGCGGCACCCGGTCGGCGAGGCGGTAAAGCGGCATTCGGTTTCTCCCTCTGGATTATGCGCCGGCAGCGATCAGGCGACCGTGACCGACAGTGTGCCGACACCATCGACGCCACACTCGATTCTGTCACCGCGCACGATCGGGCCGACGCCGGCCGGCGTGCCGGTCATGATCACGTCGCCAGCGGCAAGCGTGAAGAGCTTCGAAAGCTCGGCGATCACTTCCGGCACCTTCCAGATCATCTGTGCGAGATCGCCCGTCTGTTTGCGCTCGCCGTTGACATCAAGCCAGATCGCGCCAGTGGCGGGATGGCCTATCTGGTCCGCGGGAACAATGGGCGAAACCGGTGCGGAATATTCGAACGCCTTGGCGCCTTCCCAGGAGCGGCCCATCTTCTTCAGCCCGTCCTGCAGGTCGCGGCGGGTCATGTCGATACCGACGGCATAACCCCAGACATGGTTCAGCGCCTCGGTTGCCGGAATATCCGTGCCGCCGCTTTTCAGCACCACGACGCATTCAACTTCGTAATGCACGTTCGAGGACAGTGAAGGATAGGGGAAATCATTGCCGGCGGGCAGCAGATTGTCCGGGTTTTTCTGGAAATAGAAGGGCGGCTCGCGCGAGGGATCGTGGCCCATCTCGATGGCGTGATCGGCATAGTTACGACCGACGCAATAGACCCGCCGCACGGGGAACATGTCACCCGTGCCTTCAACGGGCAGGAGGACGGGTTTCGGGGCGGGGATGACGGTGGCGGCCATGGGAATTTCCTGTCGTCTCTTTAAGGTGCAATTCTTGTCCCGCGATTCCGGGCTGATTTCCAGTTGAAAATGTTGTCGAGGGCAAAACTGGCTTTTTACAGTCCTTTGCTGTAGAAGCCGGCGCAAAGAGGTTAATCCATGTACAGACAAGCGCTTGCAAACGGCGAAAAAATCTTCGCCGTGGCCCCGATGATCGATTGGACTGACACGAGGTGCAGGTTTCTGCACCGGCAGTTGTCGAAGCGCGCCTTGCTGTTTACCGAAATGATCGTTGCCGACGCCATCATCCATGGCCAGCGTGACAGGCTGCTCGGTTACCATCCACAGGAACATTCCGTTGCGCTGCAGCTTGGCGGATCTGACCCGGCCAAGCTTGCCGAAGCGGTGCGGATTGCCGAAGATTACCGGTATGACGAGATCAACCTCAATGTCGGTTGCCCATCGGACCGGGTGCAATCCGGCACCTTCGGCGCCTGCCTGATGCGCGAGCCTGATGTCGTGGCGCAGTGCGTTTCGGCGATGAAGGCGGTTGCGACTGTGCCGGTGACTGTCAAATGCCGCATCGGGGTGGATGATCAGGAACCGGAAACCGTCTTGCCGGATTTTCTGGGGCGTGTTGTCGCGGCCGGTGCGGATGCCGTGTGGATCCATGCGCGGAAAGCCTGGCTGCAAGGCCTTTCACCGAAGGAGAACCGCGAGGTGCCGCCGCTCGATTATGAGCTCGTCTATCGCATGAAGCGGGAAAATCCTGACGTCTTCGTCGGCATCAACGGCGGCATCGCCGATCTTGATCAGGCTTGTGACCATCTGCAGCATATGGATGGCGTCATGCTCGGCCGCGCCGCTTATCATAACACATCCATTCTCGCCGATGTCGATCACCGCATCTACGGTGGCGAGGCCCGGCAACCTGACTGGATGGGGTTGCGCGACACGATAATGGCCTATGCCGCCGGTTATATTGCCGAGGGTGGACGTCTCAACCACGTCACCCGTCATATGGTCGGTTTGTTTCAGGGCATGCCGGGGGCGCGCCGTTTCCGGCAAATTCTCTCCAGCGATGCCACCCGTCCGGGGGCAGGGCCTGAGGTGATCGCGGCGGCTTTCGCCGCGGTCGATTTCAACCCGACGAAGGAACTGGCGGGCTGAGGGCCGGAAGCGGCCTTCCTGCGATTTTTATGCCGCCGGCGACAAGGATGTTGCGAAGAGTTTCGCAGTCTCCATCGGGAAATCGCTTAGAGCATTCCCAATAAAAGTGCGTAGCGGTTTCACGTCCGGAAAATGCGGAAAAACGAAAGGCTGGAGCAGGTCCGGCAACTCCGTTTAGACCGACACGACGACTTGCCGGGTGACGCTGCGACATCCGGTGTTCAGCGTCACCGCATCACTCAGACAGCCTTTTGCAATTCCTGCGCACCGTTGGGTGCATTGACCTTGCCGCCGGTGATGAAGAAGGCGAAAACGTCGCGCGGCGTCTTTTCCGCTTTCCGGTCGGGTGCGATCAGCGGTAGATCGTCCGGCACACCGCCTGCCGCATAGGTCTTGACCCGTTCTGCCCAATGGCCGATCTCCGCCTTCGGGTAACAGGTTGCGATGTCGTCTTCGCCCTTTTGCAGGCGGCAATAGACGAAGTCGGCCGTAACGTCAGGCAGCATCGGATAATCGTGGTGATCGGCGCAGACGACTGCGACCTTGTGCCTGGCAAGAAGATCGATGAATTCCGGCACCTGAAATGTCGGGTTGCGCACTTCGACCACATGGCGAAGACGGATACCATCCTGTTTCTCCGGCAGGAGCGCCAGAAAGGCGCCGAAATCATCCGCGTCGAATTTTTTGGTCGGTGCGAATTGCCATAGGATCGGCCCGAGATGGGACCCGAGTTCCGTCAACCCTTGCGTCAAAAACTTCGTCATGGATTCGCCGGCCTCGGCCAGAACCCTGCGGTTGGTGACGAAACGGCTGGCCTTCAGGGAAAAGATGAAATCATCAGGCACTTCTGACGCCCATTTGGCGAAAGTCTCTGGCTTCTGGCTACTGTAATAGGTGCCATTCACCTCGATTGCCGTCAATTGCCGGCTGGCATGTTCGAGCTGGCGTCTCTTAGGCAGTTTTTCCGGATAAAACGTGCCCTCCCATGGCTCGAATGTCCAGCCGCCGATACCGGTGCGGATCGTGCCTGATGTCGACATATGCTGTTCCTCCCAAATCCATGCGATATAAACGTCGTAGTTGCGTCATCTGGAATCCCCGGATCAGGCCCGAAGATGCATTTTTCGCGACTATGGATCCTCGCCTCAGGGGCGAGGATGACCGGGGCAAGCGCAGAGCCATCCGGTAATATCCGGAAACTACTCCGCAGCCTCGCGTTTGCCGGGCGGCCGGCGTTCCAGAAGTTCCTTCAGGAAATGACCGGTGTAGGAGCGCTCGACCTTGACGATGTCTTCCGGTGTGCCGGTTGCCACCACTTCGCCGCCGCCCGTGCCGCCTTCCGGGCCGATGTCGATGATCCAGTCGGCCGTCTTGATGACTTCGAGGTTGTGTTCGATCACCACGACGGAATTGCCCTGGTCCACCAGCGCCTGCAGCATTTCCAGCAACTTGTTGACGTCATGGAAGTGAAGGCCGGTCGTTGGTTCGTCGAGAATGTAAAGCGTGCGGCCCGTCGAGCGTTTCGACAGTTCCTTGGCGAGCTTGACGCGTTGCGCCTCGCCGCCGGATAGCGTGTTGGCCTGCTGGCCGACCTTGATGTAACCGAGGCCGACATCGAACAAAGCCTGCAGCTTGTCGCGCACCGCCGGCACGGCGGCGAAGAATTCCACGCCTTCCTCCACCGTCATATCCAGCACGTCGGCGATGGACTTGCCCTTGAAGGTGACATCGAGCGTCTCGCGATTATAGCGCTTGCCGTGGCAGACGTCGCAGGTGACGTAGACGTCGGGCAGGAAGTGCATTTCGATCTTGATGACGCCATCGCCCTGGCAGGCTTCGCAGCGGCCACCCTTGACGTTGAAGGAGAAACGGCCGGGCGCATAACCGCGCGCCTTTGCTTCCGGCAGGCCGGCGAACCAGTCGCGGATCGGTGTGAAGGCGCCGGTATAGGTGGCAGGGTTGGAGCGCGGCGTGCGGCCAATCGGCGACTGGTCGATATCGATTACCTTGTCGATGAATTCGAAACCGTCGATGCGATCATGTTCAGCCGGGATTTCGCGCGCACCCATCACCCGACGTGCTGCTGATTTATAAAGCGTCTCGATCAGGAAGGTGGACTTGCCACCGCCTGAAACGCCGGTAACCGCGGTGAAAACGCCAAGCGGGACCGCCGCCGTGACATTCTGGAGATTATTGCCGCGTGCGCCATAGACCTTGATCTCGCGGCCCTTTTTGGGCTTCCGGCGCTCTGCCGGCACGGCGACGCCGAGTTCGCCGGAGAGATACTTGCCGGTCAGCGATTTCGGATTGGCCATCACGTCCTGCGGCGTACCTTCGGCGATCACCTGACCGCCGTGAATGCCGGCGGCCGGGCCGATATCGACCACATAATCCGCCGTCAGAATGGCGTCTTCGTCATGTTCGACAACGATGACAGTATTGCCGATATCGCGCAGGTGTTTCAGCGTCTCGAGCAGGCGGGCATTGTCACGCTGATGCAGGCCAATCGATGGCTCGTCCAGAACGTAGAGAACGCCCGTCAGGCCTGAGCCGATCTGCGACGCGAGGCGAATGCGCTGGCTTTCGCCGCCGGACAGCGTACCGGAGTTACGCGACAGGCTGAGATAATCCAGTCCGACATCATTCAGGAAGCGCAGGCGTTCGCGGATTTCCTTGAGAATGCGGACCGCAATCTCGTTCTGCTTGGCGTTGAGATTTTCCGGCAGCACCTCGAACCAGTCGCGTGCCTTGCGGATCGACATCTGGGTGACTTCGCCGATATGCAGCTTGTTGATCTTGACGGCGAGCGCCTCAGGTTTCAGGCGATAACCGGCGCAGGCCGGGCAGGGAGCTGCCGACATGTAACGCTCGATTTCCTCACGCGCCCAGGCGCTGTCGGTCTCTTTCCAGCGGCGCTCCAGATTGGGAACGATGCCTTCGAAATTTTTCACCGTCTTGTAGGAGCGGGCGCCGTCCTGATAGTTGAATTCGATCTTGTCGTCGGTGCCCTGAAGGATGGCGTGCTGCGCTTCCCTGGAAAGCTCCGACCATTTGCTGGACAGTTTAAAACCGAAGGCCTTGCCGAGCGCTTCCAGCGTCTGGTTGTAATAGGGAGAAGACGACTTGGCCCATGGGGCGATGGCGCCGTCGCGCAGCGTGCGGGCAGGTTCCGGAACGATCAGGTTCTCATCCACCTTCTGCTGCGAGCCAAGGCCATCGCAGCTGGGGCAGGCGCCGAAGGGATTGTTGAAGGAGAACAGCCGCGGCTCGATTTCCGGAATGGTGAAGCCGGAGACGGGGCAGGCGAATTTTTCCGAAAACAGCACACGCTCATGGGTTTCGTTGAGCGACTTGTTGGCGGAGCCGCCGGCGGCCGTTTCTTCCGGCGGCAGAGGCTTGTCGGCGAATTCGGCGATAGCCAGCCCGTCGGCGAGCTTGAGGCAGGTCTCGAGACTGTCGGCAAGGCGTGCTGCCATATCGGGGCGCACCACCGCGCGGTCGACCACCACGTCGATGTCGTGTTTGTATTTTTTATCGAGCGCGGGCACATCGGCGATTTCGTAGAACTGGCCATCCACCTTGACGCGCTGGAAGCCCTTCTTCATCAGCTCGGCAAGTTCCTTCTTATATTCGCCTTTGCGGCCACGCACGATCGGCGCAAGAATATAAAGACGCGTGCCTTCCTCGAAAGCGAGGATGCGGTCCACCATCTGGCTGATGGTCTGGCTCTCGATCGGCAGACCCGTGGCCGGCGAATAGGGCACGCCGACACGCGCAAACAGCAGGCGCATATAGTCGTAGATTTCCGTGACGGTGCCCACCGTGGAACGCGGGTTCTTCGAGGTGGTCTTCTGCTCGATGGAAATGGCCGGCGACAGACCCTCGATACGGTCGACATCCGGTTTCTGCATCATTTCCAGAAACTGGCGCGCGTAAGCCGAAAGGCTTTCGACATAACGGCGCTGGCCCTCGGCGTAGATCGTGTCGAAGGCAAGCGACGACTTGCCCGAGCCGGAAAGCCCGGTCATGACAATCAGCTTGTTGCGCGGTAGATCGAGGTCGATACCCTTGAGATTATGCTCACGGGCACCACGGATGGAAATCGTCTTCAGTTCACTCATGACAAGGCTCGTGGCAAGGCTCGGACAAAAATAACAGGCTTGATGGCGGCGCGTCCTTATGTAGTGACGCAGCCGGAGGTGTCGAGGTCTATTCCCTATCGGTCGGAGCTTTTCAGCCCACTTGACTCGAATTTCGCGATTAAATAGAACAAAAAAGGAACAAATAGCAAGTGCGAATATCCGCTGTTCGAAGCTCTGGATTATTCGTTGTGGATAGTTCCACGCTTGCGGTGCCCTTTGCGGGCCGCGATGGTTATTGTGTGCGGGATTTTTTTGAAATGCAATTGCCGGTCATGATGGCCGGCGGACAGGATGACGAGATGGCTGGTAGCGTAAACAAGGTAATTCTGATCGGGAATGTCGGCGCAGATCCCGAAATCCGCCGGACGCAGGATGGCCGCCCCATCGCCAACCTGCGTATCGCCACCTCGGAAACCTGGCGCGACCGCAATAGCGGCGAGCGCAAGGAAAAGACCGAATGGCACACGGTCGTGGTTTTCAACGAGGGCCTGTGCAAGGTCGTCGAGCAATATGTCAAGAAGGGCGCCAAGCTCTATATTGAAGGTCAGCTGCAGACGCGCAAGTGGCAGGACCAGACCGGTAACGACCGCTACTCCACCGAAATCGTGTTGCAGGGCTTCAACTCCACGCTGACCATGCTTGATGGTCGCGGTGAGGGCGGCGGCGGCGGCCGTAGCGGCGGCGGTGATTTTGGCGGTGGCGGAGATTACGGCAGCAGCGGTGGCGGTTCCAGCTCCGGTTATGGCGGCGGATACGACCAGCAGTCTTCGTCGCGCGGCGGCTCTTCGCGTGGCGGCGGCCAGCCTTCCGGCGGCTTCTCCAACGATATGGACGACGATATTCCGTTCTGAGCGGACGGCGAATGAGGTGACGCGTGACAGGAGGCAGGCATGAGTGATGATACGGCACCGAAACAGCCGACCACAAAACAACCGGCCACCTGGCGCATCATTCTCGCTTTTTTCCTCGATTTCTGGACGGCGTTTTTCGCCGCCGGGTTTCTCGTCGCAGCGGTCGCAGGCGGGCGCACACCACATGGTTTTGCCCTGAACGGCCTGCCCGCCTTTATCGCCTTTGCGCTGATCATCGCCTATTTCATCGTGCTCGGCCGGTTTTTCGGTGGCACACTGTGGCAGCGGCTTTTGAAGGCGAAACGTTAGCCAAACGGCTTTGCCGGCTTCTGCGGGAGCCGGTTATTTCGATGTCGCGGCGGTTACGCCGCGACTTTGTCGGCCAGCATCGCCACCATGACGTCGGATTGCGAGACAATCCCCACCATCTTGCCATTGGCGTCGATCACCGGCAGGTAATGCAGCCCTTCTTCCGCAAAACGGATGATGGCTTCTTCGATCGAGGTTTCCGGTCGCACGGTTCTGACAGGCGATGTCATGATGTCCTTGACGGTATCGTTGGGAGCACTTGCGCCGGAAAGAATGAGGCGCAGCCGCTGCAGAAAACCGATGGAGGGGCGGCCGTTTCTCCAGCTCGCCTTTTCCAGAAAATCCGTCTGGGTGACGATGCCGAGGATTTCGGCTTTATCGTTGGTGACGGGCAGCGCCTTGAAATGGTGGCTGTGCATCAGCGCATGGGCATGGCGCAGGCTATCGTCGGGGGCAACGCCAACCACATCGCGCGACATGACGCTGGCGCAATCGAGATGCAGCGCGCGGCGGCGATAGGAGCGTAGCTCGGTCTTGCGCAGGATGGTCTCCAGTTCCTCCCGGTCGATATCGAGGACTTCGTCATATTCCTTCAGCACCTCATCGAGGTCAGTGGAGGAGAAACCGATTTTCTGGATGGGGGTCGGATCCGTCGTGCCGTGGGCGGCCTTTCCGAGCTTCAGGCCATGCGGATAGGCGCGGCCGGTGGCATTGTTATAGGCAAGTGCCAGCGCAAGAAGGATCAGTGAATTTCCGGCGACTGGCCACAGAAGGAAACCATATCCGAGACTGTGCACGGCGGGGCCGCCGAGGACGGCCGTCAGCGCCACCGCGCCGCTTGGCGGGTGCAGGCAGCGCAGCGCCATCATGGCGGCGATGGCAAGGCTGATGGCGAGCGCGCTGGCGAGGAATGGGTCGGGAACCAGCAAGGCGACAGTGACGCCCACGAAAGCCGATACCAGATTGCCGCACAGGATGGACCAGGGCTGCGCCAGCGGGCTGGAGGGCACGGCGAATAAAAGCACGGCCGAAGCGCCCATCGGCGCGATCATGGCGGGCAGGGTAGGGTCGAAGCGCAGAGCGAGACTGCCCAGAAGTCCTGTCAGGAGAATGCCCACGAAGGCGCCGGTCGCGGAACGCAGCCTTTCCCTGTTGCTGACGGGTGCGGCATCCGGGATGAGGCGACGCAGCGTGGAACGCATGAAGAAAACTTTCGAATCCGAAAAAGATGCGCGTCTTTTAACCGAAACGGTGGCCGGATTTAAAGGATGGATTTTTTACAGTTTCAGCTGGATCAGGAATTTGTTGCGAGATATTGCGGCCGGCTGCTTCTCAGAAGCCGAAGGCTGATTTTATGCCATCGACCACGAATTGCACCGAAAGGGCGGCAAGCAGCACGCCAAGCAGCCGGGTGAGGATCGCGCGGCCGGTATTGCCGAGAAAGCGGTCCATCCGCTCCGAAACGATCAAAGCCGCGTAGACAAGGGCCATGGCGAAAGCGAGGATCAGGATGAGCACGACCATCTCGATGGTGGTCTTCATCGTGCCGGCGAGGAGCACCGTGGCGGAAATGGCGCCCGGCCCGGCAATCAGCGGCAAAGCCAGCGGAAAGACCGCCAGATTGTGCAGATGGTCCTTGGTGATGGCGATCTCCGATGTCTTTTCCTTGCGCTCCTGACGCTTTTCGAAAATCATCTCGAAGGAAATCCAGAATAGCAGAAGGCCGCCGGCGATGCGGAAGGCGCCGAGCGAAATGCCGAGCAAATTGAGGATGGTGAGGCCGAACAGGGCGAAGACGGCGAGAATGCCGAAAGCGATCAGAGAGCCGCGCAGGGCAACCTGACTGCGCTGGCTACGCGTCATCCCAGCGGTCAGTGCCAGGAACACGGGCGCAAGACCGGGCGGATCGAGCGTGACCAAAAGTGTGGTGAGCGCGTTGATGAGCGTTTCGCTGCTGGCCATTCTTTCCCCGCTTATTGCCTTTTTTTGCGCGAGCCTACGCAAGTCGCGGCTGCTTTGAAAGGGAGCGGCGGTGCTTTTGCCGGGCTAAATCGCGAAAAGCGGTGTTCGTCTTGCAAATGACGCAAAAGACTGTTCAAAACTCGCCGGGAAATTGGCTTAACGTGGCTGTTTCCGCTATAAAAATCCATCCGATTCTTAACAGAGAATGTGATCCGTTTTGACTGACCAGAGCCCCCCCGGCGGCGGAAAACTTCCGCCAGGCATTGAACCGATTTCCATCATGGAGGAAATGCAGCGGTCCTATCTCGATTACGCCATGAGCGTCATCGTGTCCCGCGCGCTTCCCGATGTCCGTGATGGTCTGAAGCCGGTTCACCGCCGTATTCTTTACGGCATGTCCGAACTCGGCATCGACTGGAACAAGAAATACGTCAAATGCGCCCGCGTCACCGGTGACGTGATGGGTAAATTCCACCCGCACGGCAATTCGGCGATCTATGATGCGCTGGCGCGTATGGCGCAGGACTGGTCGCTCCGCCTGCCGCTGATTGACGGCCAGGGCAATTTCGGCTCCATCGATGGCGATCCGCCGGCGGCTGAACGTTATACCGAATGCCGTCTGGAAAAGGCCGCGCATTCGCTGCTCGACGATCTCGACAAGGAAACCGTCGATTTCCGCGATAACTATGATGGCACGTTGCAGGAACCGGTCGTTATTCCGGCGAAGTTCCCGAACCTGCTGGTCAACGGGGCAGGCGGCATTGCGGTGGGTATGGCCACCAATATTCCGCCGCACAATCTGTCCGAGGTCATTGACGGCTGTATCGCGCTTATCGAGAACCCGGCGATCGAGCTGCCCGAACTGATGCAGATCATTCCCGGCCCGGATTTCCCGACCGGCGCGCTGATCATGGGTCGCTCCGGCATACGCTCGGCTTACGAGACGGGTCGCGGATCGGTCATCATGCGCGGCCGCGCCACCATCGAGCCGATGCGTGGCGACCGCGAGCAGATCATCATCACCGAAGTTCCCTATCAGGTGAACAAGGCCTCGATGATCGAGAAGATGGCCGAACTGGTCAAGGAAAAGCGCATCGAGGGCATTTCCGACCTGCGTGACGAATCCGACCGCCAGGGTTATCGCGTCGTCGTCGAGCTGAAGCGCGACGCCAATGCCGACGTCATCCTGAACCAGATTTATCGCTATACACCGCTGCAGACCTCATTTGGCTGCAACATGGTGGCGCTGAACGGCGGCAAGCCGGAACAGATGACGCTGCTCGACATGCTGCGCGCCTTCGTCGCGTTCCGCGAGGATGTCGTCAGCCGCCGCACCAAGTACCTGCTGCGCAAGGCGCGCGACCGCGCGCATGTGTTGGTGGGTCTGGCGATTGCCGTTGCCAATATCGACGAAGTCATCCGCGTCATCCGTCACGCTCCCGATCCGGCTTCGGCCCGCGAGGAGTTGATGACGCGGCGCTGGCCGGCGCGGGATGTGGAAAGCCTGATCCTGCTCATCGACGATCCACGCCACCGCATCAATGAAGACGGCACCTATAATCTGTCCGAAGAGCAGGCGCGTGCCATTCTCGAATTGCGCCTTGCCCGTCTGACGGCGCTGGGTCGCGATGAAATCGGCGACGAGCTGAACAAGATCGGCGCGGAAATCAGCGAATATCTCGACATTCTGTCGTCGCGTCTGCGCATCATGCAGATCGTTACGGACGAACTCATCGCCATCCGTGATGAGTTCGGCACGCCGCGCCGGTCCGAGATCGTCGAGGGCGGTCCCGATATGGACGATGAAGACCTCATCGCCCGGGAAGACATGGTCGTTACCGTTTCGCATCTCGGCTATATCAAGCGCGTACCGCTCACCACCTACCGGGCGCAGCGTCGTGGCGGCAAGGGTCGTTCCGGCATGGCGACGCGCGACGAGGATTTCGTCAATCGTCTCTTTGTTGCCAACACCCATACGCCGGTGCTGTTCTTCTCCTCGCGTGGCATCGTCTACAAGGAAAAGGTCTGGCGCCTGCCCATCGGCACGCCGCAGTCCAAGGGCAAGGCCCTTATCAACATGCTGCCGCTGGAACCCGGCGAACGCATCACCACCATCATGCCGTTGCCCGAGGATGAAACCACCTGGGAAACGCTTGACGTGATGTTCTCGACGGCGCGCGGCACGGTTCGCCGTAACAAGCTCGGCGACTTCGTTCAGGTCAACCGCAACGGCAAGATCGCCATGAAGCTCGACGAAGAGGGTGACGAAATCCTCTCGGTCGAAACCTGTACGGATCGGGACGACGTGCTTCTGACCACGGCTCTCGGCCAGTGTATCCGCTTCCCCGTGGACGATGTGCGCGTCTTTGCCGGCCGCAACTCGGTCGGTGTGCGTGGCATCAATATGGCAGATGGCGACCGCATCATTTCCATGACCATTGTCGGCCATGTGGAAGCTGAACCGTGGGAGCGTGCAGCCTATCTGAAGCGCTCGGCGGCCGAACGGCGCGCAGCAGGCGTCGATGAAGACGACATCGCGCTCGTCGGTGAGGAAGTGACGGAAGAGGGCGAACTCAGCGAGGAGCGCTATCAGGAGCTGAAGGCGCGCGAAGAATTCGTGCTGACGGTGTCCGTGAAGGGCTACGGCAAGCGCTCGTCCTCTTATGACTTCCGCACATCGGGCCGTGGCGGCAAGGGTATCCGCGCCACCGATACCTCGAAGACGGCGGAGATCGGCGAACTCGTCGCGGCTTTCCCCGTGGACGAAGGCGACCAGATCATGCTGGTTTCCGATGGCGGCCAGCTTATCCGTGTGCCTGTCAACGGCATCCGCATCGCCAGCCGCGCCACCAAGGGCGTGACGATCTTCTCCACCGCAAAGGATGAGAAGGTGGTTTCCGTGGAGCGCATCAACGAGCCGGAAGGCGACGACGAGGCGGAAAACGGCAATGGCGATGAGGCGGAAGACAATCTGCCGGATACGCCTGAGACACCGGAGAGCGAGGCGTAAGCCGCCTCGTTTCTCTCTCGTCAATCAACAGAAAACCCCGCGGCGCTCAGGCACCGCGGGGTTTTTCTTTCGGTCTTATCTGGCTGGTTCGGTTCGTTATCGAATTCGGATATGGATCGGCGCACGTCCGGAACGGCGGGCCACGTGAAGGTGGATGCTTGCTTCCGGCTGGTTGGCGCGCCAGGCGCGGGCGCCATGCGACAGGAGCAGGCTGACCAGATCGCGCGTCTTTGCCTTGGAGCGGTTGAGACCGAGATCGGCGATCCGCATCGCTGCCTCATGAATGGGATGCAGAACCGACAGACTGCTTTGCCCGTTGCCAGACGCAATGTCCGAATAATTCTCGTTAACTGCCATCTTGGAAAGCCTCGCTACACATTACACAATTCGAGGAGACAGGCGATGTTTCGACAATGAACGCCGCCTGCGGAAACATCGGTTACTGGAGTGACGCCCAGCAGCTGACGCCTTTCTTTTTCAATGCATTGCATGCATTTACCGCGGCGTTCTGGCCATCAAAGCCGCCGAAACGGGCGCGGTAGATCTGGGAGCCGTCCTTGCTGAAGGCGACCGTGAAGGGTTTTGCGGAACGCAGGGCCGCACCACCTTTTTCCTGCGCGTTCTGCAGCAGGCCGCGGGCGGAATTTTCGTCCGGCGATGCGCCGATCTGGATCACCCAGCCACCCTGAGGTGCGGCAGCCGTAGCCGACGCCGAAGGGGCGACGGAAGCGGTGACGATATTATCCACCTTGGTCGAGTTGGTGATCATGCTGCGATCAGGAGCGATCGGCGCGCGAACAACCGGATCCTTGCCCTTCTGCCAGGTGGCGGCTTCCATGGCCTTGACGGCAGCATTGGAAGAGGAGCCTGCAAAGGCGGTGACCGGTGCTTCTTCATAACGGGCTTGCGGCACGGGGCCGGCATTGGGCAGGCCGGCATTGGTAGCCGCGACCGCAACGGAAGGAACAGCTGCCGCCACGGCGACGGGCTCTTCGACGGGCGCGGACCGTGTCTGGGCGATCAGGTTGCTGTTGCCGCCACGCGATGCCTGCGGCAGATAGGTCGCGACAAGCTTACGCATGGTCGCGTCACGGGCGGCGCTGGAGCGACCGCCGAGAACAACGGCAACGATGGAACGGCCATCGATTTGCGCCGAAGTGGCAAGATTGCTGCCGGCTGCACGGGTGTAACCGGTCTTGATGCCATCCACGCCCTTAACGGTTCCGACAAGACGATTATGGTTGCCGATAACCTGCTTGCCAAAATTGAAGGTGCGGGTGGAGAAGTAACCGTAATATTGCGGATAATGCTGGCGAAGGGCGATGCCGAGACGGGCCTGATCGCGCGCCGTCGTCATCTGCGCCGTGTTGGGCAGGCCGTTGGCGTTGCGGTAGGTCGTGCGGGTCATGCCGAGCGCACGGGCCTTGGCGGTCATCATTCTGGCGAAACGGTCTTCCGAGCCGCCGAGATATTCACCGAGCGCTGTCGCCATGTCGTTGGCAGAGCGAGTGACAAGAGCGAGAATGGCCTGCTCGACCGTGATGGCGCCGCCGGCGCGCACGCCGAGTTTGGATGGCGGCTCCTTGGCGGCATTGGCCGAGACGGGCACCTTGGAATCAAGCGAGATGCGTCCGGAATTAAGCGCCTCGAACGTCAGATAAAGCGTCATCATCTTTGTCAGAGAGGCGGGATAACGCAAACCGTCCGGATCCTCGCCGTAGAGAACCTTGCCGGTCTTGGCGTCGATGACGATGCCCGCATATTTCGGTTCCGCCTGCGCGGTGCCCACGGATGTTGCGGTTATGAACGCCGCAGCAAGGGTCATCGCCAGAAACCTTACAAAAGACGTCGCACCCGCTTTGCGCGAATGTACCCCAGATACATTTTTCAACACTGCTGAACTCTTCAATCGCATATTTCTGTTCCGCTCGGACACGCCCCGCCCGATAGCTCCGGGGAGAAACTTTATCGGGATGGCGTTACCAAGTGGTTTATGAAAGGTATCCACCCTCCATAAAATGCGACTTTTCGCACGCAATCTGTGCCATGTCGTTTCACGGATTTCCGTCTTTTGCGAGGCGCTGCTCGACATAATGTTTCACGTCGGTGTCGAGTTTTTGCCATTGCGGCAGCAGGCCGGAGGAGAAACGGTAAAAAAGACTGAGATCCTGCCCGACGTGGATATCCCTCTGGCAGTCGCTGCCCGTGGCTTTCTGCGGTGTTTGCGGCAGAAGGCAACGCACAACGTAGTCGCCTTCACTTTCGCGCCGTCCGGTCAGGATAACTTCCTTGCCGTAACCGGAATCGGCGCGCAGGCGATGCAGCAACAATCCGTGCTTCAGCGGTACAGGGTCTCCTTCCGTCAACCGCGCATAGATCGGCCCGAAACGGCCGGACATGTCCTGTGACATGGTGCTTTGCGACAGCTGAATATAAACCAGCCCCGTCGCCTGGGCCGGATCGTCGAATATGGCGCGATTCCCTTCCTCATATCCGTTGAGGCCGGGCCAGGTCAGATAAAGATCGATTCGCTCCTGCTCGCCGCCCTCACGACCGGAAGGTAGGCGCAGCGTGTTTTTCGCGAGATTGAGCCGGTCGTTGCCGATTGTTACCTGCACCTCGTCGGTCGCCGTCGTGTGGCCCGCCTTCAGGATACGTTCGCCATACCATTTGACACCGATATTAAGTGCGATGACTAAAATGAGAAGAATTCCGGCGATGATGGCGGCGCGACGTATCAGCGACGAGGAAAGCAGGGGTGTTCCGTTCTGCATGGGCTTCCAGATTCGTTCTTGTCGCGGGGGCGATTTCCGGGCCGAAAATTGGCTGACAAAGCTTTAACCTGCGGCGATCGCCATTGAAATGCTGTTTTGCCGCTGCTACCTGATAGGGCGCAAGCAAAGGACGGCATATGGCAGCGCGCGACAGATATTCCCGGAAACTCGAATGTTCCAAATGTGGCCATCAGGGTTTTGCCGAAGTGTCGGAATCAGATGAAAAGAGCCGCGCCGATGTCGATTTTCGCGTCGATGAAATGCCGCAGGGGTTTCGCACCGAACGCGCCTCGGGTGATCCGACCGATTTCATGATTCGCTGCGGCCAGTGCGGCAACATATTTCGTTTCCTGCAAAAAACCGCCTATGCGCCCGGAGGCGAACCGCGCGTGAAGGCCTGAACGGGAGGTGCCGGATGACCATGCCGCAACAACCGAACGGGACACCGCCAAGGCGCAAGCCAATCTGGCCGTGGATCGTGCTCTTGGTGCTGACGCTCTGCGCCATCTACTCCTATAATCGCGCCAACGAAATCCTTGCCGAATTGTCTGACACGTTGCCGCCAGCGGTGCTGAACCTGTTCGAGGATATTCTTCGGGGTGGCGGACGACACGGTGATGGCGGCCCCAGTATTGGGGTCTGAGTAGACAAACCGACAATAGGGTTTGCCAGCAGGCTGAGCCTCTCGCACACAGACGTTTTTTAGAGACGCATTAAAGAAAAAAAGCCCCGCAAACGGGCGGGGCAGGTTGATCGCTCGGGGAAAGTTGGGCAATGCCCGGGAGCGATGTGACTATATAAGCGACAATATTGCTGACGCGATAGGCCACTTCCGTCCCAAACAGTACGCCGGCGCATAAAATTTGCTCAAGTGAGGAGGATTTGAGGCGATGAACTCGCTAAATCTGTCAGGCAACTTGACAGAAAGTTGTCCTATTCTTTCCCTTGCCTCGAATTGCACATATTTGCTCCTAACATAAAGAGACATGAGCAGACGCATGGATAAATCCGGAATCTTCTTCGTGGCGCTTTTGCTGGTGCTTGTCGCAATCGTTCTCAGCCTGACGCTGTTTGAATCGTCCCAACAGGTTCCCACGGTTCCTGCGGGCGAAGGGTCTCTGCTGCCGCCGGCGACAACACCTGGACAGTGACCGGATATATGCAGGCGGGCGGACGGCAATGGCTTGTGCCTGCCGGGATTGACGGCCATTTTCAAACCGCTATAAAGCCTCACCACCGAAGGATGGGTGTCCGAGTGGTTTAAGGAACCGGTCTTGAAAACCGGCGTGCGTGAGAGCGTACCGTGGGTTCGAATCCCACCCCATCTGCCATTCAGCTCAAAAATGACCGTTTAAAAAAGGCGGAACGATTACCGATCCGGACCACGTCGTTTGGTCAGGGCTGCGTTGATATTACCCACAACGAAGAAACCCGCCTTTCGGCGGGCTCCAGATTTCACATTTGATCAGATTTCGGGGCAACCCCGTTCGTTGGCGAAGGTGATGCGATCCTGCCCTCGGCGGGTGAAACCCTGAACGACGACGCGGCCAGGGGTGACGCGCACGACTTCAGGATCTCGCAGGCCAGCCTCACGGGCGGCGGCGCGAGCTTCGCGTTCGCTGCAGCCGCGCATACGGGGCGGACCACGGCGGTCAACGTCTCGGTCGCGATCTCGATCGCGGATGACCGGGCGCACGCCGTCCGGACCGATCCTTAATTCCATGTCCTGCGCTCCTGCCGGGATCGGCGCGGCGATGGATACCAAGGCGATGCCAAGCGCCAGACCTGTAGCTTTTATTGACTTGATCATGGTTTCCTCCCTCAGCCGAAAAACCGGCGGAAGCTTGTTTGTTTGCGGGGAAGAAACGCGGCCACACTGCCTTTGTTCCGTTATTTCGGATGTGGGAGGAGGCGCGGACGAGTGTCAACAGTCGATTTCAAGCGCCCAAAAAGAGATAAATCATTAACCACGTTCATTACAATTTTATCGAATTTGCAGAAGTCGTTCGCATTTTCGCCACGTTATGCACAAGATTAAGCGACTGTTAGGTGCTTCGATGGCAGGGGCAATTCATCGAGGCAAGTGAGGGTGCGGTTCTCCGAGCCAATAGCAGCGTGGGGCAGACGATTTGAATTCTACGGTCAAGAAACTCGGCATCAGCACCAGATCGGGTGCGAAGTGGCTTGCAATTTCCGTGCTTTGCGCTGCGACAGCGTCGTGTTCCACCACGACCGAGACCAAGCCTAAGCCCAAGCGCAGCAAGGAATATTTCTCTGAATCGGAATATGGCGTCAAAGCCAGCCCGCGCGTTGCCGATGGCAAGAGCATTCCCAAGGGCGGCGGGCGCGAGCTGATCGGTAATGCCTATACCGTCAAGGGCCGTCGTTATTTTCCGAAAGAAGAGCCGGGTTATAACAAGACCGGTCTTGCCTCCTGGTACGGTTCCGCCTTCCACGGTCGCCTGACGGCGAATGGTGAGGTGTACGACAAAGAACATCTTTCTGCCGCACATCCGACATTTCCCCTGCCGAGCTATGCGCGCATCACCAACACGGAAAATGGCGCGTCGGTTCTGGTGCGCGTCAACGATCGCGGACCTTTCCACGAAGGCCGCCTGATCGACGTTTCCAGCAAGACGGCCGATCTTCTCGACATGAAGGCGACGGGTACGGCGAATGTGCGGGTGCAATATGCCGGCCGTGCCCCGCTTGACGGTCACGACATGCCCTATCTGATGGCGTCCTATATTCCGAAGGGCTCGCGCTCGCCGGGTGTTGCGCCGGAAGGGCAGATCGCAACGGGCGTGATGGTGGCTTCGGCCTCTCCGAACTTCGTGCCGGCTCCTGCCTCCAATCCGAATTATAGCGGTTCGACGCAGACGGCGCTGGTCGGTTCCAGGAAGAATGCGGCCCTGCAGGCCATGCCGCTGGTCAATGGTCCCGCGCCAGCGTTCGAACAATTTGCGATCCTGCCGGAAATCGGTCCGTTCCTGGCTGAACGTCCGGAAGGAAACTTCATGCGTGAGCCGGCGGCGCCCGGCGGCAATTATCTGCGCGTGCCGACACCATCGTCCAAATATGCGGCGGCTTATTCGCAAGAATCTGCTACGGTTTCCCGGACCGCACGTGCCTTCGACAGCGTGCTGGTCGATCGTGGCGCGCTCAACGAGCAATCGATACTCGCCCATGTGAAGCGTCAGCAGGCGAAGTCGCGCTGACGGATTGAAGGGTAGGGCTGCATCCGTTTCGTTTCGGGCGGCCGGTTTCGGCAGGCAGGACTGGGCGGTTTCATGCGCAAGGCCATTTATCGCTCCTATTGTTCGGTGGTCGTCGCGGCCGGGCTTGCATTTTTAAGCGCAGGTGCGGCGCAATCGCAGACTGCGCCCTTCATCGCCAAGGCTGAACAGGCCTATATGATCGATGCCGAAACCGGCACCGTGCTTCTTTCGCAAAATGAGGATCAGTCGTTTCCGCCGGCGTCGCTTGCAAAGCTGATGACGGTGGAAGTGGTGCTGGATGCGCTTTCCAAGGCGCAGGTGACGCCGGAGACCGCTTATCCCGTCTCTGAATATGCCTGGCGCACGGGCGGCGCGCCGTCACGAACCTCGACCATGTTCGCGGCGCTGAAATCTTCCGTCGGTATCAACGATCTCCTGACCGGCATCATCGTGCAGAACGCCAATGACGGCTGCATCATCGTCGCCGAAGGCATGGCGGGTTCGGACCCCGCATTTGCCAAGCGCATGACGGTGCGAGCCGGCGAACTCGGCATGGGCCGCAGCAGATTTACCAATTCCACCGGGCTTCCTGATCCGGGCAACCAGACGACCGCCAGGGATATGGTACGTCTTGCCCAGCATCTCCATGATACTTATCCGGATCGCTATGGGCTTTTCACCAAGCCGGATTTCGAATGGAACCGGATATTCCAGCGCAACAAAAACACACTGCTTGGGAACGGCATAGATGGGCTCGGGCTTGGCTTTGCGGAAGGCAGCGGCTTTGCGGCCGTGGTTTCGGCAGAGCGGGAGGGACGGCGGGTCTATCTGGCGCTATCGGGCATAACAGACGACAAGACGCGGCAGGAAGAAGCCCGCCGAGTGGTCGATTGGGGCCTCACAGCTTTCGAAAAGCGCCATCTTTTCAGCAAGGATGAAGTGGTGGGTTCGGTCAGCGTCTATGGCGGCGATGCCTCCTATGTCGATCTCTCGCCAAAGGAAGATGTCAGTGTGCTGGTGCCGGTCAACAATCCGGAGCGAATTTCCGGACGGATTGTCTATCGCTGGCCGTTGAATGCACCTCTGGACGTTGGCGCCAATGCGGGAACGCTCAAGGTCTTTTCGGGCGAGCGGCTGCTGCGCGAAGTGCCGCTTTATACCAAGGGTTCGGTCGGCAAGGGCTCGCTGACCCAGAATGCGGCGGGTGCGTTGAAGGAACTGCTGCTGTTCTGGCTCTGAAAATCCGCGCCTTGCGCCACCTTGCTCCTATGCTTTTGTTCAGGCACCTCATTTTCTGAAAAGCGCTTCACACTTTTTGGTTCGATGCTGTAAACAGGCATTTCAATATTTCCGGGAATTCCTCGCAGGACGTGACATTGGCCGAAAAGACTGGACTGTTCATCAGCTTCGAAGGCGGCGAGGGTGCCGGCAAGTCGACGCAGATTCGCACACTTGCCGAGGCGCTTCGCGGTCGCGGCTTCGAGGTGGTCGTGACGCGCGAGCCGGGCGGCTCGCCGGGTGCGGAGGCCGTTCGGCATGTTCTGTTGTCAGGCGCGGCGGAATCCTTCGGTGTGCGCATGGAAGCAATCCTGTTTGCGGCGGCGCGCAACGACCATGTCGAGGAGGTCATTCGCCCGGCGCTTGCGCGTGGCGAGATCGTGCTCTGCGACCGGTTTCTTGATTCCTCCCGTGTCTATCAGGGCACGACCGGCAATCTGGAACCGGATTTCATCGAAACGCTGCAACGCATTGCGATCGATGGCGTTGTGCCGGAACTGACGCTGATCTTCGATATCGCCGCCGAAAAGGGGCTGGCGCGCGCCAGAAAACGGGCGGATGAGGGGGCTGCGCCCGACCGGTTCGAAAAGGAAGAAATCGAAACGCACGAGAAGCGACGGGAAGCCTATCTCGATATAGCGCTTGCCGAGCCGCGTCGCTGCCGTATCGTCAATGCCGACCAGCCGGAGGAGAAGGTGGCGGAGGACGTGATGTCCTTTGTCGAGCCCTTGCTCGAGCAACTGGGAACGGCAGTGGGCGCGGCGCATGAGTGAGGTTCAGGGCGTTCTCGACGGCGCGATTGCGCCGCAGCAGAACACGAAGCTTTTCGGGCATGAGGAAGTCGAAGCGTTCCTCGCGCAATCCTATCGCTCCGGCAAGGGCCATCATGCCATTCTCATCGAAGGGCCGGAAGGGATAGGCAAGGCGACGCTCGCCTTCCGTTTCGCCAATCATGTCCTCACCCATCCCGATCCGTCTTCGGCCCCGGATGTCCTTGCCGATCCCGATCCGCAGTCGCTCGTCAGCCGGCAGATCACGGCCGGGGCCTCGCACAACCTGTTGCATCTGACGCGTCCGGTGGATGAAAAAACCGGCCGCGTGAAATCCGCGATCACCGTGGATGAGGTGCGGCGGGCAGGGCATTTCTTCTCGCAAACCTCGGGCACGGGCAACTGGCGCATCGTCATCATCGATCCGGCCGACGATCTCAACCGCAATGCCGCGAATGCGATCCTGAAAATATTGGAGGAGCCGCCAAAACGAGCGATGTTCCTTGTTCTCTCCCATGCACCCGGAAAATTACTACCGACCATCCGCTCGCGCTGCATGCCGCTGCGGCTCCTGCCGCTTTCAGATGCGGATATGGTGCAATCGCTCGATCATCTCGGCATCGGCTCCGCCGGCGAAAAGCGCGATGCCCTGATTGCCGCCTCGAAGGGCAGCGTGGCGCAGGCGCTCAAGCTCACGAATTACGGCGGCTCCGACATTGTCGAGGCATTTGCCGAGGTGATGTCTGCGGAAGGGCCGGGAGCACGCAAGAAGATGCACAAGCTTGCTGAGGTTCTGGCGCAGAAGGATGGCGATATCGTCCTCGGATTCTTCATGGAGCATGTGACGGAAGAGCTGATGGAGCGGGCCCGGGCGGCGGCGATGGCGGGCGATATAGCGGCGGCGGAAAGACATGCGCGGCTTTCCTCGATGCTTGCGGAGCGGATCAGCGTGGCGCAGGCCTATAATCTCGACAAGAAGCAGATGGTGCTTTCCATTCTGGAAGATATTCGCGGCGTCTGAAGGCGCGGGGATCGTACAAATCGTACTCTTCGCTTTCGCTGCTGCGAACAATGGTTTAAGAGCGGTCTATCCAAAAAAACAGCCTGTAAAGTCGATAGACCGTCATGACAGACAAGACACCATTCTACATCACCACCGCGATCTCCTATCCCAACGGCAAGCCGCATATCGGCCATGCCTATGAGCTGATTGCGACGGACGCCATGGCACGTTTCCAGCGTCTGGATGGAATGGATGTGTTCTTCCTGACCGGCACCGACGAACACGGCCAGAAGATGCAGCAGACGGCGCGGGCGGAAGGCATTTCGCCGGAAGAGCTGGCGCAGCGCAATTCCGACCAGTTCCGGGCAATGGGCAAGCTGCTCAACGCCTCGAATGACGATTTCATCCGCACCACGGAAGAGCGCCACCACGAGACCTCGCGCAATATCTGGAACCTGATGGCCGATAGCGGCGACATCTACAAGGACAGCTATGCCGGCTGGTATTCCGTGCGCGACGAGGCCTATTACGGCGAGGACGAAACGGAAGTGCGCGCCGACGGCGTGCGTTATGGGCCGCAGGGCACACCGGTGGAATGGGTGGAGGAGGAAAGCTACTTCTTCAAGCTCTCCGAATACCAGGACAAGCTGCTGAAGCTCTACGAGGAAAACCCCGAATTCATCGGCCCGGCGGAGCGGCGCAACGAGATCATCTCCTTCGTCAAATCCGGTCTGAAGGACCTGTCGATTTCCCGCACCACCTTCGATTGGGGCATCAAGGTTCCGAACGATCCGAAGCATGTCATGTATGTCTGGGTCGACGCCCTGACCAACTACATCACCGCCACGGGTTACATCGAAGACAGGAACGGCCCGCGCGCCAAATATTGGCCCGCCGACGTGCATATCATCGGCAAGGACATCATCCGCTTCCATGCGGTCTACTGGCCTGCCTTCCTGATGAGCGCGAAGCTGCCGTTGCCCAAGCGGGTCTATGCGCATGGCTTCCTGCTCAACAAGGGCGAGAAGATGTCGAAGTCGCTCGGCAATGTCGTCGATCCCGCCAATCTGGTTGCTCACTTCGGCCTTGATCAGGTGCGGTATTTCTTCCTGCGCGAAGTTTCCTTCGGCCAGGACGGCAGCTACAGCGAAGAGGGCATCGCCACCCGCATCAATGCCGATCTCGCCAACGGCATCGGCAATCTCGCCAGCCGTTCGCTGTCTATGATTGTCAAGAATTGCGACGGCCAGATCCCGGCACCCGGCGAATTCACCGAAGAAGACAAGGCGATGCTGGCTTCGGCTGACGGGCTGCTGGCGCTCTGCCGCGAGGAAATGGGCAAGCAGTTGCTTCACCGTGCACTTGCGGCCATCATCGCCGTCGTTTCGGAGACCGACCGTTATTTCGCATCGCAGGAGCCATGGGCGCTGAAGAAGACTGATCCTGAGCGCATGGGCACCGTGCTTTACGTCACGGCGGAAGTGGTGCGCCAGATCGGCATTCTCCTGCAACCCTTCATGCCGGAATCCTGCGACAAGTTGCTCGATCTCGTGGCAGCTGCCGCTGACAAACGCGATTTCGCAGCGCTCGGCGAGGCCGGTCGTCTGGTTCCAGGCACGCCGCTCGAAGCACCGAAGCCGGTCTTCCCGCGTTACGTTGCGCCGGAAGCGTGAAGGCGAGACCGATGCTGATCGATACCCATTGCCATCTGGATTTTCCTGACTTCGATGCTGAGCGCGACGATATCATCGCCCGCGCCCATGCCTCCGGCGTGAGCCAGATGGTGACGATCTCGACCCGGGTGCGCCGTTTGCCCGAGCTTTTGAAGATCGCGGAAAAATATCCGTCGGTCTTTTGCTCGGTCGGCACACATCCCAACAGTGCAGCCGAGGAACTGGATATATCGGCTGACGATCTGGTGCGGCTGGCGGAAAGCCACGACAAGATCGTGGCGATCGGTGAGGCGGGACTGGATTATTTCTACGATACGCAGAAGCCGGAAGACCAGAAGACCGGCCTCATTCGCCATATCGAAGCGGCAAGACGGACGAAGCTGCCGCTCGTCATTCACAGCCGCAGCGCCGATGACGACATGGCCGCTATTTTGCGCGCGGAAAGCGAAAAGGGGGCATTCCCCTTCATCCTGCATTGCTTCTCCGCGGGTCCTGAACTGGCGAAAACCGGCGTTGAGCTTGGCGGTTATGTTTCCTTTTCGGGCATTCTCACCTTCCCGAAATCGCAGGATATCCGTGATATAGCCGCCACCGTGCCGCTTGACCGGCTGCTTGTCGAAACCGATGCGCCCTATCTTGCGCCGAAGCGCTGGCGGGGAAAACGCAACGAGCCTTCCTACGTGGTCAATACGGCTGAAGTTCTGGCCGAGGTGCATGGTGTTTCTTTCGAGCGAATGGCCGAAATTACCACCGAGAACGCCTTTCGCTGCTTTTCGAAGATGACAAGGGTGTAGCGTGGCAATCTACCGTCGTCGCTTCACGGTTCTCGGCTGCGCGTCTTCGCCCGGTGTGCCGCGCATCAACGGCGACTGGGGTGCCTGCGATCCCGAAAATCCGAAGAACCGGCGCACGCGCACGGCCTTCATGGTGGAGCAGATCGGCCCGGATAGTGGCAAGACCACCGTCGTGATCGATACTGGCCCGGATTTTCGCGAACAGATGATTGCCGCAAAGGTGGAGGCCGTCGATGCGGTGCTTTACACCCACGCCCATGCCGATCATCTGCATGGTATCGATGATCTGCGCATCTATTTCGCCATCCAGCAAAACCGCATTCCGATCTATGCCGATCCCGTTACCATGGCGCGCATATGGGACGGTTTCGCCTATTGCCTGGAGACACCGCCGGGCAGCAGTTATCCGCCAATCGTCGAACCGCGGATCATCGCCGACATCGACGTGCCTGTGATTATCGACGGGGCAGGTGGGCCGATACCTTTCAACGTGCATATGCAGCAGCATGGTGATGTACATTCGCTTGGCTTTCGCATTGGCGACGTTGGCTATTGCACTGATGTCAGCGATTTTCCGACTGAGAGCGTGCCCAAGCTTGCCGGCCTCGATATTCTCGTCATCGACGCGTTGCAGCACCGCTACCACCCCAGCCATCTTTCGCTGGAACAGGCGCTTGGCTGGATCGAAAGATTCGCACCCAAACGGGCGATCTTGACCCATATGCATATTCCGCTCGATTATGAGACGGTAATGCGTGAAACGCCTGATCACGTCGAACCGGCTTACGACCAGATGCGTTTCGAAGTCGAGTTCGAGGCGCCCTGAGCATGTCTCTCAAAATCGGTCTCCGGTTTTGGGGCAGGGACGTGCTTTGAAACACTAGTACAGGCGCGTCGCGCTTTGACGTCGCCTGAGAAGGAACAGCATGTCGACCCGGCCTTTCCGTGCACCCAGTATGGCGAGCTTCTTCGACAATCTGCGCGCCAGCCGGTTGCGGGCGATGTTCCGACGCGGCGAACTGGGGCTGGTGGCTCTTGCGGCTCTCATTGGCATTGCGGCGGGGCTTCTGGTGGCGCTGATCGGCGCGTTGAGCACGGCGCTGCATGTTCTGGTCTTCGGCACCGAGCGGCTGAGCAGCAGCGACCTCTCAGGCCCCGTCGTGCTTGCTGGACCGATCGTCGGCGGCATCGTGCTTGGCCTGATCATCTTCATTCTTTCAAAGACCCGCAAGAAACCGATGGTCGACCCGATCGAGGCCAATGCCCTGCATGGGGGCCGCCTGTCGCTGACGGACAGCATCATCGTCTGCGTGCAGAACATCGTCTCGAACGGTTTCGGCGCGTCCGTCGGGCTTGAGGCGGGTTATACGCAGATTGCCAGCGGCGTGGCCTCCAAGCTCGGCATCAAGCTGAAACTGCGGCGAGGGGACATGCGCATCCTCGTCGGTTGTGGTGCTGCGGGTGCGATTGCGGCGGCCTTCAATGCGCCGCTGACCGGGGCGTTTTACGCCATCGAACTCATTATCGGCACCTATACCGTCGTCACGCTTGCGCCGCTCATCGTCTCCGCGCTGGTGGCCACCACCGTTATCGGGATTATCGGCGGCCATGGCCTGTCGATCGATATTGTCGATGCCAGCCGCGTGACGCCTGCGGATTACGTGCCCGCCATCTTTCTGGGTGTCGTGTGCGCGGCGATCGGCATCGTGCTGATGCAGACCGTTTCCTTCATCGAGGAGACGGCCCGCAAAAGCGCCATTCCCGGCTGGCTGCGTCCGGCCATTGGTGGCGTGGCGGTCGGCGCTCTTGCGCTGATTTCACCGCAGGTGCTGTCGAGCGGCCATGGCGCGCTGCATCTCAATATCGATGCTGAACTGACGATTTACGGGTTGGCCGGGCTCTTCCTGCTGAAAGCGGCGGCCAGCGCCATTTCCATCGGTTCCAATTTTCGTGGCGGCCTGTTTTTCGCCTCGCTGTTCATGGGTTCGCTTCTGGGTAAGGTTTTCGCGCTCTGCGCCCCCTATATCGGCTATGGCTCGACAGCGCCCATCGTTTATGCCGTGATTGGTATGAGCGCCTTTGCCGCCGCCATCATCGGTGGCCCTTTGACGATGACGTTCCTGGCGCTGGAACTGACTGGCGACTTCCAGATCACCGCTCTGGTGCTTGCCGCCGTCATCACCACCTCGCTGGTGGTGCGCACGACCTTCGGTTATTCCTTCGCCACCTGGCGTTTTCACCTGCGCGGAGAGAGTATTCGCAGCGCCCATGATATTGGCTGGATCCGCGACCTGACGGTTGGCAAGATGATGCGTGCCGATATCCGAAAGGCCAATGTCAGCATGGGGCTCCCGGCCTTCAAGGAGAAATTCCCGCTCGGTTCGACGCAGCGGGTGATCATGACTCATGATGACGGGCGTTATGCCGGCATCGTCCTCGTGCCGGAAATCTACGCCGACCCGATGGATCGTGATCCGAGCAAGATCAGCCTTGAGACCTATCTGCAATATAAGAACGACGTGCTGCTGCCGACCATGAATGCACGTCAGGCGGCAGCGGCCTTCGATGCCACGGAAAGCGAAGCGCTGGTCGTTGTTAATGACAAGATAGAGAACCGCCCGGTTGGTCTGCTCACCGAAAGCCATACGCTCAGGCGCTACAGCGAAGAGCTGGAACTGAGACGCCGGGAGGCGTCAGGAGAGTTGTAGAGTTAGATTAGAAAATTCTCTTTATACATTGATATAATTATATTTAACTCAGTTTTTTATACCGGTCGTATTTATTTGCAAGCAAAGGAATGAGCGCGGCTCGTTGATGTGCCTGCACGCGAAATCCTTGAATTCTTAGCAAATTAGTTCCATAATCTATCTTATGCGATTATCGTATGTAGCCGCAAAGTTAAAGTGTCCTCTTCCTGCAAAGTTGGAATGTCACACTCCCCGGGTCTGATTGGCCTCTGGGAGATTGCAGATGGGACTGATTACGATGAGCGAGCGGGATTTGCAGCGGATCGCGGTTTTGTCGAAAGTCATGGCCGGTCGAATGACGATGGTGTCAGCGGCACATGTGCTTGACCTGAGTGAGCGTCAGGTCCGCCGACTGCTGGACCGAATCCGGACTGGTGGTGCTGCGTCGATCCGGCACAAGGCCATCGGCCGACCGTCGAACAACCGGATCAGTGACGGCGTTCGCGATTACGCGGTAGCGTTGGTTCGTGAGCACTATGCGGACTTCGGACCGACCCTGGCGACCGAGAAGCTGGCCGAGCGTGATGGTTTGCGGGTTTCGCGTGAGACCGTCCGCGGCTGGATGGTGGATGCTGGCTTGTGGTTGTCGCGCAAGCAGCGCCGGACGTTTCATCAACCGAGATTACGTCGCGAGGCCTATGGCGAGCTGGTGCAGATCGATGGATCGCATCACTGGTGGTTCGAGAATCGCGGACCAAAATGCGCCCTTCTCGTCTATATCGATGACGCTACCGGCAATCCTGACATCGAAATTTGGAATTGCCAACAATGTTACAGATGGTGCTCGGTAGGATCACGCCTCCTCATAACGAAGTGCAAAATGCCGGACGTCCATAACCAAGCCGCTCTAGTCTGACGTGTTAAAGGCGTGCGTCTGAGTAGACCGGGCGTTCTTAGGTGAACTGAGAGGTGCCCGCTGCTTTATCAAAGCGGCGAGCCTCGAGTTCTTTTTCATCTACGAACATAAACATTGCGCCATCACCCCAGGTAGGCATGAGCCGCCAGAGATAGGTCTCGGCATTGATTGTCAGCACATGCCGCCAACGTTCGCCGGCGGAAAGGACGCCCTCGGCGTGAGCCAGTTCGCTGTCTGCTTTACCCATGGAGATCAATTCTACGTTGCCATGCATTCTTTGTTGAATCGGTTGCTCCCATCCCCCAAGCTGATCTCCGCCGCCCTCCTTCATCTCGAAGCGCTCATCCGCAAGGTCGATATAGGCGTGCCGGCTGAGACGCGGACTGATCGACCAGCCAGAGACGGGAATAAGCGGCTCGGACTTGACGTCGGCCTCCCAAGGCTCGGACATCCGGGAGCCGTAATCGCTCACCCCCTTCTGCCAGGCCTCGCGCACGACCTGAGGTGTCGGGCGTCGTTCCAATCCACCCGCGTCACTCCACAAAAGAGCAATGCCCCCGCTGGGCGATTGCGTAGGATACCAGTCGGCGAAGGGATCATTGAACGCCCACAACATACCGCGATCCGGGAGGGAAGGATCGAAGCCGGGTTCGCGCGCGATGACCGAAAGGTTCACCTGCGCGAGAAAGGCCATGGGCGTCTCGTGCGCCAGATGCTCGATGACGAATTCCACGCAAGGTTCCGTCTCGTCGGCGCCCGCGCCGTTTGTGAGGCTCGTCCGGAGCCTCTTCGCAGTGCCATCTGGGTCGGCCAGTGCCGGACGGGTCGGCCAGATGATCCCCGGTGGGAGATCCGGCTCACCTCCCACTTTGCTTACGCCGACGGAGAGTGCGGCGTCGGTCACTGGATCATCGTGACGGAACCAGATTGTTGGCAGCGCCGTGTTGACGAGCGCGCGCGACAACGCCGTGTCGAGGTTCAAAGTGTTGCAGGCGCGCTGGATGGAGAGCGAATCAGCGAATGCGGTCATGTTCCATTCTCTTTCGACATTCCACCAGAATCAGAGAGTAGGGAGTTTTGTGGCATCTGCAATGACCGCTTTGGGCGCAAAGCAGTCGTTTCGGTTGAGAAAGCTAAAGCCGAAGCGGGTGTTCCATCACCCGCCCCCTCCCTGACCTTGCAACCCGGCCCAGCCGGTCCGGTCGGGGGCTGATTGTCGGAGCAAGTGTCCATTTCTAACCGGCTGGCAGAGCGACAGGTGACATTTTAACATTGCAAAATCCGCGACAATTTAACCTTGCTGCCACATCGTATGTGGCGGCTATTTAGTAATTCGACAGTCCGGCAAGATAGAAATGCGACCCTCTCCTCGCATAACGCTGGTCAATGTCAACGTTGGAAGTCGCCACGCCCCGTTCGACCACAATTTCAGAAAAATCGCACCGTGCCACGGCTGTCTGCAGCGCAAACGCAATCCCGGTCGACGACCGCGTTCATGACCGATCCGTGTTTGCAAGATAGGCCTTGAATAGACATCACACCCGGTTTTTACCGGGAATGTCGCAGGGCCAATCTGCGCATTTGCGCAGTATCGAACGCGCAGATTTCATGGTTTCTGTCGCGCAGCAGACATCCGGGCCGTGGCGCTTAGTCGGTTGTCAGCCCCGATCCCGGCATAGCCCCTAGAATTCGACAGCAGAACAGCCTTGGAACAGAAAATCAATTCTCACTTGTCTCGCAGATCGCTGCTTACCCTGGCCATCAGTTCATTCCTGGCTGCAGGTTGCGAGCAGGTTCCCAAGACGAAACTCGAAGTTGTCGCGGCTACCCTGCCCGAAAATAAAAATGAAACGACGACAGCCCCAAAAACGGCGAAGGACAACAGGCCAAAGCCTGCGGGTACCGGTTTCGCTTACGACGAAATTTATGCTGCGCTGGCGGATGGTGGCTTTGACGTTCCAGCAGTCAATTACCGCGCCATTGACCCACAATACCTCCGACAGGAGGTCGAATACATCACCGCAGAGCCTGCCTATTCCATTGTCGTAGATACAAATGAGCGGTTCCTCTACTGGGTTCTTCCCCGTGGCCGAGCCATACGCTACGGCGTGGGGCTCGGAACTCAGGGACGATCATGGAAAGGACGCGCTGTCGTTCAATGGAAACAGAAATGGCCGAGGTGGAAGGCGCCGGACGATATGATCGCACGCAATCCTGAACTCAAGCCCTACGGTGTTGAAGCAGGTGGAATGGCCCCCGGCCCCAGGAACCCTCTCGGTGCGCGCGCCATGTACATTTTCCAGAACGGCAAGGATACGCTCTATCGTATTCACGGATCACCAAGCTGGAGAACCATAGGCAAAAACTCTTCCTCGGGTTGCGTAAGAATGCTGATGCAGGATGCGATCGATCTTTATGATCGAGTGAAAGGGAAAACACCCCTTTTGGTCATCTGATAACGTCAATCTGAGCGGGAAATGATCAAGAATAACCGCTGCGGGTCAAATTTACGCCATAAACGACACCATATCTCGCGGTCGTTCGGTTTAGCGGATCTGGGGCCTTTCGGTCGTGGAAACGCAACATCGCAGCGCTCCAGACCTCGTGATTGAGGCGTGGGGCAACACATATCGAGCAGCGGGAGAGACCGATTTCTCCCAACATCGGCGCCGACGGAGCAACCACCCCGGAAACTCTCAGGCAAATGGACCGCTGCAAGATCATACAAACTCTGAAAAGCGGGCTTATTGCTCGCGCCGATGGTGTAAGTTCGCCGAAACACGGTGAGCGAATCTCTCAGGCCAATGACAGAGGGGGTGCCAAAAAGCCCAAGAAAACGGGCAAGGAGCACCTATGGCTGGAAGTCACCCTTCCCTATCGACAGTCAATTGCGTTGACGCAGTTTCAAGACCATTTTCATTGACAATGGCGGCAATTCCATTTGCCGCACACGACCTTGTCAGGCGTTGCGGATTCCCGCGCGTCGGCGCTCATGCCAGCCGGCGTCAGCGGCGGCATCTCACCCCAGTCACCTTCAAAATTTAAACGGTTCTACGCGGCTTCACCGGGCAATGGCGCTCGACAGGTGTGACGCAAGCACCTCGCGATCCGCCATCTCGCGATGAGACCCGTATGCGGTTCTTGTACGAACACACCTAATTCAGGAAATTTAAAATGGTCGATTGGGAAGATTTGCGATTTTTCTCCGCCTTTGCTCACCACGGTTCGATCACGGCAACCGCCAAGGCGCTACGCGTCGATCATACGACCGTCAGTCGGCGCATCACATCGCTGGAAACCTCACTTTCGGTAAAGCTTGTGGATCGCAGGCCACGATCATATGTGCTGACCGATATGGGCCGCGACGTCGCGAACTTCGCCGAGGAAATGAGCAGATCGGCATTTGCTCTGAGCCGCTGCGCCGGTTCCGGTCAGAACGGTATCGAAGGTGATATCGTGGTATCCGCGCCGCCATCGCTGCTCTACAGTTTCATTGCGCCGCAAATCTCCGCGCTGCAATCTCAGCATCCTGACGTAAGGCTCCGTCTTGTCGGCACCATGGAGGCGATGTCCCTCTCCAAGGGAGAAGCGGATATTGCCATCAGCCTGAAGCGGCCGAGCGAAGCCACGCTGGTTGCGCGCCGCCTTGGACAATTGTCCTATTTCCTCTATGCCGACCCTGCCTACCCGACAAGAAACGGCCCTCCTCTCTATATCAGTTACGATGTTACCATGCGGGAGTCGGATCACTATCGCTGGCTTGATGACAGGCTTTCCGCCGACGAGGTGTTCATGTGCAGCAACGACCTGCGCATACAGGCTGCTGCTGCCGCCGGCGGCTGTGGGGTGGCGCTGCTGCCCGCCTACCTCGCCGCGGAACACGGTCTTGTGAGGTTCGATCCACTCGATCCGGGTGTCAGGATCGACGTTTGGCTGGTGATCCACGAAGACGTGCGCGACACGCCACGGATACGTGTTGCCATGGACTTTATCAGTGAAAGTCTCAAGCCCTTGTGGCGTTCCTGATTATGTGCAGATCAAGCCTGCGCCATTGCCGAATTTTCCGGGATTTGGCGCGGTGTAAAATGCCGCGTGACAGGTCTGTCCTGCGCGCGTGCGGTGACCGGTTGGACCTGCCCGTATTCCCACCCTATTCCCGATACGTGAGCGTGGAGTATTTTCATGTCTTTGATTGCTCGTTACCGGAGAGGTACCGTCGGATACCTTGTTCTCCCTGCCAAAAAACGCGGCGCAAGATCTTCCGCTCGAAATCGCAAGCGGGTGGGCCTGCTAATCGTGGCATTTACGATCGGTTATGCCGCGATCGCAGTCCGCCTTCTGCAATATGGCTATTTTTCCGAGAGCGAAGCGACGGCGAGTATTCCACGATCACCCCATATAATCGCCTCCCGCCCCGACATTCTTGACCGCAATGGCCAGCTTATCGCAACGGATATCAATCTCATCTCGCTATATGCGGAGCCTCGCCGCGTTGTTGATGCAAATGAGGCCATTGAAAAGCTCGCCTCTGTTGTTCCCGACCTGGATTGGGCTGATCTGCACAGAAAACTAACGTCTGACTCCGGTTTCCAGTGGATCAGGAGACAGCTTACGCCCCGCCAGGAAGCTGAGATCATGCGCCTTGGCATTCCGGGCATCGGCTTCAGACCCGAAAAGCGGCGTTTTTATCCTGGCGGGCCAGTGGCATCTCACATTGTTGGGCATGTCAACATCGACAATCAGGGGCTGGCGGGCATTGAGCGCTATCTCGACAGGCAAGGCCTGGCAGACCTGCGCGGAGTTGGGCTTACCGATCCCACCCAGCTTGAACCCGTCCGGCTGTCCATCGATTTGCGTGTTCAGAGCATCGTGCATAACGTCGTTAGCGATGCCTTGAGGAACTATCGGGCGGAAGCGGCAGGTGCCGTCGTAATCGATGTCGACACAGGCGAGGTTCTCGCGATGGCGTCGGTCCCCGATTATGACCCGAATGAACCTTCGCGGCGCCTTGCCGATGGCTCGATCGACAGGGACTACGAAAAGGGATGGTTCAACCGCATGAGCAATTCAGCAGTTGAAATGGGCTCCACCTTCAAGGCGTTCACCCTTGCCATGGGGATTGATGCAGGCGTCGTCAATCTGAACTCGATGGTTGATGCCTCCCGCCCCCTGAAGATGGGTGGTTTCATCATCAGGGATTTTCACGGCCGAGGACGGCCGCTGACAATCCGGGAAGTCTTTCGCTATTCATCAAACATCGGCACGGCAAAAGTCGCGGATCTCGTTGGTCTCGAAAGTCACCAGCAGTTTCTCTTCAGATTGGGCCTGTTGTCAAAGATGCAGACGGAGTTACCGGAAATTGCTTCGCCCGCAGCGCCAAGGAACTGGAAAAAGATCAATTCCGCAACGATCTCCTTCGGTCACGGTCTGGCCACGACACCGTTACAGACGGCCGCGGCTGCGGCGGCTCTCGTAAACGGCGGCATGTTCCGGCACCCGACCTTCATCGCCGACAACGACAGGCGTCACCAAATCACCGGCAGGCGTGTCCTGCAGGCCTCGACCAGCGCAAAGGTCCGCGAGCTGTTCTGGTACAACGGAACCCAAGGTTCGGGCCGAAACGCCCAGGTGGCCGGTTTTGATGTGGGCGGGAAGACGGGGACAGCGGAAAAGGTTATCGATGGCAAATACGCGAAGAACCTGAACTTCAATACATTCCTCGCAGCATTCCCCATGCACCGCCCCCGTTATCTGGTTCTGTCGATCATTGACGCCCCACTTTCCGGCGAGCGCGGTGGGCGCCTTGCGGCCTTCAATGCCGCGCCGATGGTGCGCGATATCATTGAGCGCGCCGCACCTCTTCTCGGGGTTCGGCCGTCCTTCGGAAACCCGCAGGCATCTCCGTTGATGAACTACTGAATTGGCGATGAACCCATGTCATTCACAGATACTGAATTTTCGGGTTATTCGATGATCTTTCCCTCGACCAGCGACATTATCCATATCCTCTATTTCGTTGCGATTGTCGCAGAGGCGATGACAGCCGCACTCGCCGCCGGCCGTCGCGAAATGGATTGGATCGGCGTATTTTTACTTGGATGCATTACCGCCCTCGGCGGTGGGACCGTGCGCGATGTTTTTCTGAACCATTATCCGCTGTCGTGGGTCGAAAACCCCAGCTATCTCCTCGTGACGGGATTATCTGCGCTGGCGACGATCCCAATCGCCCGATACATGTATCAACTGCGCAAGATGTTCCTTTTTCTTGACGCAATAGGACTGGTCGTCTTCACCGTCATCGGCTGCCAGATTGCGTCAGGCCTTAACCTGCCGCTGGTTGTCGTGGTGGCGGCGGGAGTGCTGACTGGATGTCTGGGCGGCGTACTTCGGGATATACTGTGCAACGAAGTACCGCTGTTATTTCGTTCGGAACTCTATGCAATCGTCTCGGTCCTTACGAGCCTGATCTACTTGAGTGCGCCCCTTTTGGGGGCGTCTCACGCGATATCCTCGCTCGTCGCAATGGCCCTCGGGTTGATGCTCCGGCTCCTTGCAATACGCTTTAACTGGTGTGTACCGACATTCGTTTACACGAAGGACCCTCACTGAGGAGAGCTGCCGAAGCCGGAAGCTGAGGGGTCGTGGCATTAAAGGCTCCGAAAGGCGTGGTAACGACTGATCCAACAAGTAGATCGATGCAGCAGGTTCTTTCTTGAAATGGCCCAGCTCCCGGCTCTTCCAAGCCGGGCGTGTGGTCCCTACCCGCGCCCCGGTCGCCTGGGATGGCATATCGCGTCAATGTTTCGGGCTGAGACGGTCACGCTTTCTGCGCAGCTCTGAAAACCGCCAGCTGATCGGCGAAGGCCCGCTTATAGGCGGGACGTGCTTCGCCTCTGGCCACATAAGCTGAAAGGTTCGGATATTCGTCGAGAATGCCTGAACTTATTATCCTTTGCAGGACCGACACCATCAGCAGATCGCCGGCGCTGAATGCGCCATCGAGCCAGTCGGCTCCACCGAGGCGGCGGGACAATTCACCGAGCCGCTTGCGAATGCGTTCATCCACCATTCGAAGGCGTTCATCATGCCAGCTTTTGTCCCTTTCGAGAAAGCCGGTGACAAAGTGCTCGACGATCGGTGGCTCCATGGTGCTGAGGGCCGCAAACATCCAGCTTATCGCCCGCGCCCGCGCATCCGCCTCTTTGGGCAGCAGGCCGGCATGGTGCTCGGCTATATGGAAGATGATGGCACCGGATTCGAACAGGACGAGATCGCCCTCTTCATAGGTCGGAATCTGCCCGAATGGCTGAAGCGTGAGATGCTCCGGTTCCTTCATCGCCCTGAAGGAGAGAAGGCGCACACCATATGGCTGGCCCACCTCTTCCAACGCCCAACGAACGCGCATGTCGCGGGCGAGGCCCTTGCCGCCGTCGGGTGAGCGTTCAAAGGCGGTAATCGTGATCGTCATCGGTACTCTCCACAACATCGGGGTTTGGAGACGGCGTCGCGCAGTTTTTCGTGTCGGTTCTCAGAGCCGGCCGGAGCGGCATGGTAGCGTTTCGTCAGAATAGGCAAATCGACTATCGAAAACAATCCTGACTCACGCACGCGCCTTTGGGGCAGCAGTGTCTGCACCGAATATCTGCCATGGAACATCATTGCGCTTCAAGGAAACTTCGCAAACTTCCCCTGCTCTGTGACGTCACCAGGGCGCGATGAAAAGGCTGGCCATTTTGCGCAGACACTCTAAGCTCCGGCGCCGGACACGGATTGCCGAAACCATCAGGATTTCAGTTCAAATCATTAGGGAGAGACTATCAGATGAGCCTGCGTATCAACGACATAGCACCTGATTTCACCGCCGAGACGACCCATGGGCCGGTGAGCTTTCACGACTGGATCGGCGACGGATGGGCGGTGCTGTTTTCGCATCCGAAGAATTTCACGCCGGTCTGCACCACGGAACTCGGTGCAATGGGCGGCCTGCAGCCGGAATTTGAAAAACGCGGCGTCAAGATCATCGGCATTTCTGTCGATCCGGTCGAAAGCCATGAAAAATGGAAAAACGACATCCGCACCGCGACCGGTTTCAATGTCGATTATCCGCTGATCGGCGACAAGGACCTGAAGGTGGCAAAGCTCTATGACATGCTGCCGGCCGGCGCTGGCGACAGCTCCGAGGGCCGCACGCCTGCAGACAATGCCACCGTGCGCTCCGTTTTCGTCATCGGTCCAGACAAGAAGATCAAGCTGATCCTCACCTACCCGATGACCACCGGCCGCAATTTTGAGGAAATCCTTCGCGCCATCGATTCCATCCAGCTCACGTCCAAGCACCAGGTGGCGACACCGGCCAACTGGAAGCAGGGCGAGGATGTCATCATCACCGCCGCCGTTTCCAACGAGGATGCGATCGCCCGTTTCGGTTCTTACGACACGGTTCTTCCGTATCTGCGCAAGACCAAGCAGCCCGGCTGATTTGAAGCCTGTGATGGGGCGGTGAAACATCATCGTCCCATTCTCCCTTAGGTACGACAGCAGGCTCTAGCCGGCGTCCTGCCTGACGACGCGCAGCATTGGCCGGGCATCGAGTTCGGCGGGCGTAAAACGCGCAAGAAGGTCGAAAGATGTTATGGCTTCGCCGGCAGCGAAGCGTCGCCCGTTGACGACGAGATGCCCGAGGCCGAATAGGGTGAGAAGCGCTTCCGTCGCATCTCCGGCCGGGGTTTCGAAAAGCAGATTCGTCTGGCCGAAATGTTCCAGACCCGTTGTCCAGGCCCTGATCTTTTCCCCCTCCTCCGTCACGAAGGCTCCGAAGGCCAGCATCGCCGCCATTTGCTGCGGTTGGTCGAGATGGCTGTTTGCATAATTCAGATAGTCATCGAGATTGGCGCGGCCGACGATCATGTCGAGATAATGCAATGCAACGGCCTGCATGGGAGCGACCTGATGAATGCCGAGCAGGGCTGAGGCAATCTCGTTATGGGCGATTTCAGGATTGTCCTCATCCGCCATGATGAGGAATCTGAACTCGCACTGATGTGTTGCGCGGCTGAAATCGTCATATGCCGCTTTGGCATCGACGCAAAAGGTCTTTGACCAGTCGACCCTGGCCTCTGCGACTGCCGGATATTGGGCCGGCGCAACCGGCGCCGCTACGACCGGCTCGGGACTGCCGACAAAAACCCTGGTCGAACCGCGCAGGCCGTCAAAAACGCCCTTTTCGCTCAGCCGCTCACATTCATATCCCTCCTCGCCCCACGCTTGTGTGAGGGTCAAATCAGAGATCGTGGGTTCGCTGTCGAAATAGAGTGTCGCCTTGAAAAATAGAGTGTCGCCATTTGCCATTGCAAATTCCCGTCCATGGCATTTCCTGCGCTCTATGGCTTTATGATCCCGCCATGATAGTCAAGCCGGTACGTCTCGACATGGCCCCGGTAAATGCGCTCAATGCCGGTGAAGGACCGGAATTCACCTTCATTCGTATCGACATAGACCAGATTTTCCACCGGGTGGGTGAAGCCGCCAAGGAACCGGCCCTCACGATAGAGCGTGGAAAGCGACCGCTGAATGACACTGCCAGCCGTGGCGCCGTCGATCATGTCGGGCCGGAGGATGCGGCCGTAATAACTCATCGCCCACACCGCCGTTCCCTGATGCCAGACGACCTCCTGCCCGATGAAATCGGTTCCCCCGAAATAGCTGTCGATATAATGCCAGTCGCCGCTCTGATAGCCGAGATCGTGTGATCCCTTGCGCGTGGGCGTCGCGGATTTGTTGCCGCCGCTGACATAAGTGGCAGACTTGGCCCGCACGATGAACTCTTCCAGCATGGAAAACCTTTCGGGGTAAGAACATAAAGGGAACATAGGCGATTTTCAGCGTGGTCGCAAGTGCGGCCCCTACTCGGCATCGAACCCGCATTTCAGCAATGACGGGCTTGGTAATCGCGGCGTTTGCGCTTAGAAGCGTGGCAGGAATTATCCGAAAAGAGTGCCCATGACGCAAAAGCCGCAAATCTATGTCGATGCCGATGCCTGCCCCGTGAAGCCGGAGATTCTCAAGGTGGCGGAACGACATGGGCTGGAAGTGACCTTTGTTGCCAATTCCGGTCTGCGCCCATCGCGTGATCCCATGGTGAAAAACGTCATTGTTTCCGCTGGTTTCGACGCGGCGGACGACTGGATCGCCGATCATGCGGGTGAGAACGATATTGTCATCACCGCCGATGTGCCGCTGGCCGGCCGCTGCGTCGCCAAGGGGGCGCTTGTGACCGGGCCGACGGGTCGCGTTTTTGACCAGTCGAATATCGGGATGGCGACGGCGATGCGCGATCTTGGCGCGCATCTGCGCGAAACCGGTGAAAGCAAGGGATATAACGCAGCTTTTTCACCGCGCGACCGCTCCGCTTTTCTGGAGACGCTTGACCGTTTCTGCCGCCGTGTCAAAAAATGACGGCGCCAACAGAAAGGTGCCGCCCATGACCACGGCCAAACCGAAAAGCCCCACGACTACAGGAAGCAATGCCTTTCGCCGACATCAGCCTTTCGTGTTCGCTTTTTTCGCAGGTGCTCTTGGTCTCGGTCTGGCATTAGCCTTTGCGCCGTCGCTTGCCGTAGAAATGGCGGCCGTTCTGTTTTTCTTGACCTATCTGACGCTGGTTGCCTTTCGTCTGCCGGGATTGACGGCGCAGCATCTGAAGGCCCATGCCGATAGCGACGATCTTCCGGCAATCGCCATCATCGCCGTCACACTGCTTGCGGTGGCGGTTGCCGTTGTCTCTTTGTTTCAGGCGCTCAATCACACGGGCGAGACCGTCTGGACCCTGCTCATTGCTTTCGCCTCGGTGATTTTCGGCTGGTTGACGATCCACACCATGACGGCCCTGCACTATGCGCATTTGTACTGGCGGCCGGCCACGGTGGATGGCAAGCGCCAGCATCGCGGCGGTATGGATTTTCCGGCGACGAAAGAACCCTGCGGTTACGACTTCCTCTATTTCGCCGTGGTGATCGGCATGACAGCGCAGACATCGGATGTCGGGGTGACAACGACCGCCATGCGCAAGGTCACGCTGCTGCACTCCATCGTTTCTTTCTTTTTCAATACGGTTCTGGTTGCGGCGGCTGTGAATGCCGCGGTCTCGCTTGCGGGCTGAACCGGAAAACTCTTCTCAAAGGAATGGCCTCATGAATATCATTTCGCAAAATACGGCTTTTGACGGCATGCAGGGCGTATTTTCGCACACATCTGAAACCCTGAAATCCGAGATGACCTTTGCGGTCTATGTGCCGCCGAAAGCGATCCACGACCCCTGCCCGGTTGTCTGGTATCTCTCCGGCCTCACCTGCACCCATGCCAATGTCATGGAAAAGGGCGAATATCGCCGCATGGCTTCCGAACTGGGCTTGATCATCGTCTGCCCGGACACCAGCCCGCGCGGCAATGACGTGCCGGATGAGCTGACCAACTGGCAGATGGGCAAGGGTGCCGGCTTTTACCTCGACGCCACCGAGGCGCCGTGGTCCGAGCACTACCATATGTACAGCTACGTGACGGAAGAGCTGCCGGCCGTCATCGGCCAGCATTTCCGCGCGGATATGAGCCGGCAGGGCATCTTCGGCCATTCGATGGGCGGCCATGGTGCAATGACCATTGCGCTCAGGAACCCCGAGCGTTTCAAAAGCTGCTCCGCCTTTGCACCGATTGTGGCACCCTCTTCCGCCGACTGGTCAGAACCGGCGCTCGAAAAATATCTCGGTGCCGACCGTGCCAAATGGCGCCAATATGACGCCTGCTCACTGGTTGAGGACGGCGCCCGTTTTCCCGAGTTCCTGATCGATCAGGGCAAGGCGGACAGTTTCCTTGAAAAAGGTCTGCGCCCCTGGTTATTCGAAGAGGCGATCAAGGGCACGGATATCGGCCTGACATTGCGCATGCATGATCGCTACGACCATTCCTATTATTTCATCTCCACCTTCATGGATGACCATCTGAAGTGGCACGCCGAGCGGCTGAAATAAGGATAAAGACAAGGCTGGCGGCGCCCTGAGAGCGCCGCCCTTTCAGGCCTGGCCTGATATTACGGGATGCGGGCAATGACCTTGATCTCGAAATCGAATCCGGCGAGCCAGTTGACACCAACGGCAGTCCAGTTCGGGTACGGAGATTTGCTGAAAATCTCCTCTTTGACCTTCATGATGGTTCCAAACTGGTTTTCCGGGTCCGTATGGAACGTCGTTATGTCGACTATGTCGTCAAAGGTGCAGCGCGCCGCCTCAAGCGTGGCTTTCAGGTTCTCAAAGGCCAGCCGGACCTGCCGTTCAAAATCCGGTTCAGGCGTTCCGTCGGCACGGCTGCCAACCTGGCCGGAAACGAACAGAAGGTCACCGGAGCGAATAGCTGCGGAATAGCCGTGTTCCTCGTAAAGCGCGTGCCTGTTGGCAGGGAAAATCGCTTCGCGTTCGGTCATTTTGCATCTCTCTCTTGGGTTGAGTGACAATGGACGGCGAAGCACTGCTTTCAACACTTCGAACGTCATTTCACATACGTTACGTATGCGAGATAGTGACGTACGCAGCGTATGTCAATTAAGATACGTAACGTATGTGAATCTATGGACGTCACGACGCACTTTTTTGAGGCAGAGGTTTCCACAGCGAAAGAGAAGAATAGCTTTCGCGCGCTTGCCTCGCGTCCCGTTTATGGAAAAAGCGCCGTCGCCAGTGTCGTTGGGCCGGAGCGGTTCAGCCGGAATTCACGGATCACCCTTTCGGCGACGCCATAAGCCAGCTCCTGCTCGATGGACTGATTGTCGAAGCTGACAACGGTGGCGGTGAATTTGGCCTCGGCGATCACCTCGCCCGTTGCCACGGCCGCGGCACGGACGATCACCTTTGCTGAGGCCCGCTCTCCAAACAGGAACGGCGCGCGCGTGACGGATGCAAGACGGATCGTCAGCACAACGCGTGGTCTGGTCTCGCCACGCGCCGTCGTCCGGATTGCGCTCTGTACCTGAGCATGGATGGACTGCATCAGCGCCGGCGCGACATCGGGGCGTGCGGCGACGAATGCGCCGCGCACATCGTAAAGCAACCGGTCGGCATTGGTCGCTTCCGGTTCCAGCCTGAAAGACATGAGCGTGAAACACGCCAGCAAGACAATGCCAAGGCGTTTCAGCGTGGTGTTCATGATCAGCGGCTCCCCTAACGTGAGGTAACCGCATATTCGATCATCAGGGTTAGAAAAGCGTTAAGAAGCGCTCTTCAACGACTCCAGAACATGGAGCGCCGCGCGCATGTCGATGAGCCTGACGGCGCGGCGTTCCAGCGCCTCCTCGTCCTCACCCCATTGTTCGGCGGTCCAGTCTTCGTCGAGATGGGCAAGCGCCCAGGTTTCTTCCAGCGTCAGCTGTCTTTCCGCCAGTGCGAGCGCCAGAATAGCGGAGCCGGTCAGCGAGGTCATGGTATGCAGGGCGGCAAGCCCAATCGGCGTATCGTATTTCCTCAGCGTCACCGCGAAGGCAGCTATGGCCTCGCGCGGCTGGTCGCGATGCATGACACCTTCAACGAGAATGAAACGGGCACCGAGCACATTGGCGGCCCAGTCCAGCACCGGGTCCCAATGGTCAGTCTGACGCTGAACCAGCGCTTCCGGATCGCCGGCGCGATAGCACAGGAGATCGGAGGAGGAAAACCGGAGAATGTCTTCGAAAACTGCCTGGGTGTCGTTTGCGATGCCGTCGATGGCCGTGTTCACGTGCCGCGAAACAGGCATGACCACCGGGTTCACCACTTCTTTCTGCGCATCCCATTCGTCGCGAAGCAGGTCCGCGAGCGCCTTCGTCGGAACGATCAGGGGCTTCTTGGCGGGTGTGCGCAGCGGCTTGCCATCAAGATGGATGGTAAATCCGCCCTCCTCCACATCAGCAACAGTCACATCCTTGTAGAACCGCTTCGGCAAAGGCTTCTGCATCTGGATTTGCGCACGCAGGATCGGGTCGGGGTGGCTCAGGCCCTCCGTAAGGTCGTTCAGGAGATCACGCATGGCACGTCCTCATCAGTCAGCTAGAAGGGTTGTCAAATATCGGCCGGAACATAGGCCGGGATTTCACGCGGGTGGCCGACGACGGCATCTGCGCCCGCGTTCCAGAGATCGTCGACCGAGGCATAACCCCAGGCGACGCCGATGGCTTTTGCGCCCGCCGCCTTGGCCATCTGCATGTCATAGATTGCGTCGCCGATGACAACAGTGTCGGCCGGAACCATGCCGGTTTCATGGCAGCATTCCATTACCATGGCCGGATGCGGCTTGGAGGGGCAATCGTCCGCCGTGCGCGAAACGATGAAGTGATCCGCGAAACCGTGGGTTTCGAGAATATGGGTCAGCCCGCGCCTGCCCTTGCCGGTGACCGCGCCGATCAACACGTCGTCGCGTTTCGAAAGCGCGTCGATCAGCGGCGCGATGCCGTCGAAAAGCGGTTCGATCATGCCCGGGCGCTCCCGGATCGGATGATAGATTTCGCGATAACGCGCCGTCATCGCCTGCGCCTCGTCATCCACATGCGTCTTGCCGAGCATGCGGGCGATGGCGATATCGAGCGTCAGGCCGATGATCGCCTTGGTCTGCGAGATATCAGGGCGCGGCTTTCCGAAATCGGCAAACGTGTCGGCCATCACGGCATGGATAAGGCCGGCGCTGTCCACCAGCGTGCCGTCGCAATCGAAAAGAACCAGTTTCATCTGATGTCAGTCTTCCCTATCGCCATCGGCCACATCGAGGCCAAGCAGGTTCCAAGTCTGCACCATATGCGGCGGCAAAGGCGCGCTGACCCGAAGGCGGCCGCCGTTAGGGTGCGGTATGTCGATATGGCGCGCATGCAGATGCAGGCGCTTCTGGATACCGCCCGGGAAATCCCAGTTCGGATCGTCGATGTAATATTTGGGATCGCCGATGATCGGGTGTCCCATATGCAGCGCATGAACGCGAAGCTGGTGGGTGCGGCCGGTATAGGGTTCCATTTCCAGCCAGGCGAGGTTCTGCGCGGCGGTATCGATGACACGGTAATAGGAAATGGCGTGATCGGCCCCCTCCTCGCCGTGTTTGGCGATGCGCATGCGGTCGCCATCCATCGTCTGTTCCTTGACGAGCCAGGTGGAGATTTTGTCCTGGTGTTTGCGCGGCACGCCCTTGACCAGCGCCCAATAGGTCTTCTTGGTATCGCGCTCGCGGAAGGCGGCCGTCAGCTTCTGCGCGGCGCCTCTTGTGCGGGCAACCACCAGCACGCCTGACGTATCGCGGTCCAGACGGTGCACCAGACGTGGCTTTTCGCCCTTCGGGCTCGTCCAGGCTTCCAGAAGCCCGTCAATATGACGGTTGACGCCGGAGCCACCCTGCACGGCAATGCCGGCCGGCTTGTTGAAAACGAAAACCTTGTCGTCCTCATGCAAGAGCATACGCGCCAGAAGTTCGGCGTCTTCCGAATGTTTGAGGTCCTTCGATCCAATCGGGCCGGTTTTGACCTTGAGGTCGGAATCAACGGGCGGCACGCGCACCATCTGTCCCGGCTGCACCCGCGCATCCGTCTTCACCCGGCCGCCATCCACGCGCACCTGGCCGGAGCGCAGCAGCTTCTGCAATTGCCCGAAACCAAGGCCCGGATAGTGAATCTTGAACCAGCGATCGAGGCGCATACCGGCCTCGTCGGCCTCGACCTTGATATGCTCGATACCTGCCATGAAATTTCCAGTCTTTCTGTCTTGATCGCGCGCTCTGTTCGCCGGCGCGCCGTTTGGATCAAGCCTTTAGAACAAACTGCGGCCCAAGGCCAGCCCGGCAAAAACCGCAGCGATGGAAACCGCAAGGCTTGCAAGCACGTAAACGGCCGAAAGGCCGAACGCACCGCGCTCGAAAAGTGCTACCGCATCAAGCGAGAAGGACGAAAATGTCGTGAAGCCGCCAAGCACACCGGTGACGAGAAACAGGCGCATTTCCATCGAGGCATTCAATCGCCGCGCCACCAGCTCGACCAGAAGACCAATCAGGAACGATCCGGCCACATTGACCGCCAGCGTTCCCCAGGGAAAATTCAACCCCGCCAGCCGAACGCTCAAGACGCCGACCAGATAACGGAAAACGGAACCAATTGCGCCGCCGGCGGCGACAAGAGCGATATTAACCATGGGGATTGTGTCTCCGGAGGAAATGGCCGGACCGGGCAGTCCAACGGATTTTTAGACCATCATAATCGCAGGCGAAAGCCCTCTACCCGCCGCATGCGTCCACTAAAATACGATTAAATTGCAGCTCCGCGATTTAGCCTTCCAACAAGACGCAGATGCTAATCTCCAATTTTTAAGGGTCGGCGAAAATAGCCGGAGGTTGGATGACACAGGTTCTTTCCGTTTCTGCGAATACGGCAGCCTATGCGCTGGAGGCAGTGAAGCCGTCGCAACGCGTGCCGCGCAAGAGCGAGGTCGAAGAAGCCATTCACGAACTGGCACGCAAGGCCGAACATGGCGACGACTTCCAGCTCAGAGCCCTGATGACGGCAATAAAGCCGCCGGCGCTCACCCTCTATTTCCTGACCGCCGCCAGCCAGCGTCACGAACCGCAGGCGACGCTCGAACAGGCCGTAGAGGCTTATGAGGAAAACAACGCGAAAACCAAATCAGAAAATAGTAATTTAAATCAGCTTGATACTTGAATATTTTAATTTTATTTCTGAATACAGGTGCGCCATTGGCAGGCCTTCGGCGTTCAGGCTGGTGTCAGGATGATTTTCTAAGTATTTTCAACCGAATGCCGGAAAAATCACGGAGGCGATGGCCATCACGCCTTTTCCGCCACGGCGCTGAAAACAAGATATAACAATAAAAAAGCTTGCGGCTACCGGACCTGTCACGCGTTCCGGTAGCCGCTCTTTATTGATCAGTTATGCTGGTGGTCGCCGCCGTTGCCCTTGGCCGCGCTGGCGGCAGAGAGTACGATCTCGACCTTACCTGCCTTTTCAAAGATCAACGTCACCGGCACTTTGTCGCCTTCGGCAAAGGGCTTCTTCACGTCGAAGAACATCATGTGCAGGCCGCCGGGCTTCAGTTCAACCGTCTGGCCGGCGGGGATGACGATGCCGTCATCCAGCTTGCGCATCTTCATGACGTCGTTGACCATGGCCATCTCATGGATTTCGGCTCGGCCGGAAGCGGAGGATTCCACGCCGATCAGCTTGTCGTCACTGGTACCGGAATTCTTGATCGTCACATAACCGCCACCCACAGGCTGGCCCGGCAGCATGGCCTTGGTGGCACCGCCGGAAACCTCAAGGCTGCCGGCCTTCACAACATCCATATCCATGGCGCCATGATCATGGCCTCCGGCAGCATGGGCCGCCTTTGCGGCAACGCGAATGGTTGGGGCGGGGCTTTTCAGCGAATGCGGGTCGACACCGGCGGCCGCAACCTCATCCCAGGAAACCTTTCCCTTGTCGCCGCAAAGCTGCGTCACCTTGAAGGGCAGATCCTGTCCGGCTTCGATGCCGGAGATTTTACCCTGAACGGCGAAGGTGTCATAAAACTCATCCGGCAGGTTGCCACCCTTCCAGCGGATTTCGACCGGACCGCCTTTGATTTCCTTGCCGTGGTTCTTGTAGGCCTTCTGGTAATCACCCTTGATGACTTCCAGCTCCCAGCCGGCCTTGGGCTGCGGCTTGGCGGAAATGAAGCCTTCCGGCAGCTTTATCTGCACTTCTGTCGTTGCAAGCCCGCCGTCGCAACCATGCGGTACCTGCAGCGCCGCGACGACGGTGCTTTCCTGCTCGGCCGAGCCGTCAACGAAAGTGGCGTGGGCGAAAGCCTGCGCGGTCGAAACCGAGGCAACGAACAACGTGCAGGTGATGATTTTGGTGGTCTTCATGTCTCTTGTCCCTTCGACTGCATCCCATCAGGGCTTTGGCAGTCGCTCCGTGCCGCCCTCAGGCGGTGATGATCCGGTAAAACGAAAAATCAGGCGGACAGGGATGGAGGCCCCCGCGCTGCGGGTTTCTGGATCGTCAGGACAGAGCGGAAGCTCCATTTAGCGGTCAGGCGATTGTCGAGCCAGGAGAATTCGGTCCTCAGCCAGCCTTCCGTATCGGGTATCGGCAGAAGAATGGACGAGGCCAGCAGGCAGGCCTCGCAAAACAGCATGGCATCGCCGGAATGGGCCGGATCGTCCTTGCCGTGGGAGACGTTGACGCCATCGCCGTGGCCAAGGCAGATTTCCGCAAAGGTGCCGTCCGGCAGACGGTAGCTCTCGTCCAGAGAGACCGTCGGCGCTGCGGCCAGCACGGGCTTGTGGGCAAAACCGAGCGACAACATCAGGGCCGCGCAGAAAATGCGAAGCATTCTCTCCATCCCTGTCAGTCGTCGGTTTCGATTTGCATCCATGACATCATGCGATATCCCGCTTTCCGACCGATTTCAAAGGGGAATTTTGCCGCATGCTTGACTTCTCGCAAGGGAACAATCGTCGCTAGGCGGCATTTCCCTGCTGGAACGATCGTTTCAAAGGAGGCAGACATGCCAGCCAAATCAAAAGCCCAACAGAAAGCGGCGGGTGCAGCGCTGGCCGCCAAACGCGGCGAAGTCAAAAAATCCAGTTTACAAGGTGCTTCAAAAAGCATGGAGAAGTCCATGACAGAAAAAGAACTTGATGATCTCGCATCAACGAAACGCAAGGGCCTGCCGGAGAAAAAATCCGACTGATGTTGTCCCGGTTTCCAAGTTGTCACCCACCACAGCGCTGCCGATGGCGCAGATGGAGCAAGAATCTGTTCAGATGCGTCATTTGGTCCTTGCCAACAGCGGGGCTTCGAAGATAATGAGCGTCGCATCATCGTTGGGAGAAGCCGCTTCACTGCGGTGCCGAAGGAGCAACCGCCCCGGAAACTCTCAGGCAAAAGGACCAGCGGTGACGACGGAACTCTGGAGAGAAGCCACCTTGATCTAAAGGACGGCTCGCCGAAGGGATAACAATCTCAGGCGACAAGGACAGAGGGGGCTCTTGAACCGGCGCGTCTTGCGCCATGACCTGAGCCCGCGCGATATCTCGCGCAACCCTGGAGGCGTCCTTGGACGATACCGCCGAGCTTAAAACCACGCCGCTTCATTCCCTGCATGTTTCGCTCGGCGCCCGCATGGTGCCGTTTGCCGGTTACGACATGCCGGTGCAATATCCGGCTGGTGTGTTGAAGGAGCATCTTCAGACCCGCGCCTCCGCCGGTCTGTTTGACGTGTCCCATATGGGCCAGGTGATTGTGAAGGCCAAGTCTGGCGACAACGCCGATGCCGCACGCGCGCTTGAGACGCTGGTGCCAGTCGATATTCTCGGCCTGAAGGAAGGCCGCCAGCGCTACGGCTTCTTTACTGACGACAACGGCCATATCCTCGATGACCTGATGATCACCAATCGCGGCGACCATCTTTTTGTCGTCGTCAATGCGGCCTGCAAGGATGCCGATATCGCCCATATGAAGGCGCATCTTTCCGGCACATGCGAAATCACCCTTCTCGACGACCGCGCGCTGATCGCGCTGCAGGGACCGCGCGCCGAAGAAGTGCTGGCGGAACTGTGGGCCGGCGTGTCCGAAATGAAGTTCATGGACGTGCAGGAAGTGCCACTGCACGACGTGCCCTGCATCGTTTCCCGTTCCGGTTATTCCGGTGAAGACGGTTTTGAAATCTCCGTGCCGGCCGAAAAGGCGGACGAGATCGCCAAGGCCCTGCTCGAACATCCCGATTGCGAAGCCATCGGGCTTGGCGCGCGCGACAGCCTGCGGCTCGAAGCCGGCCTTTGTCTTTATGGCAACGACATCGACACCACGACCTCCCCCATCGAAGCCTCGCTTGAATGGGCAATCCAGAAGGCGCGCCGCGCCGGCGGTGATCGAGAAGGCGGTTTTCCTGGATCCGAGCGTATTCTCGGCGAACTCAAGGACGGTACATCGCGCCGCCGCGTCGGTTTGAAGCCGGAAGGCAAGGCGCCGGTGCGCGGCCATTCCAAGCTTTTCGCGGATGCCGAGGGCAAGACGGAAATCGGCGAAGTGACTTCCGGCGGCTTCGGCCCTTCGGTCGAGGGTCCCGTCGCCATGGGTTACGTGCCTGTTTCCTACGCCGCTCCCGGCACGGCTGTCTTCGCGGAAGTGCGCGGCAAATATCTGCCCGTCACCGTCGCCGCCCTGCCCTTCATCACGCCCACCTATAAACGATAATCTTCATCCCATCTCCGGAGAGAATACGATGCTGAAATTTACCGCAGAACACGAATGGCTGAAGTTCGAAGGCGATATCGCCACCGTTGGCATCACCAGCCACGCCGCTGAACAGCTCGGCGATCTGGTTTTCGTCGAATTGCCGGAAGTGGGCGCCACCTTCGCAAAGGATGGCGATGCAGCGACCGTTGAATCCGTCAAGGCGGCTTCCGATGTTTATTGTCCGCTGGATGGCGAAGTGGTCGAAATCAACCAGGCCATCGTTGATGATCCCTCGCTGGTCAATTCCGACCCGCAGGGTGCCGGCTGGTTCTTCAAGCTGAAGCTTTCCAATGCGGCGGATGCCGATACGCTGCTCGATGAAGCAGCCTACAAGGAGCTGATCGCGTAATGACGACGCCCACCGAATTCCATTTCACCGACTATCAGCCCTATGATTTCGCCAACCGGCGTCACATCGGGCCGTCGCCGTCGGAAATGGCGGAGATGCTGAAGGTCGTCGGCTATAAGAGCCTCGACGCGCTGATCGACGCCACCGTTCCCTCCTCCATCCGCCAGAAGGTACCGCTCACCTGGGGTGCGGCGCTGACCGAACGCGAGGCGCTCGACCGTCTTCGTGAAACGGCCAACAAGAACCAGGTGCTGACCTCGCTGATCGGCCAGGGCTATTACGGCACCATCACGCCGCCGGTCATCCAGCGCAACATTCTGGAAAACCCGGCCTGGTACACGGCCTATACGCCCTACCAGCCGGAAATCAGCCAGGGCCGTCTTGAGGCGCTGCTGAACTACCAGACCATGGTCTGCGATCTGACCGGTCTCGATGTCGCCAACGCATCGCTGCTTGATGAAGCGACAGCGGCGGCGGAAGCCATGGCCATGTGCCAGCGCGTCGCCAAGTCCAAGGCAACCGCCTTCTTCGTGGATGCCAATTGCCACCCGCAGACCATTGCGCTGATCGAGACCCGCGCGGCCCCGCTCGGCTGGAAAGTGATCGTCGGCAATCCCTTCACCGATCTCGATCCGGTCGATGTGTTCGGCGCGATCTTCCAGTATCCGGGCACGCACGGCCATGTCAGCGATTTCACCGGCCTGATTTCCCGCCTGCACCAGACAGGCGCCATCGCTGCTGTCGCTGCCGATCTTCTGGCGCTGACGCTTCTGAAATCTCCCGGTGAAATGGGCGCTGACATCGCCATCGGCACCTCGCAGCGTTTCGGCGTTCCGGTCGGTTACGGCGGCCCGCATGCGGCTTACATGGCCGTCAAGGATGCACATAAGCGCTCCATGCCCGGCCGTCTGGTCGGCGTTTCGGTCGATGCGCGCGGCAACCGTGCCTATCGCCTGTCGCTGCAGACCCGCGAGCAGCATATCCGCCGCGAAAAGGCGACGTCGAACATCTGCACCGCGCAGGTACTGCTCGCCGTCATGGCTTCGATGTATGGCGTCTTCCACGGTCCGCAGGGTATCAAGGCGATTGCCCAGCAGACCCACCAGAAGGCCGTGCTGATGGCCAAGGGCCTGGAAAAGCTCGGCTACACCATCGAGCCGGAAACCTTCTTCGACACCATCACCGTCGAAGTCGGCCATATGCAGGGCGTCATCCTGCGTTCGGCCGTGGCGGAAGGCGTGAACCTGCGCAAGGTCGGCGCGACCAAGATCGGCATGAGCCTTGACGAGCGCACGCGCCCGGCAACGCTGGAAGCCGTCTGGCGTGCTTTCGGCGGCAATTTCTCGATCTCGGATTTCGAGCCGGAATATCGCCTGCCGAAGGAACTGCTGCGCACCAGCCAGTACATGACGCATCCGATCTTCCACATGAACCGTGCCGAAAGCGAGATGACCCGTTACATCCGCCGCCTTTCGGACCGCGATCTGGCGCTCGACCGCTCCATGATCCCGCTCGGTTCCTGCACCATGAAACTGAACGCGACAGCGGAAATGCTGCCGATCACCTGGCCGGAATTTTCCGACATCCATCCCTTCGTGCCGGCCAATCAGGCGCTCGGTTACAAGGAAATGATCGACGATCTCTCCGAAAAGCTGTGCTCGGTCACCGGTTATGATGCCTTCTCCATGCAGCCGAATTCCGGTGCGCAGGGGGAATATGCAGGGCTTCTCACCATCCGTAACTATCACCTCGCCAATGGCGGCACCCATCGTGACGTCTGCCTCATTCCGACTTCCGCACATGGCACCAATCCTGCCTCGGCGCAGATGGTCGGCATGAAAGTCGTGCCGGTGAAGGTGCGGGACAACGGCGACATCGATATCGATGATTTCCGTGCAAAAGCAGAGCAGTATGCGGAAAACCTCTCGTGCTGCATGATCACTTATCCGTCCACCCACGGCGTGTTCGAGGAGACGGTTCGAGAGATCTGCGAGATCACGCACAGCCAAGGCGGTCAGGTCTATCTCGACGGCGCCAACATGAACGCCATGGTCGGTCTCGCCCGTCCCGGCGATATCGGCTCCGACGTTTCACACCTCAACCTGCACAAGACCTTCTGCATTCCGCATGGCGGCGGCGGCCCGGGCATGGGTCCGATCGGCGTCAAGGCGCATCTTGCTCCTTACCTTCCGGGTCATCCTTCGACAGACGGCCGTGAGGGTGCGGTGTCTGCTGCTCCCTTCGGCTCGCCGTCGATCCTGCCGATCTCCTGGAGCTATTGCCTGATGATGGGCGGCGAAGGGCTGACGCAGGCGACCAAGGTGGCGATCCTCAATGCCAACTACATCGCGGAACGGCTGAAGGGCGCTTACGACGTGCTCTACAAGTCCGAGACCGGTCGCGTGGCGCATGAATGCATCATCGACACTCGCCCGCTCGCGGATAGCTGCGGCGTGACGGTGGACGATGTGGCAAAGCGTCTCGTCGATTGCGGTTTCCACGCGCCGACCATGAGCTGGCCGGTTGCCGGCACGCTGATGATCGAGCCGACGGAATCCGAGACCAAGGCGGAAATCGACCGTTTCTGCGATGCCATGCTGGCGATCCGCGAGGAAGCCCGCGACATCGAGGAAGGCCGTGCGGACAAGACCAACAATCCGCTGAAGAACGCACCGCACACGGTAGAAGACCTCGTCGGTGAATGGGATCGTCCCTATAGCCGCGAAAAGGGCTGCTTCCCGCCCGGCGCGTTCCGCATCGACAAATACTGGTCGCCGGTCAACCGCATCGACAATGTCTATGGTGACCGCAACCTCATCTGCACCTGCCCGCCAATGGAAGATTATGCCGAAGCGGCAGAGTAAACTTTGTTTCGCTCAAGACAAAAGCCCGGATCGCTCCGGGCTTTTTTTATGGCAGAAGTGGCGGTGTGACCTGTCCCGGCTTTCTCGCGGCCGGGGTCTTGTGTTTTTTCGTATCTGCTTGTCTAAATTGGGGACGAGGCGGAGAATGTGCGGATGCAAGGCGATGAGATTGCTGTCCTGATCGGGCGCGTTGCGCTCGGAGACCGCTCCGCCTTCGCCACGCTTTACCAGGCAACCAGCCCGAAACTTTTTGCAATCTGCATCCGTATCTTAAAGGACCGGACGGATGCGGAAGAGGCGTTGCAGGAAATCTATATCAGAATCTGGCAAAGAGCGCATTCCTTCGCAAGTCGCTCGGGGCATGCGCTGACGTGGCTTTCCACCGTCGCTCGAAACCACTGTATTGATGTCATCCGGGCGCGGAGACCCGTGAGCGATGATATCGATACCGTGCTGGACCTTGAAGACCAGGTGACTCTGGACCCGGAAACGCAAACCGTGATGCGCGATGAAGGCCGGCGGATCGACAGGTGTATGGAGGAGCTGCGGCCGGACCAAGCCAACGCCGTGCGGCGAGCCTATGTGGAGGGCATGAGTTATGCGGAACTTGCGGAAGACATGAATGCACCGCTCAACACGGTGCGGACGTGGCTTCGCCGCAGCCTGCTGAAACTGAGAGAGTGCATGGAACGATGATATCTGGCGAACATAGTCATGGCGACACGCCGCAGGATGAAGTCCTTGCGGCTGAATATGTGCTTGGCCTTCTTTCGCTGGAAAAGCGCCGGCTGGTCGAGAAGCGCATGACGGATGATGCCGACTTTCAGCGCCTCGTGGAGCGCTGGCAGATCGATACCGCATCGTTCAACGATGCCTATGGCGAGATCCCACCCGACGCCGCAATATTCAGCCGTATCGAAAATCGCCTCTTCGCCAACAGCCCCGATCGTTCCACTGCTTCGCTCTGGCAGTCACTCGTCTTCTGGCGCAGCGTATCGCTTGTCTCGTCACTTGCGGCTGTCGTTGCCATTGCCCTTATGTCAGGTCTGCTTCTACCGGGTGGCAAGCGAACGGCGCCGCTCGTTGCCAACCTCACCGCCCCCGGCAACGTGATCGATCTCGTGGCGTCCTACGACGCGTCAAGCGGACGCCTGAAAATCACACCGGTTGCAGCGGACGGCGGTGAACGCCGGTCGCTTGAACTGTGGGTGGTACCACCGACGGGCAATCCGAAGTCGCTCGGCATCATCGACGCGAAGGTTGATGCGGAAATGATCATTTCACCCGAGATACAGCGCACACTCGGTGAAGGTTCCGTATTTGCCGTCAGCCTTGAACCGTTCGGCGGTTCGCCCACCGGCCTTCCCACCGGCCCGATCGTCGCATCAGGCACTGCGCGTCGCTTATAGCTGAAGCACAGATATTCATCATTAAAGTCAATTGGTTATCATTTTTCCTGGCTCGCCTGAAACTTCGAGGCGCCGGCTTCCGTCTCTTGTATCGCTACGGATGACCGATAGCGGCCACCGGAAGAACTGCCTTTCGGGGTTTGGAAGTCACCAAGGAGGAATAACGATGTACAACGTTTCTGTTCGCGCCCTGACGCTGGCCGCAGCTCTTTCCATCGGCATGGTTTCCGCTTATGCCGCGAACCCCAAAGTTGGCGGCGCCGCAATGTTCGAGGACAAGAACATCGTTGAAAACGCGATGAACTCGAAAGACCACACAACGCTTGTCGCAGCGGTGAAGGCTGCCGGCCTTGTCGAAACACTTCAAGGAAAAGGTCCGTTCACGGTGTTCGCGCCGACCAACGAGGCTTTCGCGGCCCTTCCGAAGGGTGCGGTCGACGATCTTCTGAAGCCCGAGAACAAGGAGAAGCTGGTCAAGGTGCTGACCTGCCACGTGGTCGCCGCCAATGCACTGTCACCCGCCATCGAAAAGATGATCAAGGATGACAAGGGCGAGCATGACGTGAAGACCGTCGGCGGCTGCGTGCTTAAGGCCAAGGAAAGCATGGGCAAAATCACGTTGACGGACGAGAACGGCACGGTTGCTCATGTAACCATCGCTGACGTCAAGCAATCCAATGGCGTCATTCATGTCATCGACAAGGTGTTGCTGCCGAAGATGTAACTGTCGCGGCATGACACAAAATGGCCGGATGAGCCATTCGGCATGAACCCGTATCAAAGGCCCGGAAACATCCGGGCCTTTGATATTCGGGCGACGACACCTCCACATCCTGAAATGGCTGGACATGATTGATCGTCGGCGGTTCCATGCTAAACGGGATCATGCAATCCTGCGGCGATGGAGTGTGAATGCGTCTGATCTGCCTGAACGGCTGGGGCGGAAAGCTTCATGACAAGCTTGTTCCCTATCTCTCCTCTTCCGATCCCGATATTTTGTGTCTGCAGGAAGTGGTGCATACGCCGGCTGCCACGCAGGACTGGCTAGCCTATCGCGATCACGGCATCGACCTGCCGCAGAGGGCGAATTTCCTGCGGGATGTCGCAGATGTCCTGCCCGATCATCTGGCGGTCTTCTGCCCGGCAGCGCAGGGCGATCTCTGGCACGGCGAAACACGATACCCGTCGCAATGGGGGCTGGCGACCTACGTGCGTAAATCCATTGCCATTGTCGCGCAGGTGCAGGGTTTCGTACATGGCACCTTTTCAGCCGATGGATATGGCGACCACCCGAGATCGCGGACCGCACACGCCGTTCGTATTTTCGATTTCACAACCGGCCAGCCCGTCGTCATCGCCCACATGCACGGCCTGCGAGACCCCGAAGGCAAACACGATAGCGCCGCACGGCTGGCGCAGGCGAAGCGTCTCGTACAGCTCGTCAGAAACATCGCGGAGGCTGGTGACCGGATCATCGTCTGTGGTGATTTCAATGTCTTGCCTGACAGCGAGACTTTTGCCGTTCTGAGAGAGCTGGACCTTACAGAGTTGGTCACGACGCGCGGCTTTACCGACACGCGGACTTCGCATTACACCAAGCAAAACCGCTACGCGGATTACATGCTGGTCAATCCGGCTGTGAAGATCGATCACTTCGACGTTGTGAGACAGCCCGAAGTTTCGGATCACTGTCCGCTGCTGCTCGAATTCAGTTGAGAAACCGGACACTCATGTGCGCCGTCAAAATCAGCTGAATCCAGTCAACGAACCAGCTGGATATCGCTCGTCACTACCGTCTTTCCGGTCCTGCCGTCTTTGTCGGTGGTACGCAGCCGCAGGCCATTATTGCCGACCTTTTCGATTATCATGGCGGCGACACGGTCACCGTTGATATCGCGGTTCCAGCGAACGGTCAGATTGATCGCATTTCCCCGGCGATTGCCCGCCAGTGCCGAAGGGCGGCCGGACGGGCCTGTGTAGGTGCCGCTGTAACGCACGCCGCTGGCGGCGAGATCGGCGGCAATCGCCCGCTTTACCACCAGAAGCCCACGGCAGGTGCCAGACATGCGCAAAGCTGTCTGCCGTGCATCGGAATTCAGCGTACAATTAACGTTGACGGCCGGCGCGCCGATACGGGTGATCACCGTGCCCTTGCCAGTCCACGTACCCTCGAGTGATGACAGAAACGCGCTTTCATCGGCGACTGCCGGCAGCGCGGTGAAAAGGCTCGCTGCAAAAGCAATGATGGTGGTGCGTATTCTTTCCGTTTTTTCCATTGGACGGTTTCGCCGGTTCGGTTTCCTTCGAACGCTAACGCGCCATCGCCTCCGGATGTTCCAGTCCGACGATTTGCCGTTCCGGCCTCATCAACAACCTTAAAACAAAAAAAGGAGGCCGTTGCGGGCCTCCTGTCTCAATGTGTTCGCATGGGAACCGCGCCGTCAGCCGACGAAAGCGCGCTCGATCACGAATTCAGCAGGCTTGTTGTTGGCGCCTTCGTTCAGACCGGCCTTTTCAAGCAGTTCCTTGGTGTCCTTCAGCATGGCCGAGGAACCGCAGATCATGCCGCGATCAATTTCCGGATCAAGCGCCGGAACGCCGAGATCGGCAAACAGCTTGCCGTTTTCGATCAGCGTGGTGATGCGGCCCTTGAAGGGGTAATCCTCGCGGGTCACCGTCGCATAATGCTTGAGCTTGTCGCCGACGATCTCGTTCAGGAATTCGTGATTGCGGATTTCCTCAACCAGATCGAAGCCGTATTTCAGCTCGGCCACATCGCGGCAGGTATGGGTGAGGATGACCTCTTCAAACTTTTCATAGGTCTCGGGGTCGCGGATCAGGCTTGCGAAAGGCGCAATGCCGGTGCCGGTCGAGAACATATAGAGCCGTCTGCCGGGTGTCAGCGCATCCAGAACCAGCGTGCCTGTCGGCTTCTTGCGCATCAGAACGGTATCGCCAGGCTTGATCGCCTGAAGATGGGAGGTCAGCGGGCCGTCGGGAACCTTGATCGAGAAGAATTCCAGTTCCTCATCCCAGGCGGGGCTGGCGATGGAATAGGCGCGGTAGATCGGCTTTTCTCCGACCATCAGGCCGATCATGGCGAATTCGCCGGAACGGAAACGGAAGCCGGCCGGACGCGTCATGCGGAAACGGAACAGGTGATCCGTATAGTGCTCCACCGATAAAACCGTCTCGGCGTAAACACCATCAGGTATCTTGATCGCGAAATCTTCCGTCTTGGCTGGCGCGTTCATTTCAGGTTCCGTCCATTCTTATTCGATAAGCGACATTCTCCAACCGGGCAATTATACCATTTTTGCCGAGGTTTGAAGGCATGAGAATATCACAACTGCTATGTGCTCAGGAAATATGTATCAAAAAATCATATTTCCGCGCAACGTGTCACAGAGACGCACGCCGACGCCAGCTATAGGCCTCGCCGCCCGCTGCCGGCCGGGCCGTCGGCTGGTAATAAACCGGAATTTCCGGCAGGCGATTTTCGGACAGGCGGCGGATCGCCGTGCCGTTCGTCACCGCAAAACTGGTAAAGCCGGTGCGCAGCATCGGCGGCACCTGGTCGATCAACACGTCGCCGACCGCCCTCACCTCGCCTCTGAAACCCAGGCGGTTGCGCAGCAGCGAAGCGTGGCTGAAACCACGGCCATCATTGAAGGCCGGGAAACTCACGGCCACGAGGTCGATACGGTCAAGGTAAGGCTCAAGACGGGCGACGTCGTCGGCCGGCGCAATCAGCACGCCAAGGCCTGTATCGTTGCTTTCCGCCGCACGGATGAGGAAATCGGCGAGCGGCAGCACTGGCTTTTGCACGGCTGTCGCTTTCACCTCTTCCGTTTCGATCACCCAGGGATCGTTTTCCACGAAGCCGTCGCGGTTCCAGATTTTTGTCATGACACTCTCCTCAGGCGGCTTCGGCGGCGGAACCGTAGAGCGCATCCTTGAAAGGCTGCGGTCCGACGCGGCGATAGGCATCGAGGAAGATTTCCTCTTTCGACAGACGAAGCCCCAGATAGGTATCGACGATGGTTTCAATGGCGTCGGTTACCCTGTCCGGCTCAAACCCGCGGCCGATGATCTCACCGATCGAGGTGTTTTCATCACCCGATCCGCCGAGCGTGATCTGGTAAAGCTCGGCACCCTTTTTCTCCACCCCCAGCAGGCCGATATGGCCGACATGGTGATGGCCGCAGGCGTTGATGCAGCCGGAAATCTTGATCTTCAGCTCGCCGATTTCCGCCTGACGCTCCGGAGCGCCGAAACGGGTAGAAATTTCCTGCGCCACCGGAATGGAGCGCGCATTGGCCAGCGCGCAATAGTCCAGCCCGGGACAGGCAATTATATCGGTGATGAGGCCGGCATTGGCGGTCGCAAGGCCAGCACCCGCCAGCGCACGATAGACCGGCTCGAGATCGGCCAGCGCCACATGCGGCAGGATGATGTTCTGCTCGTGGCTGATGCGGATTTCGTCGAAAGCGTATTCTTCGGCAATATCAGCGACGAGTTCCATCTGCTCGTCCGTCGCATCGCCTGGAATACCACCGATCGGCTTCAGTGAAATGGTCACCATACCGTAGTCGGGGTGCTTGTGCGGCTGGACATTCTGGTCAACGAAACGGGCAAAACCCTCATCCGCCTTCTTCCAGCGCGCCAGGCTTTCCCAGCCTTCGGGGCGGTTCTTCAGTTCCGGTGGCGCGAAATAAGCGGAGATCGCCGCAATATCGGCATCCGGCAGCTTCAATTCGGTGTTTTTCAGCTCGGCGAACTCGACCTCGACCTGGCGGGACAGCTCTTCCGCGCCGGTTTCATGCACGAGGATCTTGATGCGCGCCTTGTATTTATTGTCACGGCGGCCGTGCAGGTTATAAACGCGCATGATCGCCGTGGTGTAGGACAACAGGTCCTCTTCCGGCAGGAAGTCGCGGATTTTCTTGGCGATCATCGGCGTGCGGCCCTGCCCGCCACCGACATAAACGGCAAAACCAATCTCGCCCTTGTCGTTCTTTTTCAGATGCAGACCGATATCATGGACCTGAATGGCGGCGCGATCGCGCTCGGCACCCGTTACCGCGATCTTGAACTTGCGCGGCAGGAACGAGAATTCCGGATGCACGGAAGACCATTGGCGCAAAATTTCCGCATAGGGGCGCGGATCAGCGACCTCATCAGCGGCCGCGCCAGCGAAATGATCGGCGGTCACATTGCGAATGCAGTTGCCCGACGTCTGGAGGGCGTGCATTTCCACGCTTGCCAGTTCGGACAGGATATCCGGTGTATCGGAGAGCTTTGGCCAATTATACTGGATGTTCTGGCGGGTGGTGAAGTGGCCGTAACCCCGGTCATATTTGCGGGCGATATGGGCCAACATCCGCATCTGTTGCGAATTCAGCGTACCGTAGGGAATGGCGACGCGCAGCATATAGGCATGCAGCTGGAGATAAACGCCGTTCATCAGGCGCAGCGGCTTGAATGCGTCCTCGGCCAGCTCGCCGGACAGCCGGCGCTCGACCTGATCGCGAAACTGCGCCACGCGGCCTTCAACAAATGCGTGATCGAACTCGTCGTAACGGTACATATTCTTCCTCAGACTGCGATAAATGCTGCATCGGCCGGCTTGAAGCCGGTGGCATAGTGCACGGTGGGGCCAGCAGCGCGAATGCGCTCGCGAAGCCGGGTCGGCCAGAGCTTGCCATCCTCCTCCACCACGTCAACGATGGCCACATCGACCACCTTATTGGCGGAAAAATCACGCTTGCCGATTTCCTCGAACGAAGCGACGGCCTCCGCATGGCGGGCAACGATGGCGCCCTGCAGGTTCTCCGTCCAGTCACCATTGGCGTCGAGCCAGACGGCGATACCATCGCCCAGACGATTGGCGGTCAAAACCTTGTCAACCATTTACGTACTCCCGTTTGAAATCCGCCGGCTGCGCTGACAATGCAAGCGCCTCGGACCTGTCGAAATTGGCGCCCGCCACCGCATCACCGATGATGACCATGACCGGGCCGGTCAGTTCATCGCGATGCTCCAGATCGGGCAGATCGTTCAATGTGCCATGCAGCAGGCGACGATCCGCGCGGCTGGCGTTTTCAATAACGGCAACGGTGGTTTCCACACCCAGCCCCGCTTCGATCAGCCGCGTCGCCACCGAGGCGGCAACGCTGCGGCCCATATAAACGGCGATTGTTGCGCCGGAAACGGCAAGACGGGCCCAATCGGGCAGGACATCGCCGGTCAGATCGTGGCCGGTGGTGAAAATCAGCGACGAAGCCACACCGCGCAGCGTCAGCGGCAATTCGAAATCCGCAGCGGCGGCGAAGGCGGAGGTGATGCCCGGCACGATCTCGTAACCGATGCCGGCATTGCGCAGCGCCGCCATTTCCTCGCCTGCCCGGCCATAAACCAGAGGATCGCCAGATTTGAGGCGCACGACACGCTTGCCATCCCGGCCAAGACGCACCAGCAGACGGTTGATCTCTTCCTGCGACTTGCTGTGGCAGCCCTTGCGCTTGCCGACAGACAGGCGTTCGGCATCTCGGCGGCCCATATCGACGATCGCCTGCGGTACCAGGGCATCATAGACGATCACATCGGCTTCCATCAGCACGCGCTGTGCACGCAGCGTCAGCAGATCTTCCGCACCGGGACCGGCGCCAACAAGCCAGACACGACCTTCGCTGCGTTCCGGCGATTGCAGCAGGCGATCTGCGGCATGACGGGCGGAAGAGGTATCACCGAGAGCGACAGCATCCGCAACCGCACCCGAAAAGAACCGACGCCAGAAATTGCGCCGCAAGGCGCCCCTGGGCACATTCTCCTCGGCCGCATCACGATACTGCACCGCAAGCCGTGCGAGTCTCCCGAGTGACGGCGACAGCATCTGGTCGATGCGGGCGCGGATCATCTGGGCAAGAACCGGGCCTGCCCCTTCCGTGCCGATCGCGATGGCGACGGGTGCGCGGGCGACAAGCGCCGGGGTGAAGAAATCACAAAACTCCGGCTGATCCACCGCATTTGCGGGAATTTTCTTCGCACGCGCGGCGGATACGATTTCGCGGTCCAGCGCCTCGTCTCCGGTGGCGGCGAAAACCAGCGTTGCACCCTCGATCAGCTCAGCGGCGAAAGAGAACGCCCGATGATCGATGCCATTTTCGGTGATATAGCGGGCAAAATCCGCCTCCGGCTGATCGGCGTAAGCAACGATATAGGCATTGGTGTTGGCGAGAAGCCTCACCTTGGCGAAAGCCTCGTCTCCATTTCCAAAGACGGCGACCTGCCGCCCCTCAACCCGGAAGAAAGCGGGGAAGGTCGAAAGGCGGTCGCCAGCTGCGGAAAAATCATGTTCGTTGTGCATTGGACATATATCCCGCATTGCGGCGCAAGATTGAAGAAACAGAAATTCAAGCCTTTCCAGCGCTTGGATTTTTATTTCTCGAACACCCCTGTTTTTGAGGAAAACAAACCGGCACCCCTGTTTTGCCCCTGTCAGGGCGCCCTCAAACCCATGAGAATCCCTTGACAAACCGGGTCCTCGCGCCGAACAAGGGAGGACCATTTTCTGTCGTTTTCTCCATGCGAAATACCGCTTTCTTTAAAGCGGCACGAAGGATCAGACCCTTGACCAGCCACAGCCTCGCTTCCCGCCTTCTCGACGTCATCGAGCACGATATCCTGCCCTTGACGGCCCGCGGTGTGAGCTTGGGCAACAAGGTTTTCGGTGCGGCGATCCTGCGCAAATCCGATCTTTCGCTGGTCGTCGCCGAGACGAATAATGAGCTCGAAAACCCTCTCTGGCACGGCGAAGTGCACACGCTGAAGCGGTTTTACGAACTGGGTGAAAAGCCGAATACCAAGGACCTGATTTTCCTTTCCACCCATGAACCCTGCACCATGTGCATGTCCGCCATCACCTGGGCCGGGTTTGACAATTTCTACTCGTTCTTCAGCCATGAGGATTCACGCGATGCTTTTGCAATTCCGCATGATCTGAAAATCCTGAAAGAGGTATTCGGGCTGGAGCCGGGCGGTTATCGCCGTAACAACGCCTTCTGGAACTCTTTCTTCATCGCCGATCTGGTTGAGGGCGAGGACGATCCGTTGAAAACCACGCTGAAGGCGCAGACGGCCCGCATCAAGGCAGCTTACGATGATCTCTCCACCAGCTATCAGTCATCGAAGAGCGACAACGATATTCCGCTGAACTAGGGCATTTTCGTTGAGGGGTGCAGTGCGGATTTCCGCGCGAAAAATGCGTAAAAACAAAGGTTTGAGATATATGGAAGCCTCGAAGGATATTTCCCGCCTGATCGAGATCATGGAGGCGCTCCGCCAGCCGGAAACCGGCTGCCCGTGGGACGTCGTTCAGACCTTCGAGACGATCAAGCCTTACACCATCGAAGAGGCCTATGAAGTTGCCGATGCCATCGAGCGCAAGGATACGGACGATCTGTGCGACGAGCTGGGTGACCTTCTCCTGCAGGTGGTTTTCCATGCCCGCATAGCGGAAGAAATGGGCGAATTCGCTTTCGGTGACGTGGTGCATGCCGTCACCTCTAAGATGATCCGTCGTCACCCGCATGTTTTCGCCGTCTCCAGTGCCGACACGCCGGAAACGGTCAAGCTGCAATGGGACCAGATCAAGGCTGAAGAAAAACGTGAGCGTGCGGAGCGCCGTGCGCGCCGGGGTATTACCGAAGATTTCAAGTCCGGCTTTCTGGGGGGCGTGCAGCGCAGCCAGCCGGCGCTGACCGAGGCTTTGAAGCTGCAGGAACAGGCGGCGCGCGTTGGTTTCGACTGGTCGGACCCGGCACCCATTCTCGACAAGATCGAAGAGGAAATCGCCGAGCTGCGCGAGGCTCTGGCGGAAGGCAGGCCGGAGAAGGTTTCTGACGAACTTGGCGACCTGATCTTCGCGCTGGTCAATATTGGCCGCCACGTCAAGGCCGATCCGGAGAATGCGCTGCGCGGCACCAACACGAAATTCCGCAGGCGTTTCAATCACATCGAGACATCGCTCAACGATAATGGCGAGACGCTTCAAGCGGCGAGCCTTGAAAGAATGGAAGACCTGTGGCAGGCAGCCAAGCGCATCGAACGCTCGCTTGATACGGTTTCTTCGTGATCGCTTGGATATGCAGTGAACCCGGGAAGGCACAGCACTTCCCTTATGACTGGCGAATGCATCTGGCAGCAGCGCAGCATCCGCAACCGCCACCCCGGATTTAGTCCGGGGTCCAGTGCGATCAAGTCCTTGATCGCAAAAGACTCATTCCTCACGGCCGCAGACACGCCGTGGCTGGATTCCGGCTCAAGGCCGGAATGACGGGGAGAGGTTTTCGGGCCTTATCATCGTTCTCGGAGCGTCTACTGCTCCCAGTCTTCCCGCTCGCGGATGGTCGCCTTTCCAAGCTTCCGTTCCAGTTCAGTGGCCTGCGCTTCCGACAGGCGGACATCCAGCGCAACCGATCCGTCCTCATGGTCTTCACGGTTATCGACGATGGAGTTGCTATAGACCCAGGAGATCAACGGCAATTGCTCGACGGACAAGACAACGGTCGTTTCCGTCAGCACGCCGGACAGGCGCTTTGAAATCTCTTCCATCAGGGCATCGACGCCCTCGCCCGTGATCGCCGAAACGGCGCGGATATCGGAGCGGCCTTCGGCGCGCTGCATGATGGCGTCATGCGCATCCGGCTCCAGACGGTCGACCTTGTTCCAGACCTCGATGATGCGCTTTTCGGCTTCCTTCTCGTCGATGCCGAGATCGCTGAGAATACGCAACACATCCGCAGACTGGGCGGCATTGTCCGGATCGGACATATCACGCACATGCAGAACGAGATCGGCTTCAAGCACCTCTTCCAGCGTCGCACGGAAAGCGGCGACGAGATGCGTCGGCAGGTCGGAAATGAAGCCGACGGTATCAGACAATATAACCGTGCGGCCATGCGGCAGTTTCATGCGCCGCAAGGTTGGGTCGAGCGTGGCGAACAGCATGTCCTCCGCCAGAACACCCGCCCCGGTGATGCGGTTGAACAGCGTGGATTTGCCGGCATTGGTGTAACCGACCAGTGCGACGATCGGATGCGGCACCTTGCGGCGCTTGGCGCGGTGAAGCTGGCGGGTACGCACCACCTGCTCCAATTCCTTCTCGAGCTTGACGATGCGATCCTGCAGCAGGCGTCTGTCGGCCTCGATCTGGGTTTCACCCGGACCACCCATGAAACCTGCACCACCGCGCTGGCGTTCAAGGTGGGTCCAGCTTCGGACGAGGCGGCCCTTCTGGTAATTCAGATGTGCAAGATCGACCTGCAGCGTGCCTTCCTTGGTGGAAGCGCGACGGCCGAAGATTTCGAGGATCAGGCCTGTCCGGTCGATGACCTTGGCATTCCATTGCTTTTCGAGATTGCGCTGCTGCACTGGCGTCAGCGGATGATCAACGATCACCAGGCCGGAATTGGTTTCATCCAGAAGATGACCGATTTCCTCGATCTTGCCGGTTCCGAACAGGGTGGCGGGGCGCGGCTGATTGACGGAAACGATGAGACCCTGCGTCACCTCGAGCTCTATGGCGAGCGCCAGACCCTTTGCTTCCTCAAGCTTGGCTTCGACGGAGCGGCCGGGAGCGGCCGGTGCCGCCGCCGCATCGCGATTTTCGCGCTGTTGCTTGAGGACCGGCACGAGAACCACGGCACGCATGTCGTCGCGGCGCTTTTCCTGCTCCGGAATGATCGATTCGTTCGAGGTGTCGCGCGTCGAAATGGGCTCAGCCTTATCCAGAAAGAACATTTCGGCCGACCGCATCCGCGCGGACGGCCATGAAGATTAACCTGACCAGACCGGAAATGTTCCGATCCGGGTCAGTCTATATCGAAGATACCGTCAGAGGGAGCCTGATCAGGCCGCGCCTTCTTCGCTTTCGAACATCTGCATCGGCTGGCCGGGCATGATGGTGGAAATCGCATGCTTGTAGACCAGCTGCGAATGACCGTCACGGCGCAGAAGCACGCAGAAATTGTCGAAGGAGGTGACAACGCCCGTCAGCTTGACGCCGTTGATCAGAAAAATCGTGAGCGAAATCTTTTGCTTACGAACGGTATTGAGGAAAAGATCCTGAAGGTTTTGAGAACGTTCCGCCATGGCGCCGCTTCTTTCTTTATTGCCGGCAGGGACACCGGAAAATAATCAATCAATAATAAACCGGCCGAGTCTAGTCCCCCGCTTGGCCAGCCTGCAACTCTGGTATCAAATCATGTCCCGTTCCGCAACGGCGAAAACGGCCTGACGGGTATGAGTATTGACCCGATTTTTCGATTCGAAACAGTCAGAAATATTGTATCGAAACCCGGAAAAGCTGCTCCACGTCGCGCACTGCGTCCGCTGACGCAAACAGCACGACGCGGTCCTTCGCCTTGATCTTGGTGCTGCCATCCGGACGGATCACCACGCCGTCGCGATAGATCGCGCCGATGCGTACGCCGTCGGGCATGTCGATATCACGGAAGGACTGGCCCACCAGCGGCGAGGTTTCAAGCGCTTCCGCCTCAATCACCTCCGCCGAACCGCGCTGCACGGCATAGACCGAGCGGATGCGGCCTTTGCGCACATGCTGGAGAACGCGGGAGATGGTGACGGCGCGAGGGTTGATATAGGCATCAAGACCGAGCGAACCCGCGACATCGTGAAAGGACGAACTGTTCAGCAGCGCAAGATTGGACTTGCAGCCCAGCTGCTTTGCCATCACGGCGGCCAGAATATTCGTCTGGTCGTTATTGGTCAGCGTCACGATCAGGTCTGCATCCTGAATATCGGCCTGCATCAGAATTTTCTGATCAAGCGCCGAACCAAGCATGACGATGGTGTTGCTGAGCTGCTCCGATGCGGCAATAGCCCTGTCGCGATCCGCCTCGACGATCTTCACCCGCGTTTTCGGCTGCATCTCCTCGATCTTGCGGGCAACGAAGTGACCGATATTGCCGGCGCCGGCAATCACGATGCGCTGCGCTTCCTGCTCCTCATGGCCAAAGAGGCTCAAGGTGCGGCGGGCGTGCTGGCGCTGACAGATGACATAGGCAAGGTCGCCGACCCTCAGCTGTTCGGAAGAATGCGCCACCTTGAGGATGCCATTGCGGAAAACACCGACAACTGTGGCGATGAGGTCCGGAAATAGGTTGGAGAGCTGGTGCAGCGGCGTATTGATGACCGGGCAGTCTTCCATACATTCGATCGCCAGCATGTATATCGTGTCATCGGCGAACCGCACGACGTCGGTAGCGCCCGGAAAGGCGATGCGGCGCAACACCATCTTGCCGACTTCCACTTCCGGGGAAATCGTCACGTCGATGGACATGTTCTCGCGGCTGAAGAGATCGGCATATTCCGGCTTCAGATAACTCTGGTCACGGATGCGAGCAATCTTGGTCGGCACGCTGAACAAGGCATGCGCCACCTCGCAGGCGACGATGTTGATCTCGTCATGCAGTGTGACGGCGATGATCATGTCCGCCTGGTCGGCGCCCGCTTTCGCCAGCATATCCGGATGCGCGCCATGCCCGACGTAGCCGCGCACATCGAGCGTCTCGGTGATGGCGGAGATGAGCGGCGCGGCGGTATCGATCACCGATACCTCGTTATCCTCGCGCGACAATTGTTCGGCGATGCCGTAACCCACCTGCCCTGCGCCGCAAATGATGACTTTCATGCTGTCTCTCTGACGGAATAATCGGTTACGGCGATGCGCCTTGGTTCCTTATACGCCGAGAGATTTCAGTTTGCGATGCAGCGCTGATCTTTCCATGCCAACAAATTCTGCCGTGCGCGAAATATTGCCGCCGAAACGGTTGATCTGGGCCACCAGATAATCCCGTTCGAACATTTCACGGGCCTCGCGCAGCGGCAGGGTCATGATGTGCTGGTCGCCCTGCGCCGAAATCTTCGGCAGCATGTCGCCGATATCCGACGGTAGCATGTCGGCGGAGATCGGGGCTTCGCCGCCTTCGGGACGTGCGAGAATCATCAGTCGCTCGATATTGTTGCGCAGCTGGCGGATATTGCCCGGCCAGTCGTGCGTTTGCAGGACGGCCATGGCGTCGTCGCCGATCTTGCGCGGGCGGATGCCCGCCTGCTCGGAAATCTGCCGCATGAACATATCGACCAGGAAAGGGATATCCTCGCGCCGTTCGGACAGAGCCGGCACCTTCACCGGTACGACGGCAAGACGATGGTAAAGATCCTCGCGAAACTGGCCTTCGGCGATCAGGCTTTCGAGGTGATGGGCGGTCGAGGAAATGATGCGCACATCCACCTTCACCCGCTTGCCGCCACCGACGCGCTCGAACTGCTGGTCGACCAGTACGCGCAGGATCTTGTTCTGGGTTTCGCGCGGCATTTCACCGACTTCGTCGAGATAAAGAACGCCGCGATGAGCTTCTTCCAGCGCGCCGACCTTGCGCGGCTGACCCGGCAGCCCTTCGGTGCCGAAGAGCGCGATTTCCATGCGGTCCGGCGTAATCGTCGCGGCATTCAGCGCCACGAAAGGTCCGGTGGCGCGCGAGGATTTCTTGTGCACCATGCGCGCCACCAATTCCTTGCCGGAACCGGAGGGGCCGAGGATCATGATGCGGCTGTTGGTGGGCGCTACCCTGTCGATGGTCTGACGAAGCTGCGAAACCGCAAGCGAGGCGCCGACGAGTTCAACCGCGTCACCCGTGCGCTTCTTGAGTTCCTGAACCTCACGCTTCAGCTTGGAGTTTTCCAGCGCCCGTTCGGCGATCAGGATCAGGCGGTCTGCCTTGAACGGCTTTTCGATGAAATCGAAGGCACCGCGCTTGATGGCGTTGACGGCGGTTTCGATATTGCCGTGACCGGAAATCATGACGACAGGAATTTCGGGGTGGCGGCTCTTGATTTCGTCCAGCAGCGCCAGACCGTCAAGCTTCGAACCCTGCATCCAGATATCGAGAAAGATCAGGCGCGGCACGCGCTCCGAAATCGCGGCCAGCGCACTGTCGCTGTCGAACGCCATGCGGGTTTCGTGGCCTTCATCGGAGAAAATCCCCGCCACGATTTCGCGAATATCCGCCTCGTCATCCACGACCAGAATATCAGACGCCATATGCTGCTTCCTTGTTATTTTCGCCGCCGACCGCCTCGATATAGGGCAGCAGCACTCTGATCATGGCGCCGTGGCCGTGATCGAACTCCGGCGGGGCATCGTGGAGTTCCAGATACCCGCCATGCTCTTCGATGATCTTCTTGACGATGGCGAGGCCGAGACCGGTGCCCTTGTCCCGCATCGTCATATAGGGTTCGAGAATGCGATGGCGGTTCTCGACGGGAAGGCCGCGGCCATTGTCGATGATATCAGCCACGAAACGGGAATTGGCCTCGTCGAAAGAGGCGCGCACGAGGATTTTACCCGGCCGCTTTTCGCCTTCCACCGCTTCGATTGCTTCCGTCGCATTCTTGATGAGATTGCCGAACGCCTGCCCCAGCATGCGGGCATCGAACATGCCCTCCAGCGGGATATCACCCAGCTCGGTGGAGAACTTCGTGTCGGCGGCACTGATTTCCCGCAGAAACGCCGCGTCCTTCAGGATCGAGCGCAGGTCCGACTTTTCCTTCGTCGGCTTCGGCATGCGCGCAAAGGCCGAGAATTCATCCACCATCCGACCGATATCACCGACCTGCCGGACAATGGTGTCCGTACACTGGTCAAAGATGGCGCGGTCGTTCTCGTCGATCTGCTTGCCGAAACGGCGCTTGATGCGCTCGGCGGAAAGCTGGATCGGTGTCAGCGGGTTCTTGATTTCATGGGCAATGCGGCGCGCCACATCCGACCATGCGGTGGAGCGCTGGGCGATGACGAGATCTGTAATGTCGTCGAGGGTGATGACGTAGCTGTCGCGGCTGTCGCGGGCATCCTCGCGGGTGACCTGCACATTGAGCGTCCGTTCCTTGCCACGTCGCATGATGTTGATCTGCTTGCGGAAGTTGCCGCGCGACCAGGTATTCGCTTCGGTCACGACCTGTTCGATTTCAGGCGCAATCTCGGAAAGCTGCGCGCCGATAAGCTGCTCGGAGGTCTGCGCCAGGAATTCCTCGCCCGATGGGTTGACGATGGTGATCTTGCGGTTCTCGTCAACGCCGATAACGGCTGCGGTGACGCCTGATAGCACAGCCTCGATGAAGCGGCGGCGATCATCGATATCGTCCTTCGCCTCGATGATCTGATCCTGCTGGCTGCGCAGTTCCGAGACCATCTTGTTGAAGGTGCGCGACAGGCGCCCGACGTCACCATCCACAGCCCGAACGGGCACCAGCACATGCATGTTACCGGTGGCGACGCTATCGGCGGCACTGATGAGAAGGCGGATCGGCCGGACGATACGGTCGGCCACCGCAATTGCGGTCCAGATGGCCGCCAGAAGCACGATCAGCGCAAAACCGAGATAGAGAATAGCAAAGGCGATCTGCAACGGTGCGCGGCCTGCCTCCATCGCCTTGTATTCGGCGCGGTTCTCCTCCATCAGCCGCATCGCGCCCATCACCTTGGGATCGACCGCGCGCACGGTATAGAGGAAGGTGCCCTGGATGCCTTCAAGCTTGATGATGGCGCCGACGAGATTAGTGATACCGGGCGGGATCAGGGTCGGTTGACCGGCGGCAGCTTTTTCGAGCGCATCATGCGGAATGGCGGGAAGCGGCTTTTCCGTCTTGATGTCGGCTTGAGCCACGGCGTCGCCGTCCTCCTGCACCAGAAACGCGCCAAGCAAGCCGCGGCCCTTGGCCTGACGGGTCATCAGATCAATGAACCCGGTGCGGTCGAGATAAAATAGCGCGCGGTTGCGATCGAGGTCGGTGGCCATCGACAGGGTCTGTCCCTGAAGGTAGCCGGCATTTTCCATCATATAGGCTTGAGCGATATTGCTGGAGGAATCGACGATCGACTGGGTTCTAAGCGAAAACCAGCGGTCGAGACCGACATTCAGCGTCAGACTGGCGAAGATGGCGACAAGTACGGCCGGCGTGATTGCCACGATGGAGAACAGCACGACGATGCGGACGTGCAGACGTGCCGCCGCCCTGCCCTTTTTACGCGCTTTCAGCAGGCGGTTGATTTCGCGGCCGATCAAAAAAATCAGGCCGATCACGAAGATCGAATTGATGACGACGGAGGCAATGACGACATTCGATGTCGGCGCAATCGGCGTGACGCCGAGAAGTACGAAGAGGGTGATGATGGCGCAAACGAGGGCGACGCCGGCGAGCACCAGCCCCGGCAGAGCGAAAGACATCCTGCGATCGGCAACCACCATGCCCGCTGCCTCATCGGCAACGGCGTGTTCAGCGGCGGGTTTCCGCATGCACTACTCCCAATCGCTGGCCAGCCAGCACCACATTCCTGAAGTCAGGCGAGAAACGCTTCAAGTCGGCGAATCTCTTTCCTTCCTAGTGTTTTCCAAGCAACACAATGTGGCGAAAATGCAACGACAAATGCCGCCTTGTCAACATTCTCAGGTTGGGCGGGAGCTACGATAGACCGAGACGCCAAGCTCGCGGATCTTTTTGCGCAGCGTATTGCGGTTGAGGCCGAGGAGATCGGCGGCCTTGATCTGGTTGCCGCGCGTCGCCGTCAGGGCAGCGAGAATCAGCGGATATTCGAGTTCCCGCAGCACGCGGTCGTAAAGGCCGGGCGGCGGCAGACCATCGCCGAAGCTGGCAAAATAATCCCGCATATTCTCCTCGACCGCCTGCGAAATGCTCAGCGTGCCGGTGCGGACCGCCATCTTGTCGAGCGGGCTGTCAGGAACATCCGACTGCAATTCCTGCTCGATGATCTCGCGGGTGATGACTTCCTGCGGATAAAGCGCCATCAGGCGGCGGATGAGGTTTTCCAGCTCGCGCACGTTGCCCGGCCAGGCATAGGCCTTCATGACCTCCAGCGCCTCGCTCTCGAAACGCTTGCCTTCCAGGCCTTCCTTTTCGCCCGTCTGGATGAAATGGCGCACCAGATCGGGAATATCCTCGGCGCGGTCACGCAGCGGCGGCAGGCGCAGCGGCACGACATTCAGGCGATAATAGAGGTCTTCGCGGAAAAGGCCCTGATTGATCGACTGTTTCAAATCCTTGTTGGTGGCGGCGACGATGCGGACGTCGGTGCGGATCGGCGTGCGACCACCCACCGTCGTATATTCGCCCTGCTGCAACACGCGCAGCAGGCGCGTCTGGGCATCCATCGGCATATCGCCGATTTCATCGAGGAAAAGTGTGCCGCCTTCGGCCTGTTCGAACCGGCCGGTCGAGCGGTTCTGCGCGCCGGTAAAGGCGCCCTTCTCATGGCCGAAAAGTTCGGATTCAATCAGGTCGCGCGGGATCGCCGCCATATTGATGGCGACGAAGGGGCCGTTGCGGCGCTTGCCGTAATCATGCAAGGCACGCGCTACCAGTTCCTTACCGGTACCGGATTCGCCCGTGATCATCAGCGTCAGATCGGTTTGCATCAGGCGGGCGAGAACCCGGTAGATTTCCTGCATCGCTGCTGAGCGGCCAACGAGCGGCATGCCGTCCTGCATGTCGTCATCCAGCTTGGCCGGCTTGCGCTTCGGCTCAGAAAGCGCGCGGCCGATGATGGCGATCAGCTCCGTCAGATCGAAGGGCTTCGGCAGATAATCGTAAGCGCCCTTTTCCGAGGCCTTGATGGCGGTCATGAAGGTGTTCTGGGCGCTCATGACAAGAACCGGCAGGTCCGGCCTGGCCTTCTTAATGCGTGGCAGCAGATCGAAGGCGTTTTCATCCGGCATCACGACATCGGTCACGACAAGATCGCCCTCACCCGCCGAAACCCAGCGCCAGAGCGTTGCGGCATTGGAGGTGATGCGCACATCGTAACCGGCGCGGCTGAGCGCCTGGTTCAGAACCGTGCGGATCGCGGCATCATCATCGGCGACGAGGATCGTAGCTGTCATGGGTCATTTCCTGTCGTGTTCGGCAAAGAGCTGTCGTCGAGCGCCATTTCCGGCGAGACGGGCAACAATACGCGGAAAGTCGTGCGGTGGTTCTGGCTGTCGCATTCGACGATGCCGCCATGGGCGCCGATCAGCTTGGCAACAAGTGCCAGGCCGAGGCCCGAACCATTCGTCTTGGTGGTAATGAAAGGATCGAAGAGATGCGGCAAAAGATCGGCCGGGACGCCCGGACCATTGTCATGCACGCAGAATTCGAGCGGCAGCGAGATGCGTTCCCGGCTGCCGGCAACCGAAAGGCGCATGCCGGGACGGTAAGCGGTGGTCAGCAATATCTCGCCATCCGGCTGGTTGCCAACAGCTTCCGCCGCATTCTTCACCAGATTGAGAAAAACCTGCACCAGCTGGTCGCGATTGGCATAAACAGGCGGCAGCGAGGGGTCGTAGTTCTCGGAAATCTTGATATTGCGGGCAAAACCGGCCTTGGCGATGGCCTTCACATGATCGAGCACGGAATGGATGTTGACCGGTACACGGTCCACCGGCCGCTCGTCGGAAAATACCTCCATGCGGTCGACCAGCGAGACGATGCGGTCGGTCTCGTCGCAGATCAGCCGCGTCAGCGCCCGGTCCTCGTCGGCAACCGACGTTTCCAGCAGCTGGGCGGCGCCACGAATACCGGACAGCGGATTCTTGATCTCATGCGCCAGCATCGAGGCAAGGCCGGTGACCGAACGGGCCGCCGCGCGATGGGTCAATTGCCGGTCGATCTTGTCGGCCATCGACCGTTCCTGAAAGACGACGACGACCGATCCCGGTTCGCTCACAACAGGCGCAACGTAAAGGTCGACCAACTTGTCCTGTCCGAGACGCGGAGAACTCAGATCAACGCGATATTCGTTGACCGGGGCCCTGCGCTCCCGCACCTGATCTATCAGCGCCAGCAGCGGGCTGCCGAAGGGAATGAAGGTGGAGACGCGGTAGCGGGCAAGATGGGAGGCGCTCGCCCCGAAAAAGGCTTCGGCTTCCCAATTGGCGAATGCAATGAAACCCTCGGCATCCACCAGAATGACGGGGTTCTGCACCGCGTTCAGAACCGCCATGGCGAGCGGGTTTGCATCTGCCGGGCTGTGTTTGTCAGCGCTCATGCGGCCTTCCTTGCGGCTTCTTCGCCCGCATTTTCGCAAAGGGCGGAACGCAGCAGATCCGCCACTTCCCCCGTGTCACGCGATGTCATGATTTTAGCCTTGTCGGGCGTGGTGAACTCAGGCGCGAAACGGTCGAGATACCAGCCCAGATGTTTGCGGGCATGCCTGAGACCGGCTTCCCTTCCGTAAAATTCCAGCATCATCTCGTAATGCTCAACGGCAATACCAGCGACTTCCGCACGCTCAGGCGCGGCGTGTCCGGCCAGCACTGCGGGCAACCAGGGCTGACCCTGCGCACCGCGACCGACCATGACGGCATCAGCACCCGAACGGCGCAGGATTTCGCGTGCATCTTCGGCGGTCTCGACATCGCCATTGGCGATCAGCGGCACGGAAATCACCTCGCGCACTGCGCGGATGGCGTCCCAGTCTGCGCGTCCTTCGTAAAACTGCATGCGGGTGCGGCCATGAATGGTAATGAGCTGAACACCTGCCGCTTCTGCGCGGCGGGCAATCTCGGGCGCGTTGATGGAGTTGTCGTCCCAGCCGAGCCGCATCTTCAGCGTGACAGGCACATCGACCGCGCCGACTGTCGCCTCAATCAGTGACAGGGCGTGATCGGGATCGCGCATCAACGCCGAACCGGAATAACCGCCCGTCACCTTCTTGGCCGGGCAACCCATGTTTATATCGATGATGCCGGCGCCGTTATCAGCGGCGATCTTCGCCGCTTCCGCCATGAAATGCGCCTCGCGTCCGGCAAGCTGCACCATATGCGGAACCATGCCGGCATTTTTCAGCCGCGCCCAGGATTCACCCCTGTTAGCGACGAGCTCGCGGCTGGCGACCATTTCCGTCACAACCAGACCAGCACCATAACGCCAGGCAAGCTGCCGGAACGGCAGATCCGTCACGCCCGACATGGGCGCCAGCACCGCACGATTACGGATCGTTACGGAGCCGATGCTGAACGGTTCTGACAATTCCGGAAGGGGCAACTGATGATCTTTCATGCAGAAGGGTTATTTGCATTATTTTTAGACAGTGTTTGCGCAGTTGCCAAGCACTTTTAGAAGGTTGCACCTTTTATTTGCGAGGCGGCTGCCTGCCTGTTTTGCGGTCGGTAGCAAATTGTGCAGATCCGGGCGTGCAATGACGTGCGATCCTGCGGCGTGCGAGATGAATGCGCGTCTTATCGGGCTGGCCATCCGGGTTTTGAAACGCTAGAGCATGACTGTCAACCGCTAAGGGTTGCGCGCAAAGCATAAGACCAATGCAGGAAAGTACTATGAAACTCGGCATCGTCATCGTCGCCGCAGGACGCGGCGAAAGGGCAGGCTCCCCCGAGGAAGGGCCGAAGCAATATCGCCCGATTGGCGGAAAGGCCGTGATCGAGCATACATTGTCGACTTTTCTTGGTTGGGACAGCACCTGCCCCATCGTGATCGTCAGCCATGCGGACGATGCAGCACTGCTCTCACCGATCCTGCAGCGGCTTGAAGCCGGCGAGCGGATCATCACGGTGACCGGCGGCGCGACACGCCAGCAATCGGTGCTGGCGGGGCTGGAAGCGCTCCCTTCGGAAGACCTGACGCATGTGATGATCCACGACGCCGTGCGGCCTTTCGTCGCCGTGGATATGCTGGAGCGTATCGTGGCGCTGCACGCGGAAGGTGCTCGGGGCGTTCTGCCTGCCCTGCCCGTTACCGACACGTTGAAACGCGGCGCGGATGATCGCGTTGTGGAGACGGTTTCCCGCCAGGGGCTTTATGCGGCGCAGACGCCACAAAGTTTCGGCTTTGGCGATATTCTCGCCGCACACCGCGCCGCTGCCATTTCCGGAAAGACCGATTTTACCGACGATGCGTCGATTGCCGAATGGGCGGGACTGCCGGTGACGCTGACCGAAGGTTCGGTCGACAATGTCAAACTCACTCTCAAGCGGGATATCGCCATGGCCGATGAAAAACTCTCTCACGCCTTGCCCGACGTGCGCACCGGCAATGGCTACGATGTGCACCAGCTGGAGACCGGGGATGGCGTGACGCTTTGTGGAGTCTTCATCGAACACGACCAGAAACTCAAAGGTCATTCGGATGCCGATGTGGCGCTGCATGCGCTCACGGATGCGCTGCTCGCCACCTGCGGAGCCGGTGATATCGGCGATCACTTCCCGCCGTCCGATCCACAATGGAAGGGCGCCGCATCGCGCATCTTCCTCGAACATGCGGCCAAGGTGGTGCGCGATAATGGCGGCACGATCATGAATGCCGATGTCTCGCTGATCGCCGAAGCGCCGCGCATCGGCCCGCACCGCCAGGCCATGCGCGAAGCGCTCTCGGACATGCTCGGCATTGCGCTGGAGCGCTGCTCGGTGAAGGCGACGACGAATGAGACGATCGGCTTCGTCGGCCGCCGGGAAGGCATTGCGGCCATCGCCACCGCTACCGTCGTTTACAGGGGCAGACCGTTATGAGCCTTTTTCCCGCGGACATAGGAGATCTGGCGCAGCGCATCATCGCCGATTTCACAGCCCGTGGTTTTATGGTCTCGACCGCCGAAAGCTGCACGGGCGGTCTGATCGCCGGTTCGCTGACCGAAATTTCCGGCTCTTCCGCCGTCGTTGATCGCGGTTTCGTAACCTATACAAACCAAGCCAAGATGGAGATGCTGGGGGTTGGCGCCGAGACGCTGACGACATTCGGCGCGGTATCCCGACAGACGGCGCTGCAAATGGCGCATGGCGCCCTGTTCCGCTCGCGCGCGGATTTTGCTGTGGCCGTGACTGGAATTGCCGGTCCGGGTGGTGGTTCCGCTGATAAACCAGTCGGGCTGGTGCATCTGGCCGCCAAGGCACGCAGCGGCGAAATCCTGCTTCACGAAATGCGTTACGGCGAGATTGGCCGCACCGAAATCCGGCTTGCTACCGTCAGAACCGCACTTGAAATGCTTGTAACCCTCAATCAGGCCGGGTCGGCGTAAATCTTGTCTGCGCGGGTCTCGAAGGCTTCGGCGAACATGCGGAAAGCCCGGTCGAACATCGACCCCATGACGGCGCCAAGCAACCGGCTCTTGAATTCGTAATCGATGAAGAAATGAATGGCCGAGCCGCCATCTTCCGATTCTTCGAAACGCCAGCGATTGTCGAGATATTTGAACGGTCCATCGATATATTTCACGTCGATGGCGCGCTCGGCCGGGTTCAGCAGCACCTGCGTGGTGAAGGTCTCACGAATGGCCTTGTAGCCCACCGTCATATCCGCCACCAGCAGCACCTTGCCATCCCGCTCCTTGCGCGAGCGAACGATGAGCCCTTCGCAAAGAGGCAGAAACTGCGGATATTTCTCCACATCGGCGACAAGGTCGTACATGCGGTCGGGTGAGTGTTTGACGTGACGATGCGTTTCGAACTGGGGCATAAGCGGCAGTTAATCGCCGATAACAAGAAGATCAAGAAGGCGGCGAAACTGTTTTCGGCTTTTCAGCTGGAATACAGGCACGTCGGGGCCGTAAAGGGCGAAATTCTGCTCGAAAATCGGAGTATGGCGGCGCTCGAAATTCCAGATATAACGCAGGAAATCGACGTCTATCCTTTCCGGACATCCCTCCGCCATTTCCGGCCGTGCCTTGCCATACCCCTTGATCGCCCGGCTGACGGCGCCCCACAGGCAGAGCCAGCGCGGCATGCGCACCCAGAGCACGATGTGAGACCGCGGCATACGCATATCGAAAGATGACGGATTGCTGCCATCCATCAACCAGCGCTCCTCCGTGACCATGGCGGCGATCCTCTGCCGCTGTTCTTCTCGCGGGCGCAATTGCCAGCCGGGCAGCCAGAAAATTTCGCGGTCCATGGAGATATAACGAAGCCCGAATTTGCGTGCGAGCTTCTGCGAAAGCGTCGACTTGCCGCCGCCAGAACAACCGACGACCATGATGCGCTGCGCCCCGGCGATGATTACAGCGGCGTCTTCCACTGTCTCAAGATAGTTCGGCATCCTATACCCTCATCATAACCGGAGAGATTGCCTGACGCGCGGACACCCGCATTAAAGCGATATTGTCGTCGCGCATGGCAGTTACGGAAAATTGACTATTGCAACCCCCTCACAGGGATTGCTATTTATTTGCCACTAATATTACACCCACTGGATGCAAACGCGCCGGGCGCTCCCATTTTTCCCACGCGTATTCATCTTTGGGTTCAGACCCGATACATAACCGCTTTGAGCCACTGAGTGAGCCGATGGACGATTTTTCCAACATCATCAACCTTCTCGAATCCGCCAAGCAACTCGCATCGATGAACGGCATGCCCGTGCTTGCCTACCTTATCGACGTTGCAAAATGCGAGGCGAGAGAGAACAAGCCTGTTCTGCGCAAGCGCAAACGCGGCGAATCGACCGCCAAGGAAGACTGTTAATTGCCGTTTCGTATGGCCGACCGATAAAGCCGGCTGGCCCAATCTTCAAGACGATGTCATAATCAGACAATGAAACGGGCCGCTTTTTCGAGGCGGCCATTTCTTTGCACAATGGAAACGACAGCGTCATGACAGTCGCATCGGCAGATATCAGAACCTACCGGCAGGAAAGACCTAGGGAACGGCACGGTTTCGTGCAAATCGTTCTCCCGGTCTCCGGCTGCCTGCGGATCGATGTGGGCGGACGGCAGGATGAACTGTCGACCGGGCGCGGCGTCTTCATCCACCGTAATGCGCCGCATACGCAGGAAGCAACGGCGATCAACCATTCGCTGGTGGTCGATATCGATGAAAGTGCTGTTTCCGAGCAGACACTGGAGAGATTTGCCCGCGTGCCGTTTCTCGATATTGCGCCTGATACACGGCAATTGATCGCCTATATGCACGGCCTCATCAAAACCGACGGCCGGCGCGACGATATCGCCGGTCTCTGGGCACCGCTGCTGGTGGACAGCCTCGCGACTGAAAAAAGCGATATCCGCCAGCGCCTGCGCGAACTCAGTGCGGTCATCAGGGCGGAGCCGTTCTTTTCGTGGACGATCGACATGCTGGCTGCCTGCGTGACGATCAGTGACAGCCGCCTGCATGCGCTGTTTCTCGAAGAATTCGGTCTCCCGCCTCACCGCTGGCTTGCAGGATTGCGTATGGACAAGGTCTGTACACTCCTCAGCGAATCCAGCCTGCCGATTGCGGAAATCGCGCTCAGGGCCGGTTTTTCCGACCAGACGGCGCTGACGCGCGCCATGCGCAATGCCGTAGGGGAAACGCCCGCCGCCTATCGCCGGAACTACGGCATTCACTAGATGTGAGCTTTCAGGAGGTTGTCCGTTCATCGAGGTGCGTGGGGCGTTACCCCCTCTGCCCTGCCGGGCATCTCCCCCACAAGGGAGAGATCGATCTGTGGCAAGGTCTCGCCCATCTCAACGTTTAAGAATGAAGCGGTGGGAGTACGTCTTGCCGATCTCCCCCCTTGAGGGGGAGATGCCCGGCAGGGCAGAGGGGGTAACGCCCCACGCACCCTCGATCCGCTATACACGGACAACCCTCTGCAAACCAACAATCAGAGCGACGGACAAGTCCTCAGGAGTTTTTGTCAAGACAGCCGTAAAGGGCTGTGGCACATCGCGGACAAAGTGAATGCGGATGTGACATGACATGAACAACAGGACAGGTCTCGGTGTTTTTTACGGCGTGCTGGCGGGTGCGCTCTGGGGCGGCATCTTTCTCGCCCCGAAACTCGTGCCGGATTTTTCGGCCCTGCAATTATCGACGGCGCGTTATCTCACCTACGGGCTGATTTCCCTCATCATCATCGGGCCGCGCCTGAAACGGGTATCGGCGCATTTCGGCGCGCGGGAATGGATCGCGCTTGGCTGGCTGAGCATGATCGGCAATATCGCCTATTATGTCTTCATATCAACGGCGGTGAAGCTGAGCGGTGTTGCCTTCACTTCGATCATCATCGGCTTTCTGCCCGTCGCCGTCACCATTATCGGCAGTCGCGACCATGGCGCGGTGTCGCTGAAGCGGCTGTGGCCGTCGCTTGCCTTCGGCGCAATAGGCATTATCGGCATTTCCTGGCAGTCACTGACGGAAAACGACGCGGGGCTGGATGTCTCCCGTGTCATCGGGCTTGCCTGCGCTCTCGGAGCACTCGCCTCCTGGACGGCCTTTGCTGTCGGCAATGCCCGTTGGCTGTCGCGTCTTCACGATGTCAGCGCTGATGATTGGAACATGATGACGGGTGTCGTGACTGGCGGGCTTGCGCTGCTGCTGGCCATTCCGGCCTTCAGCTTTGGTGGAGAAAGCCATAGCTCCGGAGACTGGCTGCATTTCGCTGCCATCGCCGCCGGGCTCGGTTTCACCGCCTCCATTCTCGGCAACGCCTTCTGGAACCGCATGAGCCGCCTTCTGCCGCTCACCATGGTCGGACAGATGATCCTGTTCGAAACGCTGTTTGCTCTGCTTTACGGCTTTCTCTGGGAAGGGCGTGGGCCGACCATTGTCGAGATCGTGGCGATCTGTTCGGTGGTGCTGAGCGTGATCTTGTGCATGCGGGCGCATAGGCCGGAGAAGGTTGTGGTGTGATTGGATTAAAGGCCGGGAACAGGCGGCGGAGCCATTTCACAAGCCTTGCCTCCCACTCATGTCATCCTCGGGCCTGTCCCGAGGATCCAATCACGTATCGCACAATCGATAGGTCGCAGATGCTCGGGACAAGCCCGAGCATGACGGTGGAGAGAGCGTATATCGCCCGATCCAGCAACCTACGTTGCCGAACCTTTATCCCTTATTCCGCGGCCGCCAGCAGCTTCTTCTCGCGGGCAGCGCGCAGGCGTTCGAAATCGTCGCCGGCATGGTGGGAAGAACGGGTCAGCGGGCTGGAGGAGACCATCAGGAAGCCCTTGGTGTAAGCCACCGTCTCATAGGACTTGAATTCCTCCGGCGTGACGAAAGCTTCGACCTTGTGGTGCTTGCGGGTCGGCTGAAGATACTGGCCGATGGTCAGGAAGTCCACATCGGCGCTGCGCAGGTCGTCCATCAGCTGCAGCACTTCGTTGCGCTCTTCGCCGAGGCCAACCATGATGCCTGACTTGGTGAACATGGTGGGGTCCAGTTCCTTCACCCGCTGCAAGAGGCGCACCGAATGGAAATAACGCGCGCCGGGGCGAACGGTGAGATAATTGCCCGGAACGGTTTCCATATTGTGGTTGAAGACATCTGGCTTGGCGGCCACGACACGCTCCAGCGCGCCGGGCTTCTTCAGGAAGTCGGGGGTGAGGATTTCGATGGTCGTGGTGGGAGATGCAGCACGGATCGCCCAGATGACCTTTTCGAAATGTTCAGCACCACCGTCGGCGAGATCGTCACGGTCCACCGAGGTGATAACGACGTGCGAGAGGCCCATCTGTTTGACGGCCTTGGCAACGTTCTCAGGCTCATCCATGTCAAGCGCATTCGGCTTGCCGGTCGCGACATTGCAGAAAGCGCAGGCACGGGTGCAGATTTCACCCATGATCATGAAGGTCGCGTGTTTCTTGTCCCAGCATTCGCCGATATTCGGACAGCCGGCTTCCTCGCACACCGTTACCAGCTTGTGGCTGCGCACCAGTTCGCGCGTCTCGTGATAACCCTTGGAGGTCGGCGCCTTGACGCGGATCCATTCCGGCTTGCGCATGACCTCGGTATCGGGCCGATGCGCCTTTTCCGGATGGCGGATGCGCTTTTCGTCGGACGACGTTCTGTCGAGAATAGTGACCATTTAAAACCTGCTTCCATCGCCTGTGGCGATCTAAACACCTGTTGGCCGGATGCTTTAGAACAATTCCAGAAAAAGCGTAAGCCCTTTCCGGTCACGAAGCATTTTCAGCGCCGTACCAGCTTTGCCAGGAACAGCAGAAGGCTGGCGCCGATGAAGGACGTGACGAAATAACCGAGCCTGCTGTCCTGCACGAAGACATCAAGGGTGCGAAGTACGGCGACGGCGACAACCGAGCCGACAATGCCCAGAATGATGTTCATGAAAATGCCGAAGCGCATGTCCATGAGCTTGCCCGCAAGCCAGCCGGCGAGACCGCCGATGATGATTGCTGCAATCCAGCCTACACTTTCCATTCCCACGCTCCCTGAAGAACAGTTCCTTTGAGGAACCGGCGTTGAGACATATGGGACACCCGGCAAGGTTAGACAATGCCGGGCATCACGCAGCACTTATGCGTTCAGCACACGCCCATAGGCGTCGAGCACGCTTTCCTTCATCGATTCCGAAATGGTCGGATGCGGGAAGATCGTGTGCATCAAATCTTCTTCTGTTGTCTCGAGGTTCATGGCGACAACGAAGCCCTGAATGAGTTCGGTGACTTCCGCGCCGACCATATGCGCGCCGAGCAGCTCACCGGTTTGTCTGTCGAAGATGGTCTTGACCATGCCCTGATCTTCACCCAGAGCGACCGCCTTGCCGTTCGCCGCGAAAGAGAAGCGGCCGACGCGGATGTCACGGCCCTGTTCCTTCGCCTTGGCTTCCGTGAGGCCGACCGACGCGACCTGCGGATTGCAATAGGTGCAGCCCGGGATCTTGAGCTTGTCCATCGGGTGAACATTCGGCAGGCCGGCGATCTTTTCGACGCAGATGACGGCCTCATGCTCGGCCTTGTGGGCGAGCAGCGGCGGGCCGGCGACATCACCGATGGCATAGATACCAGGCACATTGGTCTTGCCGTAACCGTCGATGACGATGAAGCCGCGATCGGTCTTCACGCCAACGGCCTCAAGGCCGATGCCTTCGACATTCGCCACGACGCCAACGGCGGAAATCATCCGGTCAGCGGTGATCTTCTCGGAAGAACCGTCCTTCTTCTCAAGCGTCGCAGTGACGGAGTTTGCAGCCTTCTCAACCTTGGAAACCTTGGTCTCCAGATGAATCTTGATGCCCTGCTTTTCCAGCTGCTTCTTGGCGAAGGCAGAGATTTCCGCATCTTCGACCGGCATGACCTGGCTCATGATCTCGACGACGGTAACGTCAACGCCCATTGTGCGGTAGAAGCTGGCGAACTCGATGCCGATGGCGCCCGAGCCCATGACGAGCAGCGACTTCGGCAGTTCTTCCGGCTTCATCGCCTCGAAATAGGTCCAGATCAGCTTGCCATCCGGCTCAATGCCGGGCAGCGCGCGCGGGCGGGCGCCTGTCGCGACGATGATGTGCTTGGCGGTGTAAGTGCCCTCGCCCAGCGTGTTCTTCGGAACCGGACCCTGCGGCTGAACCACCGGCTTGGTGGACTTGCCAACGACGATTTCACCCGGCTTGGTGATCTTGGCTTCACCCCAGATGATGTCGACCTTGTTCTTCTTGAACAGGAAACCGACGCCGTTGTTCATGCGAGCGGCAATGCCGCGCGAGCGGGCGACGATTGCCTTTACGTCCGGCTTGATCGAACCTTCCAGCGTCAGGCCATAATCCTTGGCATGGGTGGCGGTGTGCATGACATCGGCGGTGCGCAGCAGAGCCTTGGTCGGAATGCAGCCCCAGTTGGAGCAGATGCCGGCAAGGTGCTCGCGCTCGACAACGGCGACCTTCATGCCGAGCTGGGCGGCGCGGATCGCGGCAATATAACCGCCCGGTCCCGAACCGATGATGATGACGTCATAAGATTGAGCCATTGGAAATCCTGCCTTGTCTTAATTCGGATGACGGCATGCCGTTCCGAAACGGAATTATTGTCAAAGTCCGAGCATCATACGGACAACGGGCTCCAGCCCGCGGCCGATGGCCCGCGTGTTTTCAGCATCGAGATGAACGCCGTCCACTGGCGTCGTGCGGGCAACCGACCCGGCATCGAAAAAGCCGCAATCGAGTTCATCGGCAAGGTCCCTGTAGACGGAAGCCAGCATCGCCGATTCATCGATCGCATCACGAAAGATCGCGCCCATGAACGGATTGGCCGTTTCGCACAATTGCGGCGGCGCGACGATCAGAACATCAGGCGCTTCCCAGTCAGGCACCTGCCAGACGTGGTTACGCGTGAGTTTCACCAGCCGCTCGACACCCTTCATGGCGACAATGGCCGAACCATGGATCGCCGGTTTCATGTCGTTGGTGCCGAGCATGATAATGACCAGATCCAGGGGCGCGTGGCTGTGCAGCAGCGTCGGCAACAATCTGGCGCCATTGCGGTCACAATCGGCGGTGTGGTCGTCATAGGCGGTGGTGCGACCGCCCAGCCCTTCGTGGATCACGTGCACGTCAGGCCCGAGCGCCTTTTGCAAGACGCTCGGCCATAGATCGTCATGGCTGTGCCGGCCACCCGTTTCCGCATTTGATCCCCAGGTCAGGGAATCGCCAAAGCAGAGGACCGACTTCACCATGTCACTCTCCGATCAAACCAGCATGCCCATCGGGTTTTCGATGTAGCGCTTGAAGGCGCCGATCAATTCGGCTCCGAGCGCGCCATCGACGCAGCGGTGGTCGGTGGAAAGCGTGACCGTCATGACAGTGGCGATCTTGATCTCACCGTTCTTCACGACAGCGCGTTCCTCGCCCGCGCCAACCGCCAGGATGGTGGCATGCGGCGGGTTGATGACGGCGGAGAAGCTTTTCACGCCCATCATGCCCATGTTGGACACGGCGGTCGTGCCGCCCTGATACTCCTCGGGCTTCAGCTTGCGCTCCTTGGCGCGCTTGCCGTAGTCCTTCATCTCGTTGGAGATGGTGGAGAGCGACTTCTCTTCCGCCTTGCGGATGATCGGCGTGATCAGGCCACCCGGAATGGAAACGGCGACGCCGACATCCGAATGCTTGTGCTTGACCATGGCGCTTTCCGTCCAGGAGACGTTGGCATCAGGCACGTCACGCAACGAAAGCGCCAGCGCCTTGATGACCATGTCGTTGACCGAAAGCTTGTAGACCGGCTTGCCGTCCTTTTCGGGAGCAGCCGCATTGAGCTGTGCGCGCAGCGCCAGAAGCGTATCCAGTTCGCAATCCACGGAAACGTAGAAATGCGGAACCGTCTGCTTGGATTCGACCAGACGCTTGGCGATGACCTTGCGCATGCCGTCATGCGGCACCAGCTCGTAGGAGCCCTGTTCGAACAGCTTGAGAACCGCTTCGTCCGACTGACCCTTGGCGAGGGCCGGAGCCGGTGCGCCAGCAGCTGCTGCTGCCGGAGCGGCTTTCGCACCACCGGAAGCGGCAGCCTTTTCCACGTCGGTCTTGACGATGCGACCATGCGGGCCGGAACCGGAGACGGCCGAAAGATCGAGACCGGCTTCCTTCGCAAGACGACGCGCAAGCGGCGAAGCAAAGATGCGCTCACCGGACTTTGCAACCGGCGCCGGTGTAGAGGACGCGGCAGCCTGATCGGCGGCCGGCTTTTCAGCCTTGGCAGGAGCAGCGTCTTCCTTCTGCGCTTCGGCCTTAACGGCTTCCTGCTTCGGTGCTTCCGCCTTGGCCGGAGCGGCATCGCCGCCCTTTGCCGCCTCGGCCACATCCTCGCCATCGGCGGCGAGGATGGCGATCAGGGCGTTGACCTTGACGGCTTCGGTGCCGGCCGGAACAACCAGCTTGGCAACCGTGCCTTCGTCCACGGCTTCCACTTCCATGGTCGCCTTGTCGGTCTCGATCTCGGCGATCACGTCACCGGGTGCGACCTTGTCGCCTTCCTTGACCAGCCATTTGGCCAGATTGCCCTCTTCCATGGTGGGAGAAAGGGCAGGCATGGTGATGTTGATAGGCATGACTAGGCCTCCCCCCAAACGAGATTGAAATCTTCCAGGTCTTCAGGATGTTCCATGAGCCAATCCACCTGTGACGGTGTAATTTCGATGTATCCGGCAACGTCGACGAGCCATTCGCCGACTGCACCGATAACGCCGATATCCTCACGCGGAACACCGGCGACAACATCGCCATCACCGTCGTTGACGACGGCCCAGAAGATTACCCGCTCGAACAAAGGCGCGTCTTTGGTCCCTAAAACACGGTACCAATTTTCGGTTGCCGGGAGGATTTGTTTTATGACACTCAAAATCATCTCCCCTTATTTGTAGCAGACGGTTTTGACGGCCTGAACGACTTCATCGACGTTGGGCAGAGCCAGCTTTTCGAGGTTTGCCGCGTAAGGCATCGGAACGTCCTTGCCGGCAATCGTCAGGATCGGCGCATCGAGATAATCGAAAGCGGCGCGCATGACCTGGTTGGCGATGAAGTCACCGACCGACGACTGCGGGAAACCTTCCTCGACCGTGACCAGGCGACCGGTCTTCTTGACCGATTCGATGACGGTGGGCAGATCCATCGGACGGATGGTGCGCAGATCGATCAGTTCGACATCGATGCCAAGCTTTTCGAGTTCCGCAACCGCCTTGATCGCATAGGTCATGCCGATACCGAAGGAAACGATGGTCGCATCCTTGCCCTTGCGATGAATGCGCGCCTTGCCGATCGGCAGCACGAAATCATCGAGCTTCGGCACTTCGAAGCTCTGACCGTAGAGAATTTCGTTCTCAAGGAAGATGACCGGGTTCGGATCGCGGATAGCTGCTTTCAGCAGGCCCTTGGCATCGGCTGCCGTGTAAGGCATGACGACCTTGAGGCCCGGAATATGGCTGTACCATGCGGCGTAACACTGCGAATGCTGCGCGCCAACGCGGGCAGCAGCACCGGACGGACCGCGGAACACCATCGGCGCGCCCATCTGGCCGCCCGACATGTAAAGCGTCTTTGCCGCCGAGTTGACGATCTGGTCGATCGCCTGCATGGCGAAGTTGAAGGTCATGAATTCGACGATGGGCCGCAGGCCCGTCATCGCAGCGCCGACGCCGATACCGGCAAAACCATGCTCGGTGATCGGGGTGTCGATGACGCGGCGCTCGCCGAATTCCTGCAGCAGGCCTTGAGTGATCTTGTAGGCGCCCTGATATTCGGCGACTTCTTCACCCATGACGAAGACTTTTTCGTCGGCGCGCATTTCTTCGGCCATGGCGTCGCGCAGCGCTTCACGCACCGTCGTCATCACCATTTCCGTACCTGCCGGAATGTCCGGATCGGCTGCAACTTCGATCTTCGGTGCTGCCGGAACCTTGGCGGCTTCCTTGGCAGCGCTCGGCTCTTCGGCAGCTTCGCGGGTCTTGCCGCCGGCGGCATCAGAACCGGAATTTGCGGCTTCAGCCTTCGGCTCTTCCTTCTTGGCGGAAGAAGAGATGTCGTCGGCGCTTTCGCCTTCCTGAATGAGCACGGCAATAGCCGTGTTGACCTTGACGCCTTCGGTGCCGGCATCGATCAGCAGCTTGCCGATCACGCCTTCATCCACAGCTTCCACTTCCATGGTCGCCTTGTCGGTCTCGATTTCGGCAATCACGTCGCCGGATGTGACCTTGTCGCCTTCCTTTTTAAGCCATTTGGAAAGCGTGCCTTCCTCCATGGTCGGGGAAAGGGCGGGCATAAGAATTTCTACTGGCATGGGGTTCCCTTTCCCGATCAGAGCAGAATGTCGGTGTAAAGCTCGGATGCATCCGGCTCTGGGTCGTTCTGGGCAAAGTCGGCGCTGTCGGCGACGATATCACGGACATCCTTGTCGATGGCCTTGAGTTCGTCTTCGCTTGCCCAGCCCTGCTCCAAAAGCCGTGCCTTGACCTGCTCAATCGGGTCATGTTCGGAGCGCATCTTCTGCACTTCGTCTTTCGAACGGTATTTCGCCGGGTCGGACATGGAGTGACCACGGTAACGGTAGGTCAACATTTCCAGGATGATCGGACCCTTGCCGGAGCGGCAATATTCCAGTGCCTGGTCGGCGGCGGCCTTGACGGCGCGCACATCCATGCCATCCACCTGGATGCCGGGAATGCCGAAAGACTGGCCGCGCAGCGAATAATTCGACTGAGCGGTGGCGCGGGCGGTCGAGGTGCCCATCGCATAACGGTTGTTTTCAACGATATAGATGATCGGCAGTTTCCAGAGAGCAGCCATGTTGAAGCTCTCATAGACCTGGCCCTGGTTGGCAGCGCCATCACCGAAATAGGTCACGGAAACATTGTCGTTGCCACGATAACGGTTGGCGAAGGCAAGACCGGTTCCAAGCGAAACCTGTGCGCCGACGATGCCGTGGCCGCCATAGAAATGCTTCTCCTTGGAGAACATGTGCATGGAGCCGCCCTTGCCCTTCGACAGGCCGCCCTTGCGGCCGGTCAGTTCGGCCATGACGCCACGGGCGCTCATGCCGAGAGCCAGCATGTGGCCATGGTCACGATAGGCGGTGATGACCTGATCACCTTCCTTCTGCGACATCTGCATGCCGACGACGACGGCCTCCTGGCCAATGTAGAGGTGACAGAAACCACCGATAAAGCCCATGCCATAGAGCTGGCCGGCCTTTTCTTCGAAACGGCGGATGAGCAGCATTTCACGATAAGCGTGAAGTTCGTCTTCCTTCGAGAAGTCCGGGCTGTTCTTGCCGGTGAATTCGGTTGCAGCCTTTGCCGTGGTCTTGCGGCCGGATACGGTCGCTGGTTTTCGCGGCGCCATTCATCCCTCCCTGAGTTGCCGTTTGAATGGATAGATTGGCGCGTACCATATGCAAGAAAATGCCATGCAGCAATGCTTTAAACGCATGGCACATATTCACGCTAAGATGCTGTGAATAAATCACAAATGTTAAATTAACCTGATTTCGGTTAATTAGAAATATGTGTTCATGATGACGATTTCGTCCGTGCGGGACATATTCAGCTGGTAACGGGAAATTTCATCGATCATGTCTCGTTCCAGCGAGCCGTCACTCAGCAATTCCACCTGCCGCTCCAGCGCTACACGCGCCTGCGTCAGCTTTGCAAGCTCTGCGGTTCTGGCAATACGCTGCCGCTCCAGCCGCTCCGTCGCCTGAAGGCCGAAGTCGCCATGGATGGAATGATAGCCGAAATAGGAAAGAAAAGCGATCGTGATGGCCGGAACGATCAAACGGCCGAATCGTCTCTTTTTATGATGTCTGGTCCACATGCCGCAGAGAAGCCTTAAAACGCATAACCTTGAGTCTCGAGACTAAAGCGGATTGTTTAACTATCCGTTGACCTTAAATTGCGATCGGCAAATGGGCATAAAAAAAAGCCCGCCGGAGGGCGGGCTCAAACTGCTGACGAAATCCGTCAATCTCTCCTCGTCATGCTCGGGCCTGTCCCGAGCATCTGCAACGTCTCAACTTGGTGGGACATTGGCAGATCCTCGGCACAAGGCCGAGGATGACGTCGGATGTGTTGCCAGACCTGCTGTCAACTTTGGTCAACCGTTCAGCGAGACTCTACCGCCCCCGCGAAAACACGTTAACCGCGCAGGATCGAACGGCCGGCGTAGGCAGCCTGCGGGCCAAGCATTTCCTCGATGCGGATCAGCTGGTTGTACTTTGCGAGCCGGTCGGAACGGGCAAGCGAGCCGGTCTTGATCTGACCGCAGTTCGTCGCGACAGCGAGATCGGCGATCGTGGAATCTTCCGTCTCACCCGAACGGTGCGACATGACGGCGGTGTAACCGGCCTTGTGCGCGGTCTCGACCGCATCCAGCGTCTCGGAAAGCGAGCCGATCTGGTTGACCTTGACGAGGATGGAGTTTGCAACGCCCATCTTGATGCCATCGCGAAGGCGGGCGGAGTTGGTGACGAAGAGATCGTCGCCAACCAACTGGCACTTGTTGCCAACGAGATCGGTCAGAGCCTTCCAGCCGTCCCAGTCGTCTTCAGCCATGCCGTCTTCGACGGAGATGATCGGATACTTGGCAACGAGTTCGGCGAGATATTCCGCCATTGCGCCGGGCTCCAGCGTACGGCCTTCACCTTCGAGCACGTATTTTCCGTTCTTGAAGAATTCGGTCGAGGCACAGTCGAGGCCGATATACATGTCTTCACCCGGACGATAACCGGCCTTTTCGATCGACTTCATGATGAAATCGAGCGCAGCCGGCGCGCTTTCGAGACCCGGTGCAAAACCGCCCTCATCGCCGACATTGGTGTTGTGGCCCTGTGCGGACAGTTCTTTTTTCAGCGTATGGAACACTTCCGAGCCCATGCGCACGGCTTCGCGGATGTTTTCCGCGCCAACCGGCAGGATCATGAATTCCTGGAAATCGATCGGGTTGTCGGCATGTGCGCCGCCATTGATGATGTTCATCATCGGAACCGGCAGCAGATGCGCGTTCGGGCCACCGACATAACGGTAAAGCGGCAGACCGGAGGCTTCGGCAGCAGCCTTGGCGACAGCGAGAGACACACCGAGGATGGCGTTGGCGCCGATGCGCGACTTGTTCGGCGTACCGTCAAGCGCGATCATCGTCTGGTCGATCTGGATCTGGTTTTCAGCGTCGAAACCGCCGATAGCGTCGAAGATTTCCGTATTGACGGCTTCAACCGCCTTTTCCACGCCCTTGCCGAGATAACGCTTGCCGCCATCGCGCAGCTCAACCGCCTCATGTGCGCCTGTCGAGGCGCCGGAGGGAACGGCCGCACGGCCCATGGAGCCGTCTTCGAGGTAAACATCGACTTCAACGGTCGGGTTGCCGCGGCTGTCGAGAATTTCGCGCGCGATGATATCGGTAATGGCAGTCATGGTCTCTCCCTTGGGAATGGAACAGATATTTTCCGTCGCCTGTCTTAGACGATGGCGAAGAAATTACAATGACGGCGGGCGGCAGAAACAGAGCGCCCGCCATTAAAATCGATTGGCACGAGTAGCACCCGTTTCTTACGCTTTCGTGATGGCGTCGAAGGCCAGAAGCTTTTCCAGCAGTTTCGGCATGTCCTTCAGATGCACCATGTTGGGGCCGTCGGAAGGCGCATTGTCCGGGTCCTCGTGGGTCTCGATGAAAAGGCCAGCGACACCAACCGCCACCGCCGCTCTCGAAAGCGTCTCGACGAATTCGCGCTGGCCGCCGGTGGAGCCGCCCTGCCCGCCCGGCTGCTGTACGGAATGGGTGGCGTCAAAGACAACAGGCGCGCCGAGCGAGGCCATGATCGGCAGCGAGCGCATGTCGGAGACCAGCGTGTTGTAACCGAAGGACGCACCGCGCTCGCATAAAAGCACATTCGGGTTGCCGCTTTCATTCAGCTTGGCCAGCACGTTCCTCATGTCCCAGGGCGCCAGAAACTGGCCCTTCTTGACGTTGATGACGCGGCCGGTCTTGGCAGCGGCGACGAGAAGATCGGTCTGGCGGCTGAGAAAGGCCGGAATCTGCAGCACATCCACCACTTCGGACACGATGGCGCATTGTTCCTCGGTGTGAATGTCGGTCAGGACCGGGAAGCCGAATTCCCTCTTGAGATCGGCAAAAACCTGCATCGCACTGTCAAGGCCTATGCCGCGCTTGCCGGAAAGCGAGGTGCGGTTCGCCTTGTCGAATGAGGATTTGTACACGAGGCCAATTCCAAGCTTGTCGCAAAGCTCCTTCAGCACACCCGCAATCATGAAGGCATGTTCACGGCTTTCCATCTGGCAGGGGCCGGCAATCAGCGAAAAACGCTCGGTATTGGAAAAGGAAACCTTGCTGGCGCCATCGCCGGCGGTGACTTTGAGATTGTTCGTAACGCTCATTATTTTTCCTCGAAGGCGAAGGCAACACCCTGACCGGGCGCTGCGGGCACCACCAGCCGGCCGCCCGCTTCTGCGCTGGACACGCCATTAGCAGCAAGTGCCGCCTGTGTCACGGCAAGATCGCGAACGGAAAAGACGATGCCTGCGCCGCGTAATCCGCCACCGCCCTCCTCGGGAACATTAAAGGCCAGTCCGTCAAAGACCGGTTTCCGCGTCAATCTTATGCGGGCATTGCCGGTTGCGAAAACCACATCACCATCCGGAGACATCTTTCCATCGCAGCCAAACACAGTTTCGATCAGCTGCACGGCATTCGCGTCACCACCGGAAAACAGCACGATCTCGCTGAGGCCGGAAACGCCGTTGGCATGGCGTTCCAGCGCCGCGCGGTCGCCTGGCAAGGCCTGCAACCGCTGACAGCTGAACAGAAAGAAATCCGCCGAGGAACCACTGGCTGCAAAAGCCAGCCGAAAAGCCGCCTCGCTCTGCGAACCATCCGGCATTTTGACTGGCCGCGAAAATTCAAAGACATTTCCGGCCGAGAGGCCTGAGGCTACGAATCGGTCGTGATCCCCAAGAGCGTCCTGCGTTGCAGCGACCAGTGCGGAAAATCCCTCCCCTCCGGCATGTTTCCGGAAGGCCTGATCCCGCCCGGTAAACACATCTTTCCGGCCAATCGAGGCATTATATTTAGCCGGATCAGCAATAACGAGAGGCTCCAGATACGTGCCGTCGGCGAAAAAAACGCAGGCATTCTGTGTGCCAAACGGGTGAAGAGCCGCTGGCGCTACTGTAAATCCCAAGTTTCCAAGGCGAATAACGGCAATATCTAGGACATCCACAGGCAGTACGAGATGGTCGATGCGGTACGGTTTCGTCATTTCCCTGCTTCCTGCTGTCGCATGCGGCATGGCCATGCCGGAACAGTTAGGACGGCAGAAAAGCACAATTTCGTGCTTTCAGGCAAATCATCAAAACAACAGATAGCAGCTTCACGAAATTTTAGGGGATTGCGGAACACATATGGAACATATAGTGTTCGTTCTGTATTTGTTTCGCGACTTCAACGACGATTCTCAAGGGTGTTTTCCTCATGCTCACGCGCAAACAGCAGGAATTGCTTCTCTTCATTCATGAACGAATGAAAGAGTCCGGCGTGCCGCCCTCCTTCGATGAAATGAAGGACGCACTCGATCTTGCTTCCAAATCCGGCATCCACCGGCTGATTACCGCCCTCGAAGAGCGCGGCTTTATTCGCCGGCTACCTAACAGGGCGCGGGCGCTGGAAGTCATCAAGCTGCCGGAGGCCTATGCGCCGGGCGCGAGGCCGCAGCGCGGCTTTTCTCCAAGCGTCATCGAAGGCAGCCTCGGAAAGCCGAAGGCGCCAGAACCCGCACCGGCGCCCAAGGCGCCCGCCAACGATCTCGGCGGCGCGGTCACCGTTCCGGTCATGGGTCGCATCGCCGCCGGCGTGCCGATTTCCGCCATTCAGAACAATACGCATGATGTTGCCGTGCCGGTCGACATGCTGGGTTCGGGTGAACATTACGCGCTCGAAGTTAAGGGCGACTCGATGATCGAGGCCGGGATTTTCGACGGCGATACCGTCATCATCCGCAACAGCAATACCGCCAATCCGGGCGATATCGTCGTGGCATTGGTGGATGACGAGGAAGCGACGCTGAAGCGTTTCCGCCGCAAGGGCGCTTCCATCGCGCTGGAAGCGGCCAACCCCGCTTATGAAACCCGTATCTTCGGGCCTGATCGGGTAAAAATTCAGGGCAAGCTGGTCGGACTTATACGCCGTTACCATTGATCTGATTTAACCGTCATCCTCTCAAGACGGGCGTCGTCATGAGACGGCTCCTGTCGAAGATGACGGCAATTCCGGAATTCGGCTGACCATGCGAGTGTCGCGCAATCTTATGCTTCCAGCAGACAGTCGCATTCTGTCTGGTAAAGATCAGTTCCAGTTTCATATGGATATCGTTGTTACGGCCTTGCCCCCGGCCTGTTGCCACCACTGCGTCATATGCCGTGGACATCTGGTAGCGTGAGTTCGTTTACGCTGGGGGATGCGGCTGGCCTGGCGCTGCCACCAAATGGTGATACTCGGTGCAAAGCCCCCGTCATTCATCAACGCGACTTATGGGTGCCATGGATTATTTTCGGTATTCCATCATGCCCCGACAGGTATAGAAATGCGCGTCATATCCGGGAGATAAGCCATGTACGATCTATATATCGCCAACAAGAACTACTCCTCATGGTCGCTGCGGCCGTGGGTGTTGATGCGCACGCTCGGTATCGCCTTTGATGAGAAACTTGTTCCGTTTGGCGAAGGTGTCGCCTTTTCCAGCTTCTCGCCGACCGGTAAGGTGCCCTGCCTTGTCGATGATGGCGTGACGATATGGGAAACGCTGTCGATCGCCGAATATCTCGCAGAACGGCACCAGGGCGTCTGGGCGAGCGACAAGCAGGCGCGGGCATGGTCGCGTTCGGCGGCGAGCGAAATGCATGCCGGCTTTTCCTCACTGCGCAATCTTTATCCCATGTCGGTCGGTATTCGGGTCAAGCCGAAGGGTGGCGATGCCAGGCTTGCGGCAGACATAAAGCGCATCGATGCGTTATGGAGCGAAGGTCTGGCAAAATTCGGCGGTCCCTATCTTGCCGGTCAGAAATTCACGGCGGTCGATGCTTTTTTCTGCCCCGTGGCGTTCCGTTTCCAGACCTATGGCGCCGATCTTTCATCTGCGGCAAAAGTCTATTGCGATCGGCTGCTCACCCTGCCTGCCATGCGTGAGTGGTATGAGGCCGGATTGAAGGAGATCTGGCGCGATGCGGCGCATGAACAGGAAATCAGCGGCATTGGCGCATTGACTGACGATCTGCGCGTGAAGGTCTGAATATCACTGCTGACGGCGTTTATTGCGATGCCGTCAGCAACTGCCTGACCGGTTCCGGCACCTCGTATTCGAAGCGGTCGCTTTTCCAGTCGTAGTAGCGGTGCTCGCTCCATGGCCTGTTCGCCCCGGCAATCGCTGCGCGTAGTCGTCCGACGACCGCAGACTGATCGCTGCCGGCAAAGTTTATTTCTACCGAACCTGTACGCCGCAAAGTATCGCGGTTCAGCAACAGCGCTCCTGAGCGGCATTTTGAAAACGAGGTCCTGCGGGAAACGACGACAATATCGGCGATATCGCAGGCTTTTCCGGCAAACCGGCCATCTTCCAGAACGACGATCCACTCCCCGCTCCTGGCGCGCGCCACGCACCATATGCCTTTGCTGCAGGTGAAGACGCCGGGTTGCGCATCTTTCAGCGCTGCCGTCATCTGCCGCATCACCGCCCTCATCTCCTCCGGCGTAAGTGTTGATTTTGCGGTCAAGCCTACACTGGTTACTGCGGCATCCGCTTTAAGAATGACCGGTGGCGCAGGCTGTTCCGGCAACAGGAGTGCTCTTTGCCACTGGCCGTATACGAAGCCCTGTGGTCGCGTTTTTGTCGTATAGGCCTTGCCGTCTTCCAGCAGCGCCACCAACTCCCCATCCTCGTGAATGAGCAGATCCGGGACATCGCGATAGGCCACGGCCGCCGACAGGCCGAAGGCGGAGACAAGAGGCGGAATACCAAGCAATGCAAGCCGGCTGCGCAGCAAGGTCAGCAGCAGGAAGCCTGCTGAGCCGAGGCCAATGAACCACTCATGTGGCCGCCCCGTCGCCGCGCTGCCGCCCCAGGACGCCACTTCATTGGCGACTTCGATGACGAGCGCCATGCCATAGCCCATGATCTTCAGGAATGGCGCATCCAACCCGAGCGGCATCAGCAGCATGGCGAGCAGGCCAAAGGGCATGACGATCAGCGACATCAGCGGCATGGCGGCCAGATTGGCAAAAAGTCCATAGGTGGTGACACGGTGAAAATGCTCTGCCGAATAGATCGCCGTCGAAAGTCCGCCAATCAACGATGTGGTGATGACGCCGCCAATGACGGTGCCTGCCATTTGCGCCGCCGTCATCCATACCGGTCTGCGTCCGATCAACAGTCGCTCGTGATCGCTGCGCCGGCGGCCCCACCAGGCATAGGTGGATACGAGCGCGATGGTCGCGGCAAACGACATCTGGAAACTCGGCCCCATGATTTCCGAAGGCGAAAAACCGAGGATGATGAGAGCCGAAATAGCCACATTGCGGAGGCTGAGCGACGGCTGATCAAAAAGGACCGCGATCAGCATCACCGACATCATCAGCCAGGCACGCTCGGCGGAGACGGCGAAACCGGAAATCAGGTAATAGGCGAGCGTCATCAAGAGCGCCGCGAAAGCCGAAATCTTCTTGACGGGCCAGCGCTGAGCAAAGGCGGGAAAAAGGCTGAAGGTCAGCCTGAACCCCACAAAGAAAATGCCTGCGGCGAGCGCCATGTTCAGCCCGGATATGGCGACGATATGGGCAAGGCCGGAAAGCCTCAATGCTTCCATCGTGGGTGCCGAGATCGCCTGTCTCTCATCGGTGACAATGGACGCGGCGAAGGCTCCGGCGTCACCGCCAATGGTGTTGCGGATGCGCTCTGCAATGGCGCTGCGCAGGCCATAAAGCCGCATATCCGCCCATTCCAGCCAACGCGTTTCGCCTTTCATGTCTCCCTTTGGTGATATCAGCGCCTGCGGCGGCTTGTAGAAAAATCCGGTCGCACCTATGCCTTTGAAATAGGAAGCGAAGGCAAAGTCGTTCAGACCCGGCAAGGCTGGACCGGAAGGTGGCGACAGCCGGGCCTTGCCTTGAATGGTCGCGCCAAGTGCGACCGGCTCACCTCCGCCACGGGAAAGCAGCGAAATTCTCGTCGGCGGGCGCGACAATGCCGGCGCTTCGGTCGCAGCCAGCTGAATAACATATCGCCAGGAGCCGCGCGCATCCACCTCCCGGCGAACCACCGTGCCGGTGATGGTGGTTGTAACCGGGGTATCCAGCACCACTGTTCCCGCTCGCCGGGTTTCAATATCTGCCAGAAGCATGCCCAGCAGAAGAAAAGCGCCAGCGCCGCAGGCCGCCGCCGACAGGCCGTTATTATACCGGGTAAGCAGCGCCAGACCGGCGGCAAGCAGGAATATGATTGCGAGAGCGGGCAAGGACGGCGTGACATCAAGGGAAAACCACAGGATCGCGCCGCAGCCGATGAGGACGGGAACAAAAAGGAAATCATGGCCGAATGCGCGCTCCTCGGCGACGCAGTCGGCAACCTTTCCGGCGATGACTGCCTTGAGATTCCGCCTGACAGCAAGGGTGGGCAAATCACAAGCCACAACATCGCCGGCGCGGTGAACGGGAAACAGGATTTCATGCGCGCCGGGCAAGCCACCCTGCAACGTTTCGGCATATCCGAAATGCTTTTTTTCCCCTTGACCAAGCAATCCGCGCCGCGCCCCTGCCGCACCGGAAACAGGTTTGCAGGGCAGCGGGAAGGATTGCAATCCTTTCCTTTAATGTTGCGTTGACCGAGATTGAATTGCCATGGCCGATAAAGCCGCAAGCAACGTAATTGCGTTTGCCGCAATGCACAATTTGACCTTCGAATAGCTTGGCATCGGCGCAAGGATCATATAGCTAATCGGTAGACGCTTAACCGCGAGGCGTGTCTCAACGCCTCCACCCGCATGTTCTCGGAGGATCAGTATGACGGAAAAAAGCGCTACAGTGACACTTGGCGAAAAGCAGGTGGAACTCCCGGTCAGGGAAGGCACGATTGGACCAAGCGTCGTCGATATCGCCACGCTCTACAAGCACACGGGCTCCTTCACGTACGACCCGGGTTTCACGTCGACGGCCTCCTGCGAATCCAAGATCACCTATATCGATGGTGACGAAGGTGTTCTCCTTCACCGCGGCTTCCCGATCGAGCAGCTTGCCGAACAGGGCGACTTCCTGGAAACCTGCTATCTGCTGCTTTACGGCGAACTGCCGACGGCTGCGCAGAAGAAGGACTTCGACACCCGCGTTACGCGCCACACCATGGTGCATGAGCAGATGAGCCGCTTCTTCACCGGCTACCGTCGCGATGCGCATCCGATGGCCGTCATGTGCGGCACGGTCGGCGCGCTCTCGGCCTTCTATCACGACTCGACCGACATTACCGATCCGCACCAGCGCATGGTCGCTTCGCTGCGCATGATCGCGAAGATGCCGACGATCGCCGCCATGGCGTACAAGTACCATATCGGTCAGCCCTTCGTTTACCCGAAGAACGACCTGGATTACGCTTCCAACTTCCTGCACATGTGCTTTGCCGTGCCCTGCGAGGATTACAAGGTCGATCCGGTTCTGGCCCGCGCCATGGACCGCATCTTCATCCTGCATGCCGACCACGAGCAGAACGCTTCCACCTCCACGGTGCGTCTTGCCGGTTCTTCGGGTGCGAACCCGTTCGCCTGTATTGCGGCTGGCATCGCCTGCCTCTGGGGCCCTGCTCACGGCGGCGCCAACGAAGCGGCGCTCAACATGCTGAACGAGATCGGCTCCGTTGACCGTATTCCGGAATACATCGCCCGCGCCAAGGACAAGAACGACCCGTTCCGCCTGATGGGCTTTGGCCACCGCGTGTACAAGAACTACGACCCCCGCGCCAAGATCATGCAGAAGACGATGTATGAAGTGCTGGAAGCCACCGGCAATTCCGACGATCCGATCATGCAGGTTGCGCTGGAACTGGAAAAGATCGCCCTTTCCGACCCCTACTTCGTCGAAAAGAAGCTTTACCCGAATGTCGACTTCTATTCCGGCATCACGCTGAAGGCGCTCGGCTTCCCCACCACCATGTTCACCGTTCTCTTCGCGCTCGCCCGCACCGTCGGCTGGATCGCACAGTGGAACGAAATGATCGAAGATCCGCAGCAGCGCATCGGCCGTCCGCGCCAGCTCTACACGGGCGCCGGCAAGCGTGACTACGTTCCGGTTTCCAAGCGCTAAACCGGGAATCAAAACATCAAAGGCCGGCGGGTGAAAATCCGCCGGCCTTTTTCTATTGGATAAGAGAAACACGTTCGGCCAACGGCTACGAAGGCCAGCTCTATCAGCCTTGCTGTCTGCGGGCGTTAAACACATCGAGAAGGATGCCAGCGCCGGTTTCGCCCGGAGGCACATCGGTGTGCAAGCGCTGCTGCACCAGAGCGTAACCCTCAAGCATCGCCCGTCGCTCGGTGGTGTCGGATGCAAGCCGTTCGGCCCAGCGCAGCATGGACCCTGGCCGCACCACCTCGTTGAGATATTCCGGCACAACCGGGTAGTCGGCAATCAGGTTCGGAAGCGCGCCCGTCCAGGTTTTTACCCGCTTGCTGAGCATGGTGAAAATCCAGTCGGTCTTATAAACAGAAACGGTCGGCACGCCGGCAAGCGCCAGTTCGAGAATAACAGTACCGGACGCAGCGATCGCCGCATCGGCCCGCGCAAAGGCGTTCCATTTGAAGGCGGAATCAATGCCGATTTTGGGCCTTATATCTTCCGGCCATGTTGCCGCCAGCTCGCGTATACGGTCTTCCTGACGCGGCACGGTGGGCAACACGAAACGGGTTGGGCCGTTGCGTTCCACAAAGGCCTTTGCGGCCTCTCTAAATGGCTCCATCAACCGCGTGGTTTCCGTGGAGCGCGACCCGGGCAGCAGAAGAATGGTTTTGGCTTCACCTTTTGCCGGAAGGGAGCGTTCCGCCCGCTTTTGCCGCACCGCCTTCACATCGGGATCGACGCTGAGACGATGGCCGACAAAGGTGGTTGGCGGGCCGCCGAGACGCCGCATCGCCTCCGGCTCGAAGGGCAGCAGGGCAAGAACGTGATCGACATAGGACAACATCGCGGTGGCGCGATATTCCTTCCACGCCCAGACGCTGGGGCAGACGTAGTTGATAACAGGCAGATTCGGCAATTGTTTGCGGACTTTTTTCGCAACACGATGCGTGAAATCCGGGCTGTCGATGATCAGCAGAATATCCGGCTTTGCGGCGATGATCGCCTGCGCAGTCTGGTTGATGCGCGCGATGAGTTTCGGCAATTTTTTGAGGACTTGCGTGAAGCCCATGATGGAGAGTTCGGAATAATCGAACAGCGAGGTCAGTCCCTGCGCTTCCAGCGCCTCGCCGCCGACGCCCATCAGCTCAACGGACCCCGGATATCGAGCTTTGACGGAGCGGATCAAATCCGCGCCCAGAAGATCGCCGGACACTTCCCCGGCAATAACCGCCACTTTTAATGTCGCCGTCATCCGATCATCTCTCCCCGATCATATCACTACCGAGTGATGTATCGATGCCGCAGACAAATATGCCCGCCTGATCGGCGGCTTTCAACATCTCGTCGCGGTCAAGCACCAGCGCCCGTCCCGCTTCGACGGCGATGCCCGCCAGGCCGGCTTTCTGCGCATTCTCCACGGTTTCGATACCGATGGTCGGCAGGTCGGCGCGGATATCCTGTTGCGGTTTGCAAAGCTTCACCAATACACCCCTGCGGCGGGGCGATATGCGGCCCTCGGCACGCAGGGCCGCAACACGTGCAAGCATGGCATCGGTACCCTCAACGCCTTCCAGCGCAACGATGCGACCGCCAACCGACACCGCTCCCTGCCCGACATCAAGCGTGCCAAGCGCAAGTGCCGCCTCAGCCGCCTTGCGAATATCGCGCAGGTCTTCGTCTGTGGGTTTCTGGGTGCCCAAAGTGCCTGTCGTAGCAAGCAGGCCGGGTGTAATCTCGTGGGCGCCGATGACCTTTGCACCGAGCGTGCCGATGACCTTGATCACCATCTGCAACACGGCGTCATCACCGCCCGACAGCAACGTGCGGACGATGGAGGGCAGTTTCAGCACGATGCCGACTGTCGGGCGGATTTCCCGCCATTCCGGCCGTCGAGCCACGGCGCCGGAAAGCACGACGCGGTCCACCCGGTTTTCACGCAGCAAACGGCCGAGCCCTGCCACGTCGCCCACGCTGATGACAGCATTGTCGAAGCCGCTCCAGTCGAAGCTGGAATCATCACGCAGGCGCACAATGAAGGGATTTTCACCCATCTCGCGGGCCGCGGCCGCCACATAAAGCGGCAGCTGGCCGCTACCGGCCACGATGGCAAGACGCCCGCCGCCTGTCACGGCTCACTTGCCCCGATTGGGCGAAGAGATCGCGCGGTCGGTGCCCGCGCCGATGAAATCGATGACTTCGAGGGCCTGCGGGCAATCCAGATATTCATTACGATCGATTGCCGCCGCGTTGCCGCGGATTGTGCCTTCAGCCTCGAATATCTGCTTGTAGACACGCCGGACCTTGTGAATATCCGCCCGTTCAATGCCGGCACGCGTCATGCCGACCACATTGAGGCCGCCAAGAATTCCGGGATTGCCGTTCAGCATGCCATAGGGAATGACATCGTAATTGACGGCCGACAGCCCGCCGATAAAGGCCTGACGGCCGATGCGGGTAAACTGGTGCACGGCGCAGCCGCCGCCCAGGATAGCACGGTCTTCAATGGTGACATGGCCCGCCAGCATCACATTGTTCGACAGGATGATGTGATTGCCGAGGCGGCAATCATGCGCCACATGCGAATTGGCAAGGAACAGATTATCGTCACCGACAATGGTCTTGCCGCCACCATCCGAACTGCCGGCGTTCATCGTAACGCCTTCGCGCATGACACAGCGTTCGCCGATCTCGAGCGTCGTTTCCGATCCGTCGTGGCGAACCGCCTGCGGGGTGCCTCCAATGACGGCCATGGGGTGGATCACCGATCCACGGCCGATGATGGTCAGGCCTGAAACGACGGCATGATTGTGCAATATGACGTCGTCGTGCAGCGTGACCTTTGCGCCAACATAGCTGAGCGCGCCGATGACGACATTTTCACCGATAACCGCACCGTCTTCGACAACGGCGGTCGGGTGAATTTTGGCCGAGGCGGCTATCCGGCTCATTGCTGGTCCTCGGGGATCATCATCGCGCCGACATCAGCCTCCGCCACCAGGGCGCCGTCAACCTTCGCCTCGCAATGGAATTTGAACACATTGCCGCGCTGACGCTGCTTGACGACGTGGATTTCCAGACGATCGCCGGGGATCACGGGTTTGCGGAAACGCGCATTGTCGATTGTCATGAAGTAGACCAGATGGCCGCCCTCGCCCTGACTGCGGGCGCATATCGCGCCTGCCGTCTGCGCCATGGCTTCGACGATCAGAACGCCCGGCATGATCGGCCGATCCGGGAAATGGCCGGTGAAATGCGGTTCGTTGACCGTGACGTTCTTGATGCCGGTCGCCGAGTTGTTACCATCGATATCGATGATCTTGTCGATCAACAAGAATGGGTAACGATGCGGCAGAAGCTTCATGACTTCCAGAATGTCAGCCGCGCCGAGCGTCGTCTTCGTTTCTTCAGTCATTGTTTTTTTCTCCTGTTTTTTTATCACGCGCTTCAGCGCGCGCCAGAATTTCGGCCATGTCGCGCAGGAAATATTTCATCGGACGTGCGGGCGTTCCGCCGTAACGGGCGCCGGCCGGAACATCGGCGACAACACCACTCATCGCCGCGATCTGCACACCATCACCAATGGTGATATGGCCATTGACGCCCGCCGCGCCGCCGATCATCACGCCATCGCCAATGCGGGTGCTGCCCGCAATGCCGACCTTGCTGACGATGCCACAATGGCGGCCGATGCGCACGTTGTGACCAATCTGGACCTGGTTATCGATCTTTGTGCCTTCGCCGATGACGGTGTCATCCATGGTGCCGCGATCGATCGTGGTATTGGCGCCGATCTCGACATTGTCCTGAATGATGACCCGGCCGATCTGCACGATTTTAAGCATGCCGCGGGGACCGGGAGCGTAACCGAACCCATCCTGACCGATGCGTGCGCCATTATGGATAATCACATTGTTGCCGATGAGGGCGACCAGAATGCTCGCACCACCGGAAATGGTGCAATCGCGCCCCACCTGCACATGCGGCCCGATGATGACACCGGGGCCAATCCGTGTACCGGCACCAATATGAGCGCCGGCGCCGATCACGGCGAGCGGCTCAACGATTACGCCCGCCTCCAGCTTCGCCGACGGATCGACATGGGCGGCCGGAGAAATCTCGGTCTCCATCGGCGCAATCGTCGCGGGACGCATGGCGGAGGGATGCAGCAAGGCACCCACCTGCGCAAAAAGCGTATGCGGATTTTTCGAGATCAGTGCAGGAATGTGAGACGGCACCATATTCGCCAGCGCAGCGTCGCAAATGACGGCGCCAGCCTCGCAGCTTACCAACTCATCGCGGTTCTTGCGGGAGAGAATATAGCAGAGCTGATCGGGTTTTGCCCGGTAGACCGGCGCGACGGACCTGATAATCCGCTCACCTGCCGCCTCATCAGACAGTTCCGCCCCAAAACGGTCTGCGATGTCTTTCAATCGCAATCCATCGTGGGGCGGAAAAAAGGCGTTGTATTCCATTAGCCGGAAACTCCAGAACGTTCAAAGTTGCAGTTCTGGACTGCCGATATCAGAAAGTGTTGGACATGCCAAACCGGAAACGCTGTTCCTCGTCGTAGTCTTCCTTGGCGATCGGCACAGCATAGTCAACACGGATCGGACCGAAGGGCGATGCCCACATCACGCCGATACCAGCGGATGCGCGGATGGAGTTGTCATCCTTTACACCTGCACTGTTGGCGACCTTGTTGCCATAAAGCGTACCGGCATCGACGAAACCAGCCAGACGCAGGCCGAAATCTTCCGGAACGCCAGGCATCGGGGCGGTAACTTCAGCAGAAGCTGCGAAGTAGGTCGTGCCGCCGATGGAGTCGTTACCGATGCGCGGGCCAATACCGTCGTTCTTGAAGCCGCGAACCTGACGGCCGCCGAATTTGAACTGATCGAATACCAGCAGATTGTCGCCAGTCGGAACAACATGACCCGCCTGACCGGTGATCGAGCCGATGACATCGTACTCGTCCGACAGCGTGTAATAGAAGCGCGCCTTGGCGTAGATCTTGTAATATTCGGAATCGCCGCCGAGGCCCGCAAATTCGTTCGTCAGGGCAGCCTGCCAGCCTTCGCGCGGCATGTTGCGGTCGTCGAGCGTATTGTAGTTCAGCGTGTTGGAGATGATGGACTGAGTCCAGTCGCCACCACGGATCAGAGCCTTATAGGGTTCAGCAAGATTGCTGCCGGTTTCCCAATCGCCCTCACCATCATAGTTGAGCTGCTTGTAGGTATATTTGAACGTCGTCGAGAGGTCTTCGGTGATCGGCGCGGTCACACGCAGCGCGAAGCCCTGTTCGTCGTAATCATAATAGTCTTCGCTGCGGCTCTGGCTCTTGAACAGGTCGAAACCTGCGGCCAGACGGTAGCCAAGGAAATACGGCTCGGTGAAGGACAGCGTGTAGCTGCGCGCATCGTCTTCGCCCGCACCGGCGGCGAGACGGATGTACTGGCCGCGACCGAGGAAGTTCTTTTCTTCGATGGATGCCTCAAGCAGAACGCCGTCGTTCTGCGAATAACCTGCACCGATACCGAACGAACCCGTCGACTGATCCTCGACATCAACCACGATGACGACGCGGTCAGGCGCGCTGCCGCCGGCGGTCGAGATGTTGACCTTCGAGAAATAACCCAGCGCTTCGAGACGGCGCTTTGCCGCCGTGATGATCGTCTGGTTGAATGCATCACCTTCGGAAATATCGAATTCGCGACGGATGACATAGTCACGCGTGCGGGTGTTGCCGCGGATTTCGATACGCTCGACATAGGCGCGCTCGCCCTGATCGACGATATAGGTCACACCGATGGTGTTGCCGGACATGTCGCGGTCACCGCGCGGCGTTACGCGAGCAAAGGGATAACCTTCACCGGCAACGCGCTTGGAAATCGCTTCCATGCTCTGCTGAACTTCCTTGGCGCTGTAGCTGGCGCCCTGGCGGGTTTCAACGAGACCCTGCAGTTCAGAACCATCGACACCCGGAACGGTCGATTCGACAGCGACGTTACCGAAGTCGTATTTCTTGCCTTCATCCACCGTGATGGAGATGGTGTATTCGTTCTTGGACTCGTCCAGCACAGCATCGGACGACACGACCCGGAAGTCGGCATAACCGCGGTTGTAATAAAACTGGCGCAGCGCCTCTTCGTCGGCGCGCAGCTTGTCCTCATTATAGACGTCCTTACGTGTCAGGAACGACAGCATGTTGGACTTCTTGGTATTGATGACGGCGGCCAGACGACCGTCGCTATAGGAATTGTTGCCGACGAAATCGATGCGGCCGATCTTGGTGCGCTCACCTTCGTTGATGACGAAAGCGATGTTCACGCGGCCCTGACCGACGGAAACGGTCTGGGTGGTGATTTCGACATCGCTGCGGCCGATCGCGCCATAAGCTTCCTTGATGCGGGCAATATCCGCAGTCACGATCGCCTGATTGAATGGGCCGAGCGACTGGGTCTGCACGATGCCGGCGAGCTTGTCGTCCTTGATCTTGCGGTTGCCGTTGAAGACCACCTGGTTGACCAGCTGGTTCTCATTGACGGTTACGACCAGCGTGCTGCCGGAAACGCGCATGGAGACATTCGAGAAGTAACCGGTGGCGTAAAGACGCTTCACCGATTCATCGATATCCGAATTGGAAAAGTTTTTACCCGGCGCAATGGTGATGTTGGAACGCACGGAGTCCGCACCGGACCTCTCGGCCCCGCGAACATCGATCTTGCTGATAACGGCTGCATGTGCAGCACCAGCAGAGGCAAGCACGCCAAGGCCCGCAACCGAAGAAACACCAGCAGACAGCGCAACCGCCGACACCGCGTTCAAAAATCTTGAACCAGCCTTCATTTCAAATCTTACCTTTTTACGTTGTCCCTCAGCGGGCGGAACCCGACTCCGGCCATGTGCGTCGTTTTACCTGCTTTTCCCCTACAAGCAAGTCAGAACGTTAAATTCTGTTTACTTCGTGATCCAGAGTGGCTCATTCGCCACTTCGGCATAAAAACAAGGTAAACAAGCTCCTAACAAAACCGTTAAAACACAATCCTCAGCCGATCAAGCTGCTGATATCATTCCATGTTGCAAAAACCATAAGACCCAGAATCATCGCCATTCCGATACGGAACGCAACTTCCTGCGCGCCGGCGCCAAGTGGCCTGCCGCGGATGGCCTCGATGGCATAAAACACCAGGTGCCCACCGTCCAGAACCGGGACAGGCATCAAGTTCAGAAGTCCGATCGACACTGAAAGCACGGCAGCGAGCTGGATGACGGCGGCGATGCCGAGTGTTGCCATCTGGCCGGATGCCTGTGCAACGCGCACCGGACCACCGAGCTGATCGGCATTCATGCGGCCGGTCACGAGATTGCCGATATAGTTGAAGGTGCCGGTGATGACATGGCCCGTCTCCCGCACGCCCTCAAGCAGGGCCTCAGACGGCGAATATTCAATATGGCGGAAATTGCCGCTGGTCTGATTGGTCACGATGCCGATGATGCCCATTTCCAGCTTGTTGCCGAACTGGTCCGTGGTCTCGGTGCGGGTCGGAACCATCGGCAGCTTCAACTCCTCGCCTGCCCTCTCGACAGTCACGGTGATCGGCGTGCCCGGCCGGATGCCGACGTAACGGCGGACATCTTCGAAGGTCATGACTTTTTCGCTGTCGATCGCCACCAGACGGTCACCGGGGCGCACGCCTGCCGCTGCGGCGGCACTGTTTTCACGCACCTCGGCGACAACAGGATCGGCGATCATCCGGCCATATACACCGAACAGAACCGCAAAGATGAGGATCGCCAGGATGAAGTTGGCGATAGGGCCCGCCGCAACCGTCGCCGCCCGTTTCCACAATTTTGCACCGGCAAGTGTCTGCGCCCTCTCCTCGAGCGACATATGCGACATGCCGGAACTATTCGGCTTGCTCGCCGCATCTTCGTCGCCGAAGAACTTGACGTAGCCACCGAGAGGGATCGCGGAAATCTTCCATCGCGTGCCATGCCGGTCGGTAAAGCCGATCAGTTCCGGGCCGAAACCGATGGAGAATGCGGTGGAGCGGATGCCGCTCCAGCGACCGACGAGATAGTGGCCCATTTCATGGACGAAAACGAGCAGTGAAAGCACCAGGATGAAGGGCACGATGTAGCCGGTCAGAAAACCGGTCGCCGCCATTACTGTGTTCATGACAATCTGCCCTTTATGTCGTGACCTTTCGCGCCGCTTAAAAGCCCGGCAGGAGACCGCCGCCCGATCCGGGCACGTCGCCGGTTGCCGCCGCATGCACGAAAGCAATGAGGAATACCGTAAAGCAGGCGAAAACAAGACCGTCAACACGGTCCATGAAGCCGCCATGGCCCGGGATGAGATGGCTGGAATCCTTGACCTGGAAACGCCGTTTCACGAAGGATTCGAAAAGATCACCTATCTGGCTGAAGACCGAGAGGATGAAGGCGAGCCCGAGTACCAGCAGACTGATCCTGCCGTGATAGGCGAGCGATACCACACCGCCGCCGATCAGCGCGGCCACGGCCCCACCAATCGCGCCGGACCAGGTCTTGCCGGGAGAAATCGCCGGTGCGAGCTTTGGTCCGCCAATGGCGCGCCCGACGAAATAAGCAAGAATATCCGTCGACCAGACAACGGCAAAAATGAACAGGATGGAGACGAATCCGGTCAACTCGTCACCACGAATGGCAGCCAGCGAAATGCCGCTGAGACCGGCATAGATGATGCCGCCCACCAGCCACCAGTTCCTGCCGCGCAGAACGGGGAAAAGCGCTGCCGTCAGCGTAAAACCTGACAGCAGCGGCAGATCGAGTGACGGTTCGCCAAAAATCGTGTTGCCGGCGATGACGGCAACCGCGAACCAGCCCCAGGCATTGCCTGTGGAATTGGTTTCGGACAGCCGGGTAACCGTCGACCATTCATAATAGATGAGGATCGCCAGAAGACCGGCCACGATGCGGAACAGAATGCCGCCATACCAAGTGGCGGCCAGAATGACCGCCGCCATGACGATTGCGGAGACTATCCGCAGTCTGAGTTCACGGCTCATCAGGCGCCTGCCACGGCAACCTGCTCGGCGATGGCGCCGAAGCGGCGATTACGCGTTGCATATTGCTCGATTGCGGAAAAGAACAGCTGCCGGTCGAAATCGGGCCAATATTCGGGAACGAACAGGAACTCGGAATAGGCCGCCTGCCAGAGCAGGAAATTCGACAGGCGCTCTTCGCCGCTGGTGCGGATGATGAGATCCGGATCCGGCATTCCGCACGTATCAAGTCTCGCCGAAATCATCTCTGGCGTAATCGATGCGGCATCCAGCCGGCCTTCCGCGACATCGCGGGCAATCGCCATAGTGGCGCGGGTAATCTCGTCACGGCTGCCGTAATTGAAAGCGATCACCAGCGTCAGCTTGGTATTATCAGCCGTCATCTGCTCCGCCTCTTCGAGAAGGGAGCGGATGTCGTTTTTCAGGCCCTGTCGGTCGCCAATGATGCGCACACGAACGTTTTCACGATGCAGTTCCGCAAGGTCGCGCCGGATGAAGGCCTTCAGAAGCCCCATCAGATCGCTCACCTCGGACTCGGGCCTGCGCCAGTTTTCCGAGGAGAAAGCGAAAAGCGTGAGATAGCTGATGCCGCAGTCGCCGGCCGCACGCACGGTTTCGCGCACGGCCTCAACCCCGCGGCGATGCCCCATCACGCGCGGAAGACCGCGCTGTTTTGCCCAACGCCCATTTCCATCCATGATGATGGCGACGTGCTCGGGTATTGAGGAACGTGTCGTCGTCGGCATATCGATCCAGTAACAGGCAGTGCGGAATTAAAACGAATAAAATACAGGTCTATCGCAAGCGATATCAGACCTGCATGATTTCTCTTTCCTTCTCGCCAAGCAAGCGTTCAATCTCGGAAATCGTGTCGTCGGTCATTTTCTGGACCTTTTCGGACTGTCCACGGCTTTCGTCCTGACCGATGTCGCCATCTTTTTCGGCTTTTTTCAGGCCGTCCATGCCGTCGCGGCGCACATGGCGAATCGCCACCTTTGCTTTTTCGGCATAGTCGTGGGCCACCTTGACGAGCGACTTGCGGCGCTCTTCGTTGAGTTCAGGCAGCGGAATTCTGAGGTTCTGGCCGTCGACGATCGGGTTGAGACCGAGATTGGATTCGCGAATGGCGCGGTCGACGGCGTTGACCATCGACTTGTCCCAGATGTTGACGCCAAGCATGCGCGGCTCGGGAACGGTGATGTTTGCCACCTGGTTGAGCGGCACGCGCGAGCCGTAGGCCTCAATGGTCACGGGGTCGAGAATGTTGGCCGAAGCACGACCGGTGCGCAGCGATGCTATATCGCTCTTGAACGCATTGATGGCGCCATCCATGCGGCGCTTGATATCGTTGAGGTCAATACCACTCATCTAGATACTCCATCTCTGTCGGCCATAGCGGCCGGAATTCGCCCCCGGGGGGCGGCATGTTTTTTTGATTACTTGTCGTGCACGATGGTCTTGCGGCCGCCGCCGGTCAATATCTGTGCGAAACCGCCCTTCTCATGGATCGAGAAGACAATGATCGGGATGTGGTTTTCGCGGGCAAGCGCGACAGCCGCGATATCCATCACCGCCAGGCCCTTGCCGAGCACTTCGCTATGAGTCAGCTCATCGAAACGAGTGGCCGTCGGGTCCTTCTTCGGATCGGCGGAATAGATACCGTCCACCTGGGTGCCCTTGAAGATGGCCTCCGCGCCCATTTCCGCAGCGCGCAGGGCTGCGGCGGAATCGGTGGTGAAGAACGGATTGCCGGTGCCGCCGGCAAAAATCACCACGCGACCCTGGGCAAGATGGTGAAGAGCTGCACGCTGCGAGAAGCTCTCACAGATTTCAGGCATGGCGATTGCGGAGAGAACAACGGTGTCGATGCTGAGCTTGCGAAGCGAGGTTGCAAGCGCCAGCGCGTTGATGACGGTTGCCAGCATGCCCATATGGTCGCCGGTGACGCGATCGCCACCCTTGGATGCGACGGCCACGCCGCGGAAAATATTGCCGCCGCCAACGACGACGCCGACTTCAACACCCATCGCCCTTGCTTCGGCAATATCGGAGGCGATCCGGTCGGCCACCGCCACATCGATACCGAAACCCTGATCACCCATAAGGGCTTCGCCGGAAGCCTTGAGAAGAACACGTTTGTAGATCGGCTTGGAAGACATCATGACTCCTCGGAAATGTAACCGAAACGCGGATACACGAAGGGCACCGCGTTGTCACGCGATGCCCTCCCGTTTTCCCAAGATTGGGTAAATATAATCAGCCCTTGGCGACTGCGGCGACTTCTGCTGCGAAATCGCTTTCTTCCTTCTCGACGCCTTCGCCGAGCAGCAGGCGAACCATGCCGGTCACTTCGATGGAAGCGCCAGCTTCCTTTTCAGCTTCCTTGACGGCAGCGCCGACGGTGATGTCCGGGTTGATGACGAAAGCCTGCGACAGAAGGGCGACTTCTTCGAAGAACTTGCGCATGCGGCCATCAACCATCTTTTCGATGATGGCTTCCGGCTTGCCGGATTCGCGGGCCTGCTCGATGAAGACGTTGCGTTCGCGCTCAGCAACGGCGGCGTCGACTTCTTCAGCGCGGATGGCGAGCGGGTTGGTTGCAGCGATGTGCATGGCAACCTGGCGGCCGATGGAGTTCAGGACAGCCTTGTCGCCTTCCGACTTCAGGGCAACGAGAACGCCGAGCTTGCCGATGCCGTCGCCGGCAGCGTTGTGGACGTAGGTCGCGACAACGCCGTGCGGAACTTCAAGCGCTGCAGAGCGGCGCAGCGTCATGTTTTCGCCGATGGTGGCAATCGCGTCCTTGATGCTGTCGGCAACGTTCTTGCCGGTTGCAGGATAGTTGGCGGCGGAAACAGCCTCAACGGTGCCGTCGGTGGAGAGGGCAACCTGGGCGATACCGCGGATGAGGTCCTGGAACGCGTCGTTACGGGCAACGAAGTCGGTCTCGGAGTTGAGTTCGACAACAACAGCCTTGTGACCTATGGTGGCGACGCCGATCAGACCTTCGGCAGCCGTACGGCCGGACTTCTTGTCGGCCTTTGCGATGCCCTTGGCGCGCAGCCAGTCGATCGCCGCTTCCATGTCGCCATTGGTTTCGGCAAGAGCCTTCTTGCAGTCCATCATGCCTGCGCCGGATTTCTCGCGCAGTTCCTTCACCATTGCGGCTGTGATTTCGGTCATTGTTTGCCTCTTATCGGTTCGATCGGTCAGCCGGCTGAATTTGCCGTGCCGAAGTTCTGGGTGATGAGTGTACCCGGCCGCACACCCTTTGAAACCGGAGAGGATTTCAGGAAAGGGGTATGCGCATTCCCAAGTGCTGCGGCGTCTCCATACATCGAAATGATGGGTGCCGCCGAAGTGTGACAGCGTTATGAAGACTGCCTTCCGTTTCAACCACATCGGACGCCAGCGGGTTCTTAAAAAAACGCGGCGGAGCGCTTGAAACGAACAAGGCCGTCAACCCATTGAAGGTCTTTGACGGCCTTGTCATATCCTGGTCGAGGAGACGGCGATCAAGAAATCGCCGCCAGACAGGGCCTAAATCAGGCGCCAGCCTCGTCTTCGAGAGCGGGCTCGATCGGAGCTTCTTCGGCAGCGCCGATGTCGCGGCCGGAAGCGCCCTGCTGACGTGCGATACCGTCGATGGCAGCGCGGGCGATCAGGTCGCAATAAAGCGAGATGGCGCGCGATGCGTCGTCGTTACCCGGGATCGGGTAGTCGATATGGTCAGGGTCGCAGTTGCTGTCGATGATCGCAACGACCGGAATGCCAAGACGCTTGGCTTCTTCGATCGCGATCTTTTCCTTGTTGGTGTCGATGATGAACATCAGGTCCGGAACGCCGCCCATATCGCGAATACCGCCGAGAGCCTTTTCAAGCTTTTCGCGCTCGCGCTCAAGGTTCAGGCGTTCCTTCTTGGAATAGCCGGAGCCTTCCGAGTTCAGGATTTCGTCAACCTTGCGCAGACGCTGGATCGAGTTCGAAATGGTCTTCCAGTTGGTCATCATGCCGCCGAGCCAGCGGGAGTTGACGTAGTACTGGGCCGAACGCTTCGCGCTGTCGGCGATGATTTCGGACGCCTGACGCTTGGTGCCGACGAATAGAACGCGGCCGCCACGGGCAACGGTGTCCGACACGACCTGCAGGGCGCGCGACAGCATCGGAACGGTCTGAGCCAGGTCGATGATGTGGATGTTGTTACGGTCGCCGAAGATGTACGGCTTCATCTTCGGGTTCCAGCGGTGCGTCTGGTGGCCGAAGTGAACACCAGCTTCCAGAAGCTGGCGCATAGAAAAATCGGGCAATGCCATGCCTTGTTACTCCTTTTCCGGTTTAACCCCCGCGAAGCGAACAGCACCGATTTTCATCGATACCACCGGGCGGAACGGACCGGATTTCTCCCGGAACATCCCAAGCTTCGCGTGTGGAATGGTGAGCCGCATACAGTCGCCCGCATGAAAATGCAAGCATTTATGCGAAAAAATCGCTCAAATAGCCGCGTTTCAGCGGACTGGCTTGTTTTCGCAGGTTTCGGGCTTGAGAATATCAAGCTTCGCAAGCTTTCCAGTCAGAACGAAATCGCCGTAATCCATCGTCAGATCGCGGGTGATTCCGTTTTCGTAGAGCTTGAACGACATGCGGTAGATCGGCAGGGCGTCGGTACCGGTCTTGTCGTTATAATAGGCGATCGTCACCGGCCAGAATGCCGCCTTGGCGAAATCGCCCGCCTTGCCGGCGTCCGCGTCGCCATCCTTCGGAGTTTGCGACTTGCCGACCAGCGTCGAGGTGATCAGGCTCTCATCACCATCATCGGAACCATCGAAGATCCGGGATTCGAAGATGCGCTTCCCCTGCTTTGCATGCTCGATGACCTGAAACATATGCTGCGTCGGGAACTCGCTGGCGACGAGACTGACCTGGCGGGCATCCGGACGGGTCAGATCGACCTTCATGCCGTCGGTGCCGTCAATTGCCGCGCCCTGCACTTCCTTGTCCAGCTTGTCGTCGGTGTAGGACTTGGTCTCGAAGGTGAATTTCTTGGCCGTGAGATCCTCGAAGGTCGTGGTCTGCTGGTCGGTCATGCGAACCGCATCGCCGGTATTGATCTGCGTCACGAAGCGGAAATCCGTCTTGTAACCCTGACAGGCCGAGCCGGTGAATTCATAGACCATGCGGCCCGTCATGCCCTCGATGCCGGAGCGGTCGGACGCATCCTTGAGTTCGAGATCATAGACTGCGCGATGGGCGACGAGGTCCGGAACCGCCACCGGCAAGGCATTGGCGGCGTTTGACAGGCCGGTCATAAGCCCTGTTGCGGCAACGAAACCAAGCGTCCTGACAAACATGCAATATCTCCTGTTGGAAGAGCCGCTCATATTGTACAAGCAACCGCCCGGCTTTTGGATCAACATCTTCTGAATGCCGGATTCTTGAAGGATTTACAACAAAACCGGAGACGAAAATGTCGGATGTCATCGAAGGCCGCCTCAAGGAACTTGGCTTTACGCTTCCCGTAGCCGCAGCACCAGCCGCAAACTACGTTCCCTTCACCATCAGCGGCAATCTGCTTTATGTATCGGGTCAACTGCCGATGGAATCTGGCAAGATTGCGGTGACCGGCCTTGTTGGCCGCGATGTCGACGTGGCCGGCGCCCAGCGCGCTGCCGAATTATGCGCCGTCAACATTCTCGCACAGGTCAAGGCCGCATTGAATGGCGATCTCTCGAAAATCCGCCGCGTCATCAAGCTGAACGGCTTTGTTGCCTCTGTCCCCGAATTCGTGGAACAGCACCTCGTTATCAATGGCGCCTCCAACCTTCTCGCCAATGTTCTCGGTGATGCCGGCAAACATGCCCGCGCCGCCGTTGGCATGGCCTGCCTGCCTTTCAATGCCGCCGTCGAGATCGACGCCATCGTGGAAATCGACGCATGACACTGAAACTCTCCTGGCTGACGGCGCAGCCCGTCGCCCATCGCGGTTATCATGATCTCAACAAGGCGGTTTGGGAAAACACGCTTTCTGCTTTTTCCCGCGCCATCGAGGCCGGGTTCGCCATCGAATGCGACGTGCAGCTGGCGGCCGACAGCGTGCCGGTGGTTTTCCACGACCATGACATGGCCCGGCTGACAGGCATCAATGGCGACGTGCGCGAGCGCACGTCAGGTGAACTGGCCATGCTTGCCGTTGGCCAAACCAAGGACCGCGTCCCTACCCTCAGACAGCTTCTGGCGCTTACTGCCGGCAAGGTGCCGCTGGTGATCGAGCTGAAGGGCCGTGAGGGTGAAGGTGTCGATGACGGTTTCGCCGAGGCGGTTCTGGAAGACCTGGAGGGCTACAAGGGCCATGTGGCGCTGATGAGCTTCGACCACCACCTGCTGAAGGACCTGAAGGCTGCGGGCTCGCCCTGGCCGCTGGGTCTCACCGCCGAAGGCGACAAGCCGGAAGACTTCTTCAAACACGACGAAGCGATGCAGTTGGGTCTTGATTTCATCTCCTATCATTGGGGGCATCTGCCCAACAGCTTTATCGAAGCGCAAAGAAAACTTGGCCTTCCGGTGATTACATGGACGGTCAGGGATGAAAATGCGCGCGAGACTACCTATAAATATGCGGACCAGATGACATTCGAGGGTTTCGACCCGAGAGAGAACCCATCCGCCACGGCATGACAGAAGACTATTCCATTCGCGTTGCGCAATCCCTCGGGGATATTGACCCGGAAAGCTGGAAACAGCTTTCCGGAACATCGCGCAATACGTCAGGAAAACCGTACAATCCTTTTATTTCCCATGCTTTTTTATCATCGATGGAAGATTCCGGATCGGCGACAGCCAAGACCGGCTGGCTTGGAAATCATCTGCTACTCGAAAACTCATCCGGTGATCTGGTCGGGGCAATACCGGCCTATCTGAAGAACCACAGCAAGGGCGAATATGTGTTCGACCATGGCTGGGCGGATGCTTTCGAGCGGGCCGGCGGTCATTATTATCCTAAACTGCAATGTTCGGTTCCCTTCACTCCGGCGACAGGGCCGCGGCTGCTCACTTCCGAAACGGTGGACGAAACGCGCTTCAAGCCGCTCCTGGCCTCCGGCGTCGCCCAAGTGACGGAAAAGATCGGCGTTTCTTCCGCACATGTCACTTTTCTGCCAGAGGACGATCTTGCCGCACTTCTGCCGCGCGATTTCCTGCACAGGACCGACCAGCAATTCCACTTCCTCAATGACGGTTACCGCGATCACGATGATTTTCTCGACGCCCTTTCTTCGCGCAAGCGCAAAGGGCTGAAAAAGGAGCGCCGCGCAGCGCTGGAAAACGGTATCGAGATCGACTGGCTGACCGGGCGCGATCTGACCGAGGATATCTGGGATCAGTTCTTCGCCTTCTATATGGATACCGGTGGCCGCAAGTGGGGCCGGCCCTATCTGACGCGGGAGTTTTATTCGCTGATCGGCGAACGCATGGCCGATGACGTGCTGCTGGTGATGGCGAAACGCGATGGGCGTTACATTGCCGGTGCGATCAATTTCATCGGTTCGGATGCGCTTTATGGCCGTCATTGGGGCTGCATCGAGGACCATCCCTTTCTGCATTTCGAGGTCTGTTATCATCAGGCAATCGATTTCGCGCTGGCTAAGGGATTAAAACGAGTGGAAGCCGGTGCGCAGGGCGAGCACAAGCTGGCGCGCGGTTACGTGCCGGTCACCACCCATTCGGCGCATTTCATCGTCCATCCGGGCCTGCGCCGCGCCATTGCCGATTATCTTCAGCGCGAGCGCGACGAAGTCGAGCATATCGGCGATTATCTTGATGAACACACGCCCTTCCGCAAGGGCGAGAGACAGGAACCGGACGTTTAGTCCGCCATGAGGAGAGATCACGATGACGGCCAGCGCCTATGACGACAACAATATCTTCGCAAAAATCCTGCGTGGTGAAATTCCAAGCCACAAGCTTTACGAAGACGAGCATACGCTTGCTTTCATGGATGTGATGCCGCAGGCCCCCGGCCATCTGCTGGTCGTTCCCAAGACCGGTTCCCGCAATCTGCTCGATGCCGACCCGGAAGTGCTGGCAAGAACCATCCCCGTGGTGCAGAAACTCGCCGTGGCTGCCAAGGAGGCCTTCGATGCGGATGGCGTCTTCATCGCCCAGTTCAACGAACCAGCGGCTGGCCAGACCGTGTTCCACCTGCATTTCCACGTCATTCCACGCAAGGAAGGCGAACCGCTGAAGCCGCATTCCGGCGTAATGGCCGATGGCGAAGTGCTGAAGGCGCATGCAGAGAAGATAAAGGCAGCGCTTGCTTCGTGATAGCTGCCTAGCATGTGTCGTCATCCTCGGCCTTGTGCCGAGGATCCAACCACGTATCTGAAATCAATCGGTTGCAGATGCTCGGGACAGGCCCGAGCATGACGGAGGAGAGGTTTTCGGACTGATCATTCCGGAGAACGGTAAGCATTCCGTTCCGGCCATGGCCAGCCTTCAAGCACCGCCGTATCCGGCCGGAAAATCTCCACTTTCAGCGGATAACAGGCTGCCGTATCGCTGGAATGGGTAGCGCTGCAATCGCCGCCCGGGCAGGCGGAAAGAGCGCCAATGAGATCGATTTCCGCAAAGAATTCCAGATAGTCACCCGGCCGCACCGGGCTCGCCTTCATGAAATATTGATGCGTGTCGCGGGTAAAACCCGTACACATGAAGACATTCAGCACATCGTGCACATGCGGCTCCGCCTCGCCGAATGACAGGTTTTTGGCCGAGGCAAGCGCATTGGTCAGGTTCGAATGGCAGCAATGGTGGTAATCGCCGCCGCTGAGAAGCTTGTTGGTATAGGGATCACAACGGGTGCCGATCACGTCATGCACGCCGCCGCCATCCTCATCAAAGCCATACCATGAAAGCGTATCATGGGTGATGGTCGCCATGGGCCGCAGGGATGGCAGGTTGCTCCACAGCCGGTTACCGACGCAAACATGGGTGGCATGCAAAGCGCGGGTCTTGCCGCTGAAAAAACGCTCGGTCAGATCATGGGCGTTCCAGAGGTTCAAATCCCCCACTTGCGGACCTTCGATGCTGACGATGCGGAAAAAATGCCCCTTCGGCACATTGAAAGTCCGACCATCCCGCGGCGGCACGATGACCTCGTCGATCTTCTCCATGCTCTCCCTTGCCCTTTCCAGACGCGCGAGGTCCGGTGTCTCAAGAGTACCGTTCGGATAAACGACGACAGGGCGGATAGCGCGGCGCATGGCGGCATCAACGGGTTCGGCAGCAGGCACAGGGGTCATGAAATCCTCGAAGCGATGAAATGTCGATGTGAAATTGCGGCATGGACGACCGGCTGACAAGACGGGTTTTTCTTGCGCTCAGGGCAAGTCTTACTTACCCTTGCGGACCATGAAACTGCCGCCACTCGCCACACTCCGCGCTTTTGAAGCCGCCGCCAGAAAACAGAACTTTTCTCTCGCCGCACAGGAACTCGGCATGACGGCGACTGCCGTTAGCCAGCATGTGCGCAATCTGGAGGCTTGGCTCGGTGTGCCTCTGTTCGATCGGCATGCGAGAGGCGTGAGGCTGAGCTCGGCGGGAAAGGAATTCGGCATTACGGTTTCGGCCAGCTTGCGGCAGATCTCTTCCGGCGCGGAGCGGATCAGGCGAGGCAGCGGCGACCGCATGACTGTCCGCCTTGCCAGCCTGCCTTCGGTGGTGGCGCATTTTCTGACGCCCCGCCTTCCCCGCTTCCGGGCGCTCCATCCCGACATCCAGGTATCGATCAGCTATTCCGGGCGACATGATGCCACGCTACCCGATCTCAGCATCATCCACGGCCCGACACCTGCGCAGAGCGCCATGGCGCTTTTCAGCGCCGAGACGCGACCGACATGCGCACCGGCCTATGTCGCGAAATACGGTCCCTTCGATGAGGTATCGAGCCTGCTACAGGCGGAATTGCTGCATGACGACAGCGAGATCGCATGGCGGGGCTGGCTCGCGACGGCTGGCCTCTCCCTGCCAAAAACCGCCGGCCCGATCTTTGCGGATTTCAATCTGCTCGTAACCGCCCTCAAGGCCGGGCAAGGCATCGGCCTTTGCCCGACAGCACTTCTTGGCGATGAGATCGCCGAGGGTCAATTGACCGTACTTTCCAATCGGGCGGCCGATAGGGACAAATATTACTGGCTGATCGAATCGGGGGAGATGACCGGACCGGCCCGCATCCTGTCGGACTGGCTGGTTGCGGAAGCCCGCGGGCGCAAAACTCTTGGCGACTATTCCGCCGCGACGATCTGAGCCGGAGAGGTTGTCACCTCTCCGGCCCGTTCCCTTGCCGAAAGCCAGTTGAGCAGTCGGGCCGAAGCGGCGCAGACGATGACAAAAGCGACGAGGCCGCCGAAAACATCGGAAAGATGATGTCCACCCTGCACGAGAACGGCCAGCGGCATCAGGAGGTTCACCGGCAGGATAACCGCCATCACCGCCCAGTGACGCGGCACAAACCAGACGGACATTGCCGCCATGACGATGTGAAACGACGGAAAGCCGATCAGCCCCAAAGCGTTTTTGGGCGAAAGATAGACAACGCCCTGCGTTGTAAGACGGCTCAACTCCTGCCCATAGGTATTATCGACAGCCATCGGAATGACCTGAGAAATCCATTGCGGCAGTTGCACATAGGCCGAAGGTCCGAATGTGGGGAAGAATATCCAGAAGACGATGCTCGCAAAGGCGCCAAGCACTCCGGTCACCAGGAAGTGGTGCAATCTCCGCTCCTTGCCCGTAAAGCCGAGCGCGATCACGATCACCAGAAGCTGCGGCAGCGACGTCGCATAAACGAAGAACAGGATCGTTCCGATCCAGGGGTGTGCCGCCGCCCACAGGACGATGCCCGTCCAGCTATAACCGAAAACCGCATCGACACGGAAAAGCACGTGATCGATCGTCGGGAAAGCGACGGGCAGGAACATGTAGTTGAAAACAGAGGCGACGAGCGTGAAAAGGATGAACAACCCGCTCGAAATCAGAGCGGTGGCGATGCGAAGATCACGTCCGCTTTTGCGATAGAACTGACCGAGGACGAAAACGCCCGCACCCGCCAGCGCGCATAGGAAATATCCGACGTAATCGACACCGATGCCTTTGATAGCGATCAATGCCGCATCGATGATGAATAATATGGCGATAAAGCCAAGTACAAAGCGTTCTGCCGCAAATAGCCGCATGGAAAAAGCCCCGGTTCCAGTCAGCGGCAAACTAGGGCATCGCACTTAATATTCGGATAAGGAGAGTATTAAAAACCGAGCACAAACAACCCGCCGGCCAGAAGCACGATCGGAACCGCCACGCCGACGATGACACGCTGGCCGGCCAGCAGAAATGCGATGAAACCGAGGGCCGCCGCGCCGATGCGCAGCCAAAGGGGTGTGGCTTCCAGCGTTCCGGTTGGAAAGACGATCAGCTTGGCGGTAACGGCCATGACCAGTGAGGTGGCGACCGCCCTCACCCAATAAAGCGCCTCGGAATCCTCTTTCAGGCGGTTGCCGGCGAGGACGCCGAGCCAACGCCAGAGATCTGTCGCCAGCCAGCCGGCGATGGCGATGAACAGATAGGGCGCCCACCAGTTTTCGGTCATCATGGCTCACTCTCCGGCGACACGGGTTTGATCTTGCGGCGGAAAACGAAGCGGTCAATCACATAGGCAAGCGTTCCGCCACTGATGCCGGCATAGAGAATATCGAATTCGGGAGCGATAACCGCAAAGGCCGGCCCGGCTATCACGCCGATGACGAAAGCGACCTTGACGACGGAGTGGCGGGCCGACGCCCATATCGACGCCACGAAATAGACGGGTGTGAGGAAAAACAGCACACCGGCAACCAGCGGCGGAAAGGCGGCGACGACGCCATAACATAGGCCGACGATGATGGCGTTGATGACGGTAAGCGTGATGCCGAAACCGGCGAACCAGGCGGCACGCGCCTCGCGCGGTACTTTCGACAGGTTCTGCGTGGCGAAGACCCAGGCCGTAATCGCGACGAAATGCGAGAGAAACAGCAATATCCATGTCGGCGTCTTCGCACCGCGCATCTCCGGAACGATGGAGGCGACCATGGGCATCATCCGGACCGACGACAGCGTGACCGCCAGAAAACAGGCGGCAAGATTGGCGCCGCCAACCATGGAGCCGATCAGGATCATCTTGGCAGGCAGAGCCCAGATCATCAGCGTCATGAACACCGCTTCGCCGCGCGGCACCCCGGATTCCAGCGCAAAGGCACTGAAACCGACAAAGGATGTCATGAGAATGAGCGAGGGCAGCGAGAAGATGCCCCGCATTCCCCTGAAGAACCAGCCACTGAGGGGGATGGCATCGCTATCGGCAGTTTGCATTCAATATCCACTACACATGAAAATGCCGGGCTTTCGCCCGGCATCGATTTATCGGTCGCTTGACCGCATCATTTCTTCTTCGGCACCTTTGGCACCGTATTGGCCTTGCGGCGTGGCTTGTTCTCCTCGTCGGGCTTATCCGCCTCGGCGACCAGAACATCCGCTTCCTCATTGGCCGTTGCCGCCTTCGAAGCGGGTTTCGCCTTGGCCTTCGACGCCTTGCCCGGCGACTTGGCGGCCTTCAGTTCCGCTTCCGGCTTCGGCTTCACGGGTGCGGTTTCCGGCAGAACCTCAAGCATGAGGCCGTCGGAACCGTCGTCCTTCTTGCCGACGGTGACGCTGACGACACCGCCCTTCTTGAGCTTGCCGAAGAGGATTTCGTTGGCAAGCGGCTTCTTGATGTGTTCCTGGATCACGCGCGACAGCGGGCGAGCACCCATCTTTTCGTCGTAACCCTTTTCCGCCAACCAGGAGATCGCATCCTCATGCAGATCGAAGGTGACGTTCCGTTCGGAGAGCTGGGTTTCCAGCTGCATGACGAACTTCTGCACGACCTTGTGGATAACGGCGGTCGGCAGCGGAGAGAACGGAATGATCGCATCCAGACGGTTGCGGAATTCCGGCGTGAACAGGCGATTGATCGCCTCTTCATCCTCACCCGTGCGGCGTGAAGAACCAAAACCGATGGCCGATTTGGCCATTTCGGACGCGCCCGCATTGGTCGTCATGATGAGAATGACGTTGCGGAAGTCGATCTTCTTGCCGTTATGGTCGGTCAGCGAGCCATGGTCCATTACCTGCAACAGAATGTTGTAGATATCCGGATGCGCCTTTTCGATTTCGTCCAGCAGCACCACGGAATGCGGATGCTGGTCGACGCCATCGGTCAGGAGACCGCCCTGATCGAAGCCGACATAACCGGGAGGTGCGCCGAGCAGACGCGACACGGTATGGCGCTCCATATATTCCGACATGTCGAAGCGCAGCATCTCGACACCGAGCGAGGCGGCGAGTTGCTTGGCCACTTCCGTCTTGCCGACACCGGTAGGGCCGGAGAAGACATAGGAGCCGATCGGCTTGTTCGGTTCGCGCAGGCCGGCGCGGGCCAGCTTAATGGCCGTTGCCAGCGCCTCGATGGCGATGTCCTGACCATAAACGACCGAGCGCAGTTCCTTTTCGAGATTGGCGAGCACCATCTCGTCGTCCTTGGACACCGTCTTCGGAGGAATGCGGGCCATCGTTGCGATGGTGGCCTCGATCTCCTTTTCGGTGATCAGCTTGCGGCGCTTGGAAGCGGGCAGCAGCATCTGCGCGGCACCGGTTTCGTCGATCACATCGATCGCCTTGTCCGGCAGCTTGCGGTCGGAAATGTAGCGGGCCGACAATTCAACGGCAGCCTTGATCGCCTCATTCGAATATCTGAGGTGATGATAATCTTCGAAATAGGGCTTCAGGCCCTTCATGATTGCGATGGTGTCATCGATCGACGGCTCGTTGACGTCGATCTTCTGGAAACGACGCACCAGTGCGCGGTCCTTTTCGAAGAACTGGCGATATTCCTTGTAGGTGGTCGAACCGATGCAACGGATCGCGCCCGAAGACAGAGCCGGCTTCAACAGGTTCGATGCATCCATCGCGCCGCCGGACGTGGCGCCAGCGCCGATGACGGTGTGGATTTCGTCGATGAACAGCACCGCGCCCGGAAACTCTTCGAGTTCCTTGACGACCTGCTTCAGCCGCTCTTCGAAATCACCGCGATAACGGGTGCCGGCAAGCAGCGTGCCCATGTCGAGCGAGAAGATGGTGTCGTTGGCCAGCGCTTCCGGCACCTTGCCTTCGACGATGCGCTTGGCGAGGCCTTCGGCGATCGCCGTCTTGCCCACGCCGGGATCCCCCACATAAAGCGGATTGTTCTTGGAACGGCGGCAGAGGATCTGGATGGTGCGGTTGACCTCTTCGTGGCGGCCGATCAGCGGGTCGATCTTGCCGTTGCGCGCCTTGTCGTTGAGGTTGACGCAATAGGCCTTCAGCGCGTCCTGCTGCTTTTTGGCGGACGGTCCTTCTTCCTCGGGATTGCTGCGGCTTGCCTTGTTTTCGCTTTCGGGCTCATCAGCCCCGCGCGGCGCACGCGTCTGCGACGTGCCCGGACGCTTGCCGATGCCGTGGGAGATATAATTGACCGCGTCGTAACGGGTCATTTCCTGCTCCTGCAGGAAATAGGCGGCATGGCTTTCACGCTCGGCGAAAATGGCCACGAGCACGTTAGCGCCGGTCACTTCCTCGCGGCCGGACGATTGCACATGAATAACGGCCCGCTGGATGACCCGCTGGAAGCCGGATGTGGGTTTGGAATCCTCGTCGTAACCGGTCACGAGGTTCGTCAGTTCATTGTCGACGTAGTCACTGACGGTCTTGCGCAGCGCATCGAGATCGACATTACAGGCACCCATCACGGCGGCGGCATCCGCGTCGTCGATCAGCGCCAGAAGGAGATGTTCAAGCGTCGCATATTCGTGGTGACGCTCATTTGCAAAGGTCAGTGCCTGGTGCAGCGCCTTCTCGAGACTTGGGGAAAAAGTTGGCACGTTGCGATCCTCATTTCTTTTCCATGACGCACTGCAGCGGATGCTGGTGCTGTCGGGCGAAATCCATGACCTGGCTTACTTTCGTCTCTGCGACCTCATATGTAAACACCCCGCATTCTCCCACGCCGTGCTGGTGCACGTGCAGCATGATACGGGTTGCCGCTTCGCGATCCTTCTGGAAAAAACGCTCCAGAATATGGATGACAAACTCCATGGGAGTGTAGTCGTCATTCAGTAAAAGAACACGGTACAAATTCGGTCTTTTTGTCTTTGGCTTGACGCGGGTGATAACAGAGGTTCCGCGGTTGGTGCCGCCGTCTTCCCCGTCGCCCTCGCCCTGCATGTAGATCGGCCTAGCGATCATCTTTCATCATTCTCCACACTATTCTCGAACCGACAGCTCATCGCCAGCAGGGAGAACTTCGCCTCTTCATATCTAGGTCGTCGTGACGCGATTTTAAGCCCCTTACGCAACGGCGCAATCACTATTGCGTTTGCAAAGAGGCAAACCTCAGGAAAAGTGGGGATGCGGAGGCTTCCTGAGGGCGGGCACAGGCAAACCGCTGATGGTGGCGGGTTTTCAGCCTGACGGACGGGGTTACAGTGACCAACAGTGGGAGCGAATCTCTGTCGCACCGCCCTGCCGTTGCTCCCTGTTACCCAGCATTGTCATCCAGCATTTCGCGCACGGCAATCGCCAGCTGTTTCAGCGAGAAGGGCTTCGGCAGGAATCCGAATTTGGCATCTGCCGGCAAGTTTTTCGCAAAGGCGTCTTCTGCGTAACCGGACACAAAGATGAACTTCAGGTCGGGATAGGACTTGCGCAGTTCGCGAAGCAGCGAGGGGCCGTCCATTTCAGGCATCACCACATCGGAAACGACGATATCGACCTTGCCCTCCAGCTCCTCCATAACCTCCAGCGCCTCGGTGCCGGAGCCGGCCTCATGCACGGTGTACCCACGGGTTTCCAGCATGCGCTTGCCGCCGCGCCGCACCGCCTCCTCGTCCTCTACCAGAAGTACGACAGCGGAGTTGCCGGTGAGGTCAAGCGGTTCTTCCTTTACCGGCTCAGGTGCCGCCATCGGGGTGAGCGCCGTTTCACCGGGCTGCTGGCCCGCAACGACTTCCACCACATGGCGCGGCAGGTAAATACGGAACGCGGTGCCCTTGCCCACTTCCGATTCGGGATAGATGTAACCGCCGGACTGCTTGACGATACCATAGACCATCGACAGGCCGAGACCGGTGCCCTTGCCGACTTCCTTGGTCGTGAAGAAGGGTTCGAAAATCTTGTCCATGATTTCAGGCGGAATGCCGGTGCCGTTATCGCCGACCTCGACCATGACCATGTCTTCCGCCGGGACTTCCGGACGGCCGAGAGCAGCCGCCTCCTTCGCATCCACATTGCGGGTGCGGATGGTGATCTTGCCACCATCAGGCATGGCGTCACGCGCATTGACGCAGAGATTGATCAGCACCTGCTCGAATTGCGACAGGTCGGTCTTTACCGGCCAGAGATCGCGGCCATAATCCACCTCGAGCTTGACATTGGTACCGGAAATCAGCCGGTCGACCAGCATGCGCAGGTCACCGATCACATCGGTCAGATTGAGGATCGCCGGGCGCATGGTCTGCTTGCGCGAGAAGGCCAGCAGCTGGCGCACCAGAACCGCGGCGCGGTTGGCGTTGCGCTTGATCTCCATGAGGTCGGCAAAGCTCGGGTCGGCGGGCCGCGCCTGCAACAGCAGATGGTCGGACGACAGCAGGATGGCGGTCAGCACATTGTTGAAATCGTGGGCGATGCCGCCCGCCAGTGTGCCGACGGCGTTCATCTTCTGCGTCTGCGCCATCTGGGTTTCGAGCGCCTTCTGCTCCGTCACCTCTATGGCATAAACGATCGCCACTTCTTCCGGCGCCTCGTCGTCCTGATCGATGACGGCGTTGACGTAGAAACGGAAATGCCTGGTCTCGTCGCTCGGGTGGCGCGAATCGAACGGCGCGATATCGCCCTGACGGTCCTTCGCCTCGGCAAGCGCCTGTTCCAGCCGCGGCTTCTCATTGTCGTGCAAGACGGTTTCAAGCGCCACGCCCCGGTCGATATCGTCGCGTCCGACAACGCCGGAGAACAGCTTGAGGAAGGGCGCATTGATGCGCAGAATGCGTCCTTCGCCATCCAGCGAAGCGATCGCCATCGGCGTATTGTTGAAAAAGCGGGTAAAACGCATGGCGGAGGAAGATTCCGTATCCTCCTGCCCCTTGGGGCGCATCAGAACGATTGTCCGGCTCTCGCCCGGCGCACCGTCCTTGGAACTGACCTGATGCACGAGGCGCGCCGGCATGCTCTGGCCGTTCACCCGGCGCATGTCGAGATCGAGGATTTCGGTGCGCTTGGCGCTGCCCTGCGGATGGACGGATTCGATCAGAGCCATGCCTTCGCCGGCAACGATGTCGGACACGGTCATCGAACCGGGTGAAAATTGCGCGAGATCGATGCCCAGCCATTCTGACAGGGTGGCATTCAGATAAACGATCTCGCCCTTGCGTCCGGCGGAAAAGAAACCGGCCGGCGCGTGGTCCAGATAGTCGATGGCATTCTGCAATTCGCGGAAAAACCGTTCCTGATCTTCGCGCTCCGGCGTGATGTCAGCAATCTGGAAAACGTGCAGCCCCTCGCCGCCCGCATCCTTCAGCACCCGACCTTTAAGCCTGTACCAGTGCGGCCCGGCGCCCGCATCATCGCCCAGCGGTTTCTGCAGCCGGAACTCCTCGTAACCGTCGCGGCCCTCCCGCAGCACGTTGATGAGCCGGTAAAGGGATTCGGTGGATTCCCGGCTACGCGACAGCAGCGTCTCAAGGCTCTGTATATCGCTCGCCCTGGTGGTGCCGCTCATGCGGCAATAGGTGGCGTTGGCATAGACCATATGCCCCTTGGCATCGGTGATCAGCGTGCCTTCGGGATGGGCCGACAGGAAACGGCGGGCAAGCCCGTCCGACTGCGATTGCGGCATGACCTCGATGAAACCGATGATCGACGAAACCAGAAAAAAGATACCCATCATCGCCAGCACGCCGAGAATGCCGAGTACGATTTCGTTTTCCAAAGAGTTCTTGAAATAAACGAAGGCGGCGGCGGCGGCGATCAGCACCAGCGCCAGAAGCAGGATGCGCAAAACCGTGCCGGAGCGGGCACGCCTGTCCACCAGCGGAAGGTCGTTGTCGCTTGTCTCGCGCACCCGTGTCATCTTGGCCTCGCAGTCGTGCAGGTCGTCATTCGGTCAGCCACGGTCCTCGACGGAATCGGGCGTTAAAATTTCTTGTAGCAACTCGCTTGAGTATCAAAAAGCTCCGCCGGGCCACAAAGGCTTAAAAACGCACAGGGAAAACGGCCTGAGAGGCGCAATACACCGGCCTTTCAGTCGATGAGGGAACTCAAAGCCACACCAACCGGTTTGTATTACAGGGGGACGGTGGCGGATAAACCTTGTATCACGCCCAAAAAAATCGTCTTTTCCTGTTTGACGTTCACACTATAAGAACCACGGCAATATTAATTGCTCGAAAAAATCTGAAGGGATGATCTCCATGATGGAAGATTTTATCGGCACCTATGGAAACAATCTCATCGTCGCCGTCGTCGGTGTGGGTGTGGCGCTTCTCGTTCTGGCGATCGCTTTATGGCTTCTGCGCAGGCGCAGCGGTTCGGCCCCGTTTATCCGAGGCGGACGCAACCGGCAGCCGCGCCTGCAGGTTCTCGACGCGACGGCCGTTGATGCGCGCCGTCGCCTGGTGCTGGTTCGCCGCGACAATGTCGAGCATCTGGTGATGATCGGCGGGCCGACCGATATCGTCATCGAAAGCGGTATTGGCGCAATCCCGATCGTCAGGGACGTGCAGGAGCCGGAATTGAAGGCGCTGCCGCGTCAGGAGAGCGAACCCAAGAGAGCCGAGCCGGCCATCCCCCAGGAACGCCGTGCCGCCCTGCCGCAACAGCAGCCCGTCGCAGCGCCAGCCCCGGCTCCCGTGGTGTCACAGGAACCGGCGAGACAACCGCAGCCGCAGCAGCGGCCGGAACCCATCGCACCCGCCCCTCGCCCGCAACAACCGGCCGCAGCAACTGCGCCACTGCCGTCGCGTCCACCGACACCACCCCAATCCGTATCGCCCCAACCCGTATCACCGCCGCCCGTCGCAATCCGTGAGCCCGCTCCACCGGCAAGGCAAGCCGCACCTGAGAGAGAGACCAGCCGTCCCGCACTGCCGCCCTCAGCAGCGGTTGCCCCAGCTCCGGCAGCTGCCATTTTGCCGGCCGCGGCAGCATCGCTCGACATGGCCGGCGAACGCAGCGAACCGCGTCGCGCAGAGCCTTTCGTGCCCGCTCCGGTACAGACACCCATACCGGTCGCACCGCCAGTGCCTGCACAGACGAGTCAGGCAAAGGTGGAAGAAGAACGGCCCACGGTTATCGCTCCACCGGTTTTTGCCGCGCGCGAGCCGGTGCTCGACCAATCCAGCGCCGCTGATTTTCTCGATGCGGCGCGCGAGCGGGTTCTTCCCGGCCTCAAGTCCGAACCGAATGCACCGCCGGCCCCCTTTCCGCCGAAACCGGAAAGTCCAGCTTTTGCGTCCAACGACGCTGAGGCGAAATTTTCCGATGAGCTGGCCAGCGATTTCGAGAGCTTTCTCGAAGCGGAGATAGCCAAGAGCCGGGATGCGGACAATGAACCGTCCATTGCCGCCGCCCCGGAAAAGCAGCAGAAAAACGAACCCGTTTCGCCACCAGTTACCGGGGCGTCGCCAGATGGTGACGTGCAGAAAGAAATGGCGCGTATTTTCGGCGAGCTTTCCGTTACCCGCGACCGCTGAGGCGGCGCGCATAAACCGTCAATGCAAAAGGGCACGGAACAATTCCGTGCCCTTTTGTATGTGCTGATGCTTAAGATGGCCGGTTCGCCGCGGCGCCCGGCACAACAGCCTTGTTATTCGTCGCGATAAACTTTTTCGCGACGCTCGTGACGTTCCTGCGCCTCGATGGAGAGCGTCGCTATCGGGCGGGCGTCCAGACGCTTGAGGCCGATAGGTTCACCCGTTTCCTCGCAGAAACCGTAGGTGCCGTCTTCGATCCGCTGAAGAGCCGCATCGATTTTGGAAATCAGCTTGCGCTGACGGTCGCGGGCGCGAAGTTCGATCGCCCGGTCTGTTTCGGATGAAGCCCGGTCAGCGAGATCGGGGTGATTGGCGCTTTCTTCGGCGAGATGTCCGAGGGTCTCGCGCGCTTCTCTCAGGATGTCATTTTTCCAGGCGACCAGCTTCGCGCGGAAGTAGGCCCGCTGGCTGGCATTCATGAACTCGTCGTCTTCCGAGAGTACATATTTGCTAAGATCGATCTTCTCACTCAACGCGATTCTCCTCGAAGAACATCTCAATGCGGCGGTGTATACTCCAATGATATAGGCCGGTTCAAGTCTACAGATCAGTTTTCAGGCATTTTTAAAACTGACACAAAAATCATCTAAATGACTAATTTTTATCCTTTATTGGCGTCGAGGCGATCTGTTCTTCGATCACTTCAATGCGACTTGCCAACAGGAAAGAGGACTTGCGGTCCCGCGATCCTATCCTGTAGCATCCGGCTGTACCCCAGAGTTTCGAACGCCGGTCCCCGCCCTTGACAGATTCTCATCCGAAGCGAGTTTATCTTTTGCGCCACGCCAAAGCCGCCTGGGCGGCGCCTGGGGAACGCGATTTCGACCGGGGATTGAACGAGGCAGGTTTTGCCGAGGCGGAGATCATTGCCGATCTTGCCTCCGACCGGCGCTATCGCCCCGACGTGCTCTTGTCTTCCACCGCCGCACGCTGCCGGCAGACCACACAGGCCTGGCAGCGCGCCTTCAACGAAAGCATCGAAATCGCCTATGTCGATGAGATGTATAATGCGCGCAGCGAAACCTATCTCTCCCTCATCGCAGCGCAGACGGATGCTGGTTCGGTGATGCTGGTGGGTCACAACCCCACCATGGAGGCGACACTGGAAGCGATGATCGGCGAGGATCTTTTGCATGCCGCCCTGCCCTCCGGTTTCCCGACCGCAGGGCTTGCCGTGCTCGATCACGACGGCAGTGCCGCAAATGGCGAGGATCGCTGGCGGCTGGTCGATTTTCTCTCACCGGGCAAGTAGCCGCCACAACGCGTGACGGAGCCACTGCCGATGGCGGCTCTCGTGAAAATCCACCGGGGCGCTTCTTTTTTGGGCAGCCGCGACTTCCTATATTGCAGCCGTGATCATGAACCGCAGCCAGGAAACTACCATTGCCGCCTTCTCTGACGTCCCTGACAGACAGTGCGCTTATCGCGCTCGATAATCTGGCCGACCGTGCGAGCAACCTCACCCATCCGACATTGCGGCTTGGCGTTACCGGGCTTTCCCGGGCGGGCAAGACGGTTTTCATTTCCTCCCTCGTCCACAATCTCCTGAATGGCGGCCGCCTTCCCTTATTCGAGGCCATGCGGTCGGGCCGCGTCTCGAATGTGCGCCTCGAGCCGCAGCCGGACGACGCCATTCCCCGCTTCCAGTACGAAGATCACATTCAGGCTCTGGTGCGCGACAGGCTGTGGCCGGATTCGACGCGGGCGATCTCGGAACTCAGGATCACGCTGGATTACCAGAGCGCCAGTGGTTGGGGCCGGTGGTTCTCGGCCGGCAAGCTATCCATCGATATCGTCGATTATCCCGGCGAATGGCTGCTCGACCTGCCGCTTCTGTCGCAGGACTACAAACAGTTCAGCGATGCGACCGTCGCGCTCGCGGGGACAGGCATCCGTTCGGAGCTGGCGCAGGAATGGCTGGCGATTGCCTCCTCGCTCGATATCAATGCGCCTGCCGATGAGATGACGGCGAGACGGCTGGCGGAGAGTTTCGCGGCCTATCTGAAGGCCTGCAAATCAGACGAAAGATCGCTCTCCACACTGCCGCCTGGCCGTTTTCTGATGCCCGGCGATCTGGAAGGTTCTCCGGCGCTGACATTTGCGCCCTTGCCGGGGCTGACCGATGAAAAAGCGCCGAAAGGCTCGCTGCGCGCCATGATGGAGCGGCGCTATGACGCCTACAAGTCGATTGTGGTCAAACCCTTCTTCCGCGAGCATTTCGCCCGCCTCGACCGCCAGATCGTGCTGATCGATACGCTGCAGGCCGTCAACCGCGGACCGGAAGCCGTTCAGGATCTGGAACGGGCGCTTGGCGATGTGCTTGCCTGTTTCCGCCCCGGCACCAACAGCCTCCTGTCGTCGCTCATCGGCCGGCGCATCGACAAGGTGCTGATCGCCGCCACCAAGGCCGACCACCTGCATCACGAAAGCCATGACCGGCTGGAGCGGCTGACCCGTCGCCTGGTGGACCGCGCCATCACCACCATCGGCATGAACGGTGCCGGCATCGAGGTCATGGCTCTCGCTTCCGTGCGCGCCACCAGAGAGGCAAGCGTGCGTCAGGACGGCCACGAACTGCCCGTCATCGTCGGCACGCCGATGGCTGGAGAAACCATCAATGGCGAGACCTTCGACGGCAATCGCAAAACGGCGATCTTTCCCGGCGACCTGCCCGAAGACCCTGAACCGTTGTTTCGCAGCATAGACGAGGATGGCGACAAGGCGACGCTGCCGGATGTCAACGTCGTGCGCTTCCGCCCGCCCAATGTGGACGAGCCGGGCAGTGGCGGCATCCGGCTTTCCGTTCCCCATATCAGGCTCGACCGTGCCATGCAGTTCCTGTTCGGAGACAAGCTCGCATGAAGGCTCCCACACCCACCGATTCGCAGGCCCGCCGTCCGGCGGCTTTCACGTTAGAGACAGAGGAGACGGCACGGCCGTCGTCCGCGCAGAAACGCGCGCCGCGCAGCTTCGATACCGAGATTTCATTGACGACTGACGAAGACGATCCGTTTCTGGCACCGGAGGAGATCGATGCCGCCGCCTTGCCGGTGGCCTCGCCGAAGAAAAACCGCTTCTCTTTCGGCAAGCTCGCGCTCGGCGCGCTTGGCGTCCTGTTCTCGCTCGCCTTCGGCCTCTGGGCGGATCAGCTTATCCGCAACCTGTTTTCCCGCTCCGACTGGCTGGGTTATACGGCGAGCATCGCCCTTGTCGTCGCGCTTTTCGCCGTTCTCGTCCTCGTCGGGCGTGAAGTCTTCGGTATCATGCGGCTCAATGCCGTGCAGTCGCTCAAGGCCGATGCGGAGACGGCGAGCCTCGACAAGAGCCCGAAACCTGCCCGCGCCGTCATCACCCGCCTGAATGCCGTCCTTTCCCATCGCGCCGAAACGGCCAAGGGCCGCGCAGCGCTGAAGGATACGGAAAACGATGTGATTGACGGCCCCCATCTCATCGAGCTTGCCGAGCGTGAATTGCTGGCGCCGCTCGACCGGCAGGCGCGCGCACTGATTCTCAACTCCTCCAAGCGCGTCTCCGTGGTCACCGCCGTCAGCCCCCGTGCGATCGTCGATCTCGCTTACGTGTTGTTCGAGGTGACGCGGCTGGTTCGGGCCATGGCGGAACTTTACGGCGGCCGTCCCGGTACGCTCGGCATGCTCCGGCTGCTGCGCGACGTCGTCGCCCATCTGGCCGTCACGGGTTCGATCGCCGTCGGCGATGGTCTCGCCCAGCAGGTTCTCGGACACGGCCTTGCCTCGAAGCTTTCCGCCCGCCTCGGCGAAGGCGTCATCAACGGCCTGATGACGGCGCGAATCGGTATTGCGGCGATGGACCTTTGCCGCCCGCTGCCGTTTCGTGCCGTGAAGCGGCCGGGGATCGGCGATTTCATGTCCGACCTGACACCCGATTTAAGCGGCGGAAAAAGCGGCGAAAAAGCCTGATTGGCAAGACATGGGCGGTTCAAAAGGTTACGAACAAAGCCGCGAATACGGGTGAAATAAACCAAGCATTAACCATTCCGCCGGTAGATTGCCGCCTATCGAACAGGCTTCTTCGCCGGGGAAAGTATCATGTATTCGCGCTTCTTTTCGCTTGTGGGCGGACTTGCCGCCATATTGTCCGTCAGCGGCGGTTTCGGACTGTCTGACGTCCATGCCGCATCGCGCGATCGCGACGACGTATTCTTCCGCTCCGTGGCCGGCGTCTGGAAAGGTCCGGGCGAAATCGTCGCGGGCAAATACAAGGGCACCAAATTCACCTGCGATCTGACGGGTGAGCCGCTCGATGACAAAAAGACCGGCATCAAGCTTGGCGGCACCTGCCGCGTCGGCGTCTTCAGCCAGCCCATGTCCGCCATCATCAGCCAGAAGGGCAGCAGCTACGAAGGCAAGTTCCTCGATGGCGCCGAAGGCAAGGGATTGGATATTACCTCCGGACAGGTCAGCGGCGACAAGGTCGTCGTCGGCATCAACCGCTCCAAGCTCAATGGCGCCATGGTTGCCCGCGTCTCGAGTGACAATTCGATGAACATCACCATTTCCGTCAAGGTCGCCGACCAGATGATCCCTGTCATCGGCGTGACACTGGCGCGCGACATCGACCAGCTCGCCGTCGGCTCGATCAAGCCCTAAGCACGATAATCCTCTCAGTCATTACCGAGCGGGAGTGTCCACCACTCCCGCTTTTCATTTGTGCGGACAATACCGCTTCTATCCGCCTGCTGAAGCCATTCCCGCACCGGCTTTCCCCTGACGTCGATATCCGGGGCGATCTCGGCGAGCGGCATCAGCACGAAAGCGCGCTCCGTCATACGCGGATGCGGCACTTCGATGCTTTCCGTTACGATAACCTCATTGCCATAGGTCAGCACGTCGATATCGATGGTACGCGGCCCCCAGCGCTCCGTGCGCACCCGCTTCATGCCCCTTTCAATATCGAGGCATAGTTGCAGCAGCGCGGGCGCCGTAAGCGAGGTTTCGACCAGCGCACAGCAATTGAAGAAATCAGCCTGATCCGTCTTGCCCCAGGGAGGCGTGCGATAAAGGCCGGAGACGGCCAACAGGCGGCAATTTTCATGCCTATCCAATTCGTGCAAGGCCTTGGCCATCGCGGCGGCGGGATCGCCGATATTGCCGCCGAGACCCAATGCGGCGACGGTCATCTTTTCAGGCACGGTGTTCAACACTCACCTGCGCATAGTCGAGGATGCCGGGAACGGGAGCGGACGGTTTACGCACCGTGATGCGCAACCAGACGATTTGCGGGTACCGGGCGCGCAGCGCCTTGGCGATGTCGTTCGCCAGAGCCTCGATGAGATAACGGCGCTGCCCCACGACGATTTTTTCAATGACGGCGAAGGCCACGCCGTAATCGACGGTATTTTCGATGTCGTCGGTTTCCAGTGCGTCACCCGCCTCGACCTCCATCTCGGCATCGACGAAAAAGCGCTGGCCCAGCACCTCCTCCTGCTCGAGAAGACCATGACGGGCGAAAAAGGAACAGTTTTTCAGGATGATGGTATAGCGGCTCATCGCATCGCCTCCATGGCAGGAATGTTTCGCCCGAAAGTCGCGCCTTTGTGGGGACACGGCGTTCCGGCACTCGTTGATCTACGCATCGGCCTTTGCCGGCGCTTTGGCAAGAACCGCATCGGCAATTGCCAGTGCATCGCGTGTGGCAGTGACATTGTGCACGCGAAAAATCGAAGCACCCGAAAGGCGCAGGATCGCTGTCGTCGCAGCCGTTCCGATATCGCGTTCGGGAGCCGCATCCCTGCCCGTCAGCGACCCGATGAAACGCTTGCGCGACGTGCCGGCCAGAACCGGCAGGCCGAAAGCGGCAAGCTCACCGAATCGCACCATAAGCTCGACATTTTCATCCTCGTCCTTGGCGAAACCGAAACCCGGATCGAGCACGACGGCGTCGCGGGCAACACCCGCGTCCTCGGCGATCTCCAGCGAACGATTAAGGAATTCGAACTGGTCCTCGATGACATCGGCCCGTTTTTGCCGGTCGCGGCCGGTATGCATGATGCAGACGCCGGCGCGCGCAGCGGCGATCACGCCCGCCATCTCCGCATCCTTCTGCAGGCCGAAGACGTCGTTGACGATATGCGCGCCCGCTTCGATCGCAAGCCGCGCTGTCGACGCACGATAGGTATCGACGGAAATCAGAACCTCGCTCTCGCGGCGCAGCCTCTCGATGACGGGCAATACCCGATCCTGCTCCTGCGCCTCTGTCACCTCCGCCGCACCCGGCCTCGTGGATTCGCCGCCGATATCGATGATATCTGCCCCTTCTTCCACGCAGGTCAGTGCATGGGAAAAAGCCTCATCGACGGCGAGAAAACGGCCGCCATCGGAAAATGAATCGGGCGTGGCATTGACGATGGCCATAATACGGCCACGCCCATCAAGTTTCAGGGAGCGGCCATGGGCCGCTTGCCACACGTTGCTGCCGGCTGTTATCACGTAACACGCGCCTTTCGGGAATAACGGAATGTTATGCCAATTCTTATAGGTTCCGCTCCGCCTATGCAGCAAACGTTTTTCAAGTTCAACCGGAAGGCCGGGTCATGACCAAATCATCACGTGCTCTTTGCGCCGCCCTTGCGGGCGCGCTGGCACTTTCTTCGGCTGGGCCGGCTTTTTCCGAAACCATCGTCCGCAAGACCTATTCCTATTTTTCGATCACCGGCAAAACCGCCGCCGATCTCGACCAGCAGCTCTCAAAGCATGGCCCGCTGACGCGCAATACCGGCGCGCGCCATCCCGGCGCGACCGAGATCAAATTCGGCGGCGAGCTCACCTATGTGGAAAAAAACGGCCAGTGCAGCGTGGGAACGGCCAAGGTTCTTTTGAACACCCGTATCCTTCTGTCGCGATGGAAAAACCGCCGCCGCACCACCGCGGAGCTGGCCTTCATCTGGGATACGCTGCTTGCCGATATCAAACGCCATGAGGAACGACACGCGGAAATCGCCCGCACCCATGCCCGTTCGCTCGAAAGACAGCTGGCAGCCCTTCGTCCGCAGAAAAGTTGCGAAACGCTTCAGGAAATGGTCGGCAAGATCACCCAGTCGGTGATGGATGAGCACGACAGGGACCAGATGCGTTTCGATGTTGTGGAATCGAAAAATTTCGATGCCCGCATGACCCGGCTTTTGAAAAATCGGCTCGAACAGGGGCAAAATCGGCGGTAAACCGCCTTCGCCGCATTTTCCGCTAGAGACGCAACGCAACGGAAACATGACGTTACGTCATGTCCGATCTCACCCGTGACTTCTCGTCATGGTGCCGCCGCCGAGACTCATTGTAGCTTGTTCATACGGTTTTTAACGGTTGTGGCCCGCAGCGGGTCCGGCGCTCAAAACCCTCTCCGGTTCTCCCGGTGCGCACTTGAGGGCTCGCAGGTGTTTCCTCCCTCGCCTGCATGCTGCGTACCCGCCTCGCCCCGCTCTCCTCTACCTGGTGAGCGGGGCTTTTTCTGCGACCGGCAATGTGAAGAGCTTTCAGCCCTGGCGTTCGGGAACGTGAACGACAAGACCGTCAAGCTCGTCATTCATCTTGATCTGACAGGAGAGACGCGAGGTGGGACGCACGTCGAAGGCGAAATCCAGCATGTCCTCTTCCATCGGCTCCGGCCCGCCGACACGCTCCGCCCAGGCGTCATCGACATAGACATGACAGGTTGCACAGGCACAGGCGCCGCCACATTCCGCGTCGATGCCGGGAATGGAGTTGCGCACCGCGTTCTCCATGACGGTGGAACCGTTGCTCACATCGAGTTCATGGGGCGTGCCGTCAAAGGCGACGATGGTCAGTTTTGTCATGCCGGAATCCAAAATGGTGATCTAAGAACTGTTCTAAACACATAGAAAGGCCGGTTCGCCTTGGCAACCCGCTTCAAGGGCGCACAGGCTGAACCGGCCTTGTTAAATGGCAAATTTGATGAACTCCGCCTCAGCGGCAGAGCTTGAGGATGAAGTTTTCCGCCTCGACGATGGTTGCCGCGAGTTTCGCAATCGCGGCGCTGTCCTTGCCTTGGTCCTCTACCGCAGCTGCGGCGGCGGAAACGGCTGGGGCGCCGACGGCCTGCGCAGCACCTTTCAGGCGGTGGGCGGTTGCCCTCACGGCCTTGTCGTCGGCCTCGGCAATTTCATGCAATGCGGCGCGGGCGTTGCGGCTGAACAGTTGCAGCACTTCGATTTCCAGATCCTTGTCACCCATCGTCTGACGGGCAAGATGATCGAAATCGATCGGCTTTTTCGTAACGGCCGGCGCACCGCCGCAATTATCCGGAGCTTCGAAAGCAATACTGACCGCTGCCATGGCTGGAATTCCTTGTCTCGCCGTTTCTTGTTTCGTGTCACATCTGTGTCGTATTTACGCATCCAAACCGGTGCTATCGGCTTAAATTACGGCGTGACGCGGGCGAAAATCTTCTGCTATGGTTAATTTATGTTAAACTTATGCGAAACAAGGCGTTCAGAGCGAAACTCAGGTTTAAAAACTGTTAAAAAGCCGACACTTCGCCGCTGCCGTAAATCCGCATTAATTGTTTCGAACACCTAAATGTGTCACTACGGTACTGCTGCTAAGACGAGGCTTAAGCGCAAGCTTTGTTATTACGGCACAGTGATGTAATTTCGCCCGAAAGCTGGACCACCAGCAATTCGGGATTTGGTAAATGGCGGAATTGCTCCCTTTAACGGGATAATGTTCCGCCGGCATGATGGCGGCAGTCCGCTTGCAGGTTGCAAGTGGTCGAACGGCATGAAGCCGGGCGTATGTGTAACGAGGCGTAACCGCATGGCGAATAACAAGATCAGCGACTCTGTCGACGAGACTGCATTTCAGGCGTTGGAAGACGCCCTGCAGCTCGGTGCTTTCGAGGAAAAGCCGGAATCGCGGAAAACCGCAGCGCCAAAGCCGCCGGAGGCCAGATTGAAGGAAGCAAGCAGACAGACCCCTGCTCCCGAGGCCGCGCGCGCGCCTGCCGAACAGGCGCCGAAATCGCCCAATCTGGAAGCGGCCAATGACGGCTCCAAGCGCAGCCCGGCGATGATCCTGAAATCGCTCGAAGGTGGCTCCATCGGCGGCGCACTCAGAAATGCGACGATCATGTCGGTGATCTGGGCGCTGGGCGGTCTCGGTGTGGCACACCTGCTTTACGGCAATGCGCTCTGGAATATAGCCTCGCTGGCCGACCTCACCGCAATTCCCGGCCTGATGGCGATCGTCGTCGGCATCCTCGTTCCCGTCATGCTGTTTTTCGCCTTCGCGATCATGATGGCGCGTGCCCGCGATCTGCGCAACGCCGCCCGCTCGATGGCCGAAGTCGCTCTTCGCCTTGCCGAGCCCGAAACCGTTGCCTCTGACCGCATCATGTCCGTCGGCCAGGCGGTTCGCCGCGAAGTCTCGGCCATGAATGACGGTATCGAGCGCACCATTGCACGTGCGACGGAACTGGAAACGCTGGTTCATTCGGAAGTCAACGCGCTTGAGCGCAGCTATGCCGACAATGAACTGCGCGTACGCAGCCTTGTGCAGGAACTGACCGCCGAGCGCGACGCCATCGTCAACCATGCCGAGCGCATCCGCTCGTCCATCGTTGGCGCGCAGGAACAGATCAAGGAAGAGCTTTCCATCGTCGGCGAAGAGCTTTCGATGCGGCTTGCCACGACAGGCGAAGCCTTCGCCTCGATGATCGATACACGCTCCGCCGCCCTGCTTGAAAAATCGCGCGCTTCCACCGAAGCCATGGGCAGCCTGATCGCCGCCAAGACCGAAAACCTGCTTCAGGCACTGAATTCGTCAGGCTCGACCCTGTCGAACGAATTTGACATGCGCCTGCACAATCTTGCCTCGACGCTGGATGAGCGCGGCGAAGTGCTGCTCGAAAGGTTCGCAATCCATGCTTCGACGCTGGATAGCGGTGCTGAAAGCCTCAACAGCGCGCTTGAGGAGCGCACCCGCCAGCTCAACGAAACGCTGTCCACGCGCACGCTGGAACTCAACCGCAATATCGATCGCGGTCAGCAGATCATCGGTGGTTCGCTGGATACCGTGCTCGACAAGCTTTCGACGACGCTTGAGGAAAAGGGTCTCTCCTTCCGCCAGAGCCTGCAGAGCACGGCTGATGATGCGATCATGGACCTCGATCTGCGTTCCGGCCTCTACGAGGAGCGGCTGCAGGCAACGGTTGGCCAGGTCAATACCGCCTTCGACGAACATGTGGCGGAATTTGCCAGTGCTTTCGACCAGCGCGCCGGCAGCCTCGACAGCAAGTTGATGGAAAGCCTCGCCCGCATCAACGAAACCGTTGCCGGCGGCTCCGAAGCGCTCGACACCATGCTGAACAGCGGTCTTGAGCGCATCGGCAATACCATGACCGATCAGTCCCTAGCGCTCGCAACCGCGCTGGGCACCGGCCAGGAAATGCTTGAAAGCGCGCTGGAAACCCGTACCCGCGAGTTCAGCGACGCGATTGGCCAGCGCACTGCCGAAATCACCAATGCCTTCGCCAATTCGCACGAGAAGATCGACAACGTGCTGGCGGAACGCAGCAACGCCCTGTTCGGCGCGCTTTCGGCCAGCCAGGACCGTTTCGACGAAGCACTCGCCAGCCGTTCGCTTGCCATTACCGGCTCTGTCTCCGGCACGGCTGAACGCCTTGCCGCGATGCTGGACGAACGTGCAGCCGCGATCAACAGCGTTGTTGCCGATGTCGAGCGCCGTCTGTCGGAAACCCTCGAAACCCGGGCTGCCGCCATCACCGGCGCTGTTTCCGGCATTGAGGACCGCATTTCCGACACGCTGGAAAGCCGCACCGCCGCCCTGCACGATGTCGTCTCCGGTGCGGAAAACCGCATCGCCGAAACGCTGGATGGCCGCACCGCAGCTCTTTCCAGCGCGATTTCCGGCGTTGAGGAACGCATCGCCGACACCATGGACAGCCGTACCTTGTCGCTGGACATGACATTCGCCAATGTCGAGGAGCGACTTTCCGAAACGCTCGACAACCGCACGTCCGCCCTCACCGGCATCGTGGCAAGCGCGGAAGAAAAGATCACAGGTGCGCTCGACAGCCGCACGGTGACTTTCGGCAACGTGGTTGCCGGTGCTGAAACCCGGATCGCGGAAACGCTCGACGGCCGCACCGCAGCCCTCAACGCCGTGGTCTCCGGTGCCGAAGAACGCATCGCGGATGCACTCGACAGCCGTACCATGGCGCTCGACATGGCATTTTCCGGCGCCGAGGAAAAAATCACGGAAGCTCTCGACACGCGCACCGCAGCCCTTGGCGAGCTGGTGGCCGGCGCCGAGACCCGTATTGCCGGCGCACTCGACAGCCGCACGGATTCCCTGAAGACCGTCGTTGCCGGCGCTGAAGAGCGGATCACCGACGTGCTCGACAGCCGCACCATGGCGCTCGACCTGAGCTTCTCCGGCGTTGAGGAAAAGATCGCCGATATTCTCGACGGTCGCACCGCCGCCCTGCACAGCGCCGTTTCGGGTGTCGAGGACCGTATTGCCGGCGCGCTGGACAGCCGTACCGCGGCCCTTTCCGGCATTGTCTCCGGCGCGGAAGAACGCATCGCGGACGCGCTCGACAGCCGTACAATGGCGCTCGACATGACGATTTCAGGCGTCGAGGACCGGATTGCCGAGGCGATGGATGCGAGAGCTTCGTCGCTTTCGCTGGCTGCGGCCGGCGTTGGCCAGCGGCTGGAAGCCACCGCTTTCACGCTTGAGAACGCGCTTGCCAGCGGCCACGAGCGGCTGGAAACCATGCTCGGCTCGCAGGCGGAACGCATTGCCGGCTCGCTGAAGCGCAATAGCGGCCTGATCGAACAGAGCGTCTCGGGCGCTGCCAACCGTATTGAAAGCGTCGTGGAAGACGGCAGCAGCCGCTTTGCGCAGACGGTCGAAGAAGGCGTTTCGCGTCTCGAAAGCAATCTGTCGCAATCTCACGAGGATATCCGCACCGCGCTCGACCAGCGCCACGCGGATATGGCAGCGACGCTCAGCTCCGCCACCACCCAGATGGGGGACATGCTCTCCGAGCAGGCGATGATGATCGGCACCACTGTCGCCTCCAGCGCCAGCATGCTGGAACTGTCGCTCGAAACCCAGCAGGAAACGTTGCAGAAGGCGATTGACGGCAGTGCCGTAACGCTGGAAGAGCGCCTTCGCAACAGCGCCGGCGACATCGCCGTCAAGATCGGTGAAGCCGCCCGTGAAATCGGCGGGGCGACGGATGCCCTGTCATCGCGCATCGAAACCTCGATCGGCAATGTCACCACCCGTCTCGACGAGACCGGCGCCCGTATCGAAACGTCGCTCGACACGTTGCAGGCACGCGTCGGCGGTGATCTGGCCAATGTGAATACGTCAATCGAAGATGCCGGCCGCCGTTTCGCCGAAGCGCTGGAAGACAAGACTGCAATCTTTGCCCGCACCAGCGACGAAGCTGCCGAGCGTATCACCGGCATTCTGGACGAACAGACAACACGCGTCTCCGACACATTTGAAAGCCGTACAAGCCGTCTGGCCGAAACATTCGATACCGGCACGGCGCGTATTGACGAACGTCTCGGCACCATGGACCGGGCACTGACGATCGGCCTCGAAAACGTCAACCGTACCATTGAAGGCAAGGCGAGCGATCTCGCAGTCAGCCTGCGCGGCGCTGTCGTCTCTGCCACCCAGAGCATCGGCGATGAAGCGGCTCGCTCGTCTGCCCTGCTCTCCAAGTCCGGCTCGGAATTTGCCGACCAGGTTCAGGCGCAGAACGAGGCCTTCACCAAGGCCATCGAGGAACGCTCCGGCGAGATCGTCAACCGCATTTCGGATGCGCAGACGCGTCTTTCCGGCCAGGCCGCAGCCGTCGCCCAGACCTTCTCCGAAGCCGGCAACATCATCGTCAACAAGGTGGCCGAAGCTGAAGCCGTCGTTCGCTCTCAGGTGGGCGTCATTTCCGAAACGCTGACGGGTGTCGAATCGGCCCTCGACGCGCGCGGCGAAGCCATCCGCTCGGCGCTGGATAACCGCACCCGCGAACTCAACTCGATGCTGGCCAGCCGTTCTGCCGAACTGTCGCGCCTGATCGAGGAAAAAGCCAAGCCTGTCGTCGATGAATACGCCACCATTGGCCGCGAAGCTGCCGAAAAGATCGTTTCTGCTGCCCAGCAGAGTGCAGAACTTCTGTCGCAGAGCAACAGCGGCATGGTCGGCATGGTGGAACAGGCGATCAGCGATTACGCCAATGCCGGCACGGATGCGGCAAGCAAGCTTGTCGCCGCCACCCGCCAGAGCACCGACATGCTGTCGCAGACCCATACCGCCATGGCGGATGCCGTCGAACAGGGTATCGACAAATATGCCCGCTCCAGCAGCGATGCCGCCAACAAGCTGGTCGCCGCCACCCGCCAGAGCACGGATATGCTGTCGCAGACCCATAACAGCATGGCCGAAATCGTCGAAAAGTCGGCTTCCAACTTCAACTCCGCCGTCGAGCGCGCCGCACAGGAATTCGGCACGGCCGACGAAGCGTTGAACGCCTCTGCGACCCGCTTCTCCGATAGCGCTTCGCAGGCCGCCGACATGGTGTCCAGCTCCAGCCGTCTGCTGGAAGGAAAGATCGACCGCCTGTCGAATATTTCCGGCCAGACACTGGCGCAGGTTGCCGGCATCGTCGGACGTTTCGAGGAACATTCGAAGGTGCTGAGCCAGGCGTCCGAACTGCTCAACGCGGCACAATCGAGCCTCGTCGGCACGCTGGAGGAGCGTCAGGACGCGCTGCGCAGCCTGTCCGTCGGCCTCGTCAAGCGCTCCGAGGAAATCGAAAGCGCCATGCGCAACGTCGTCGGCGTCGTAGAAACCACGCTCAACGAAGCCGAGGAGCGTTCGCAGAATGTTGCCGGCAATCTGCGCGACAATCTGCAGGCGTCCTTTACCGATATCGGCCGCTCGCTGGATGAAACCGAACAGCGCGCCCGCTCGGCGGCACAGACCATGCGGGGCGCCCTGCTCTCCGCCGGTCAGGATGCCAGCCGCTCGATCGAAAGCACGCTGTCCGACGCGCAGAAATATTCCGACGAGCTGGTCAACCGCCTGCGCGGCGGTGTCGAATCCTCGCTTTCGGAAGTCGACAATCTCTTGGGCAGCGCCTCGGAAAAATCCAACGCCGCCGCCGCCAACCTCAAGGAAACGCTGCGTCAGGCCGTCGAGGAGGCCGTCAGCCGCTTTGCCGGCGCGACCGACGAGATCCGCCGCTCCAGCCATGACATCCGCCGCGAGCTGGATGCGACCCGTGCCGAACTGAAGCGTGGCGCATTCGACCTGCCGGAAGAAGCCAAGGAAAGTGCTGCCGCCATGCGCCGCGCCGTTTCCGAGCAGATCAAGGCGCTGCAGGATATTTCCCAGCTCGTCGGCCGTTCGGCCCACCAGATGGAAGTGTCCGAACCCGTCGCCCGCGCCATTGCCGCAACCCAGCCGGCCGCCGAGCGCCGTGTCGAGACACGTCCGCAGCCGGCAGCCACCGCTCCGGTTCAGCAACAGCGCCCGACACAGCCGCAGCCTGCCCCCGCACCAGCTGCGCTGCGCGGCTCCCTGCCGCTTGAGAACCGCCAGGTCGAAAACCGGCAAACCGAAAACCGTCAGGCACCTGCACCCGCTCAACCGGTTGCGACCCACCCTGCCGGGCGTCGTGAAGAAGGCGGTGGCTGGATCAGCGATCTGCTGCGCGGCGCCTCGCGTGACGGTCAGGACGCCTCTGCAGCTTCCGCTCCCCGCGCCAGCGCCGAACAGCAGCCGACCCGTGCGGCCGACACCCGCAACCCGCGGCACATGGTCGAATCGCTGAACTCGCTCTCAGTCGATATCGCCCGTGCCATCGACCACGATGCCTCGGTGGAACTGTGGCGCCGTTACCAGCGCGGCGAACGCGACGTCTTCACCCGTCGCCTCTACACGCTGAAGGGCCAGACGACGTTTGACGAGATCAAGCGCAAATACGAGCGGGAAGCCGAATTCCGCACCGCCGTGGATCGCTACATCACCGATTTCGAAAAGCTGCTGGCCGACGTGGCCCGCACCGACCGCGACCGAAGCGTTACGCAGTCCTACCTCACCTCCGATACCGGCAAGGTCTATACGATGCTTGCCCATGCGGCTGGCCGGTTCAATTGATCTGGCTGACGCAGGCAAAATAAAACCCCGGTCGAGAGACCGGGGTTTTTCTTTGGTTTTCTCGCTGTCCCGTCGTTCTTCAACGACGTGAACTTACCAGCTTACCAGGTCAAATCTCAAACGTACCCGATGCAACACGCACCGCATGGCCGCCGATGCGGGCGCGGGCGATTTCGCCATCCTTGATGTCCATGCGCAGGTGGATGTGGGACGGTCGTTCCATTTCCACGCCCTGCTCAATGAGGAGCGGATAGTGGCCGTCGGTCAGGCCGTCGAAATGGTGGATGGCGCCGGAAAGGGCCGCAGCCGCCGAACCGGTGGCCGGATCTTCCGAAATGCCCATGTCTGGAGAGAACATGCGGGCATGGAACTTCGCCGCGTGGTTGACGCCGCCGCGACAGTAGATATAGGCCGCCGTCAGCAGCCCTTCCACCAGCGGTGCGGTGCGCAGCCATAGATTGGCGTCGAAATCCATGTCGCGCACGGCGGCGATATTGTGCAGGGGCACAGCCAGGAACGGCACGCCCGCCGTCCAGATTGACGGCACATGATTTTCAAAACCGAGATGGCCTTCGCTAACGCCCAGCGCGTCGGCAAGTGCGGTATGATCGAGCGGCAGCTCGACACGGGACGATTTGCGCGGCAGGTCGAATTCGGCGAAGCTGACAGCGCCGGGGCGCATCTTTACCGCACAACGGACAGGGCCCACCTTCTCTTCGAGCACGCAGACCATATCGACATCATCATCACCATCCTTGCGATTGCGCTCGGCGATGGCGACAGCAGCACCAACGGTCGGGTGTCCCGCAAAAGGCAATTCTCCTGAAGGCGTGAAGATACGTAGCGAGGCCGCATGTGCCGGATTACCCGAGCGGTTGACGAAGACGGTCTCGGAAAGGTTCATTTCCCTGGCGATCGCCTGCATCGTGGCCTGATCGAGGTCATCGGCGTCATACATGACCGCCAGCGGGTTTCCCGCCATTCTGGTTTCGGTAAAGACATCATAGATATTGTAGTTCAGCACCAAATCCGTCTCCTGCCATTCATCCTACGGCCTGCTTTGCAGCAAACTGCATCAGGCCGCCCTGCATCGCAACCCTTGTCGGAGAGCGGAAATCAAGAAGCTGTGGAACGGTGTGGCGCAATGGCGCGGCGGGGGAACGCCTCCCTGCCCGAAAGGCCTTGTCGCCAACCGTCGTCTTCATGTACCAAGGATGGGTCTTGTGGCTTGTGATCGACCGTTTTTATCGACGTTTGAGGATTGCGAGCCGCTTCAACAGGTTACAGCATCGTTTGCAAGCCTTCTCAGGTCTGCGCCGTTGTCGAGGGAAGCGGATGTCGCATTCTAACTTTTCACTGTCCTTCGTCGCCTCCGCAACCGAGGAAGCGCAAACGGCGATGGAGGCGCTGAAGGGCGTTTACGGCAACACGCCGTTTGAAGAGGCGGAAGTCATCGTGGCGCTGGGCGGTGACGGCTTCATGCTGCAAATCCTCAACGAAACAATGAATTCCGGCAAGCGCGTCTATGGCATGAACCGGGGATCGGTCGGCTTCCTGATGAATGATTATCGGGTGGAGGGTCTGCTCGAGCGTATTGCAGTGGCAACCGGCAATGATTTTCATCCGCTGCGCATGACAACGACGGATTCGGATGGCGATGAGTTCACCGCCCTTGCCATGAACGAGGTCAGCCTGTTCCGCCAATCCCATCAGGCCGCGAAGCTTCGTGTCGAGGTGGATGGCAAGGTGCGGCTGGAAGAGCTGATCTGTGATGGCATGATGGTGGCGACGCCGGCAGGGTCCACCGCCTACAATTTCTCCGCCCATGGGCCGATTCTGCCGCTGGAATCACCACTGCTGGCGCTCACCCCCGTCAGCGCGTTTCGTCCGCGGCGCTGGCGCGGCGCGCTTTTGCCAAATAAGGTGACGGTCGACATTCACGTTCTGGAACGGGATAAACGCCCGGTGAATGCGGTGGCTGACCATACGGAGGTGAAATCCGTTCGTCATGTTCGGATCGCACAATCGCAGGACAGGACGGCGAGGATTCTCTCGGATCCGGACCGTTCGTGGTCAGACCGGGTTCTTGCCGAACAGTTCAACAATTGACGCTAACTATTCATAACGGCCATGCAACTTAGAAAATCGATCCTCGCTGCCCTCATTCTCGCCAACGCCGTGCTTCCCGCACGGGCGCAGACAGCGGCGATCGATACGCTACCTGTTTCCGCGATCTTCGTTGTCAGCAGCGGCATGTGGGAAGATCGAAACCTGGAGCCGCGGGAAGGCGCTGACGGCCAGTTGCGGCCACCGCCGGCATCGCCCACACGTGGCTATTACAAGGTGATTGCAATCCGCCAGGGCGACGGGACGGCCAAGATTTACCTGCAGCGCATCGCCTTTACGGCGGAGGGACCAAATCTCCTCGAAAATGTCGAGCTGGAGGAGTTCACCCAGATGAAATCATATGTCACGGATGTTCGTCCCGAAAGCTCGAACGGCGCATCGGATTCGCCCGGCCTGTTCGTCACCGTCTATCTGAAAACAGACCCTATGGCCAAGGAAGCCGAAAGCTGGACGATCCTCATCGATGAGCTTGGCGAGATGAAGATAGAAAAAGCCTCAAACTGACAGCTATATATCAAGCGCATGCGGCCCGGCCAGAACCGCGCCGAAATGATGTTTCCAGAGCCTTGCACCAAGTTCACCGCTGCGGTCGAGGCTGGAGCCGACCGTCAGCCACGGCAATAGCGTGGGGTGCAGCCCCGCATCGAACAGGGCAAAACCAGCTGCCAGTACGCAGGTGTCAGCCTGAATGCCGCAGACCAGCACCCTTTCAGGCTTCAAGGAAAAGAGATGGTCCATCGCCGCCTTCGGCGGTGCATAACCGTGCTTGATGAATATTCGATCCGCGGCGACGAGCGATTCATCGTCCCTGCCCGGTTTCCAGCCCAGTTGCCGCTCGAAAGGCGTAACGCTCTCATCATGTCGCTCGACGGTGGCTATGCTGGGCATCGTAGTTGCGAGTGAAGATATCTCCGCCACCAGCGCTGCCGGTGGATTGAAGCTCGGCTGAACGTCGACGATGTAGAGCACCTGTTTCACGCATATCCTCCAACGAAAAACCCCTCGCAATGGACCTGCGAGGGGCAATTTCTCGATTAACGCACCTGGCGCGTCTTAATCGATATCCGACACTTCCACGTCCGCGCCACCGCTGATGCGATGCGCGAGAGCAGCTTCCATGAATTCGTTCAGATCACCGTCCAGCACGTTGCCGGGCGCGGTGCTTTCAACGCCGGTTCGCAGATCCTTGACCAGCTGGTAAGGCTGCAGAACGTAGGAACGGATCTGGTGACCCCAGCCGATATCGGTCTTGGAGGCCGCCTGTGCGTTGGCCGCATCTTCCCGCTTCTGCAATTCCACTTCATAGAGGCGGGCGCGCAGCATGTCCCACGCCTTGGCGCGGTTCTTGTGCTGCGACCGTTCCTGCTGGCAGGCAACCGCAATACCGGTCGGGATGTGCGTGATGCGCACGGCCGAATCCGTCGTGTTGACGTGCTGGCCGCCAGCACCGGACGAGCGATAGGTATCGATACGGCAATCGCTTTCGTTGATGTCGATCTGGATCGAATCGTCGACCACCGGATAGACCCAGACGGAAGAGAACGATGTGTGGCGACGCGCATTGCTGTCATAGGGCGAGATGCGCACAAGGCGGTGCACGCCCGATTCCGTCTTCAGCCAGCCAAAAGCATTGTGGCCCTTGACGAGAATCGTCGCGGATTTGATGCCGGCCTCTTCGCCATCGTGAACTTCCAGCACCTCAACCTTGAAGCCTTCGCGGTCGGCCCAGCGGGTATACATGCGCAGCAGCATGTTCGCCCAATCCTGGCTTTCCGTACCGCCGGCGCCGGAATGCACTTCAAGATAAGTGTCATTGCCATCAGCTTCGCCCGACAGCATGGCTTCCACCTGACGGCGGTTCGCCTCGTTCTTCAGCGCCTTCAGGGAGTCTTCGGCGTCCTTGACGATCTCGTCGTCGCCTTCCATCTCGCCGAGTTCGATCAGCTCGATATTGTCCTTGAGCTGCTGCTCAAGCGCCTTGACGCCGCTGATGCTGTCATCCAGCTGCTGGCGCTCGCGCATCAGCTTCTGGGCCTCGGAGGCGTCGTTCCAGAGGGTCGGGTCCTCTGCCTTGTTGTTCAACCAGTCCAGTCGTCTTATCGCCTGGTCCCAGTCAAAGATGCCTCCTCAGCAGGCTTATGGCCTGCTTGATTTCGTCGACTACGTTCACGATTTCATTGCGCATTTCGCTGGTTCTTCGCCTTCATTGAAACTTGTTGCTCAAATAAATGCGGGGGGCGCGGATGTAAAGACCCGCGCCCCCCGATGATCCCGGAACTGGTGTCAATAAAGACCGCCGCCACCGCCGGTGATGGCCTGCTGCGCCTGCGGCGAGGTCTTCAGAATATCTTCCTGAGACATGTAGTTTTCCGCGCCGATGACCGAGAAGCTGTCGGCCGGGCCGGTGCCCGGCTTGAAGGCTTCCATGATGGTGTCCGGTTGCCCCTCCTCCGCCGCCATGCCTGTCTTGCGGTTGACGGCGACGAAGTTCATGCCGGCAGGCACGATGAACTTGCTCGGCTCCAGATGCTTGGCTGCATCGGCGATGAACTCACCGAAGATCGGTGCCGACAGCGAACCGCCCGTGCCGCCGCGACCGAGCGGTGCGGGTGAATCGAAGCCGATATAGAGGCCGGCAACCATGTCCGGCGTATAACCGACAAACCAGGCGTCCTTTTCATCATTGGTGGTGCCAGTCTTGCCGGCAACCGGCAGATCGACCTTGATCTTGCCTGCCGCCGTACCGCGCTGCACGACACCCTCCAGCATGGAGGTCGTCTGGTAAGCGGTCATCGGGTCGAGAACCTGTTCGCGATTATCGACGATGACGGGCTCGTCCTGGTTCTGCCAGCTGGTGGCATTGCAGCCCTCGCAGGCACGCTCCTCATGACGGAAGATCGTCTTGCCGTAACGGTCCTGAATGCGGTCGATCAGCGTCGGCTTGATCTGCTTGCCGCCATTGGCAATGACCGAATAGGCCGAGACCATACGCATGACTGTCGTTTCACCCGAACCGAGCGACATGGCCAGAAGCGGCGGCATCTTGTCATAGATGCCGAAGCGTTCGGCATATTCCGCCACCAGATTCATGCCCATGTCCTGTGCGAGACGCACGGTCATGAGGTTACGGGATTTTTCAATACCGAGACGCAAGGTCGAAGGACCGGCGGAACCCCCGCCGTAATTCTGCGGCTTCCAGACCTGACCGCCGGAAACCACCTCGATCGGCGCGTCGAGAATGACCGATGCCGGGGTATAACCATTGTCGAGGGCTGCCGCGTAGATGAACGGCTTGAAGGAGGAGCCCGGCTGGCGCATGGCCTGCGTGGAGCGGTTGAATTCCGACTGCGCGTAGGAGAAACCGCCCACCATGGCCAGAACACGGCCGGTATGCGGGTCCATCACCACCATGCCGCCCTGCACTTTCGGTGGCTGGCGCAGGCGATATTCATTGCCGGAATTGGAAAGCGGCTGCGCATAGATCACATCGCCTGCCGCCACGACACCCACCGGCGACTTGGCAGTCGCCTTTTTGCCGGTCGCATCGCGATAGGCCCAGCGCATGTTTTCAGCGGAGATATGGCCGCGCGTGCGCTTGTCGCCATCTTCGGTTTCCGTGTCCGGCTGCACACCGATATCGATGCCATCGGCCGCAACGGCGAGGACCACGGCGACCTTCCATTCGGGAACGTCGCGCAGGCCCTTGACCTTGGCGAGCGCCGCCGTCCAGTCGCCGGCCGTCTCGATCTTTTCGACAGGTCCGCGGAAACCGCGACGCTCGTCATATTGCACCAGACCATCCTGAAGCGCCTTGCGCGCCTCCGCCTGTATCTGCGGATCGAAAGAGGTGCGGACCGAAAGCCCGCCTTCGAGAAGCGCTTCCTCACCGTATTTCTCGACGATCTGGCGGCGAACTTCCTCGGCGAAATAGTCGGATGCGAAGATATGCGCGCCGCCGCGGCGCAGATTGACGCCAAGCGGCTGCTTTTTCGCATCCGTGGCATCCGCAACGGTGATGTAGCCGTTTTCGGCCATACGGTCGATTACCCAGTCGCGGCGCTCCAGAGCCGCCTTTTCGCGACGGATGGGATGGTAATTGGCCGGACCCTTCGGCAGCGAAGCAAGATAGGCGGTCTCAGCAATCGTCAGTTCCGTCACCGATTTATTGAAATAGGTGAGTGCCGCACCGGCAATGCCGTAGGAATTCAGGCCAAAGAAAATCTCGTTGAGATAAAGCTCGAGAATCTTGTCCTTGGAATAGGTCTGCTCGATGCGGAAGGAGAGAATGGCTTCCTTGAGCTTGCGGTCGATGGTCTGGTCGTTGGTCAGCAGGAAGTTCTTCGCCACCTGCTGGGTGATGGTGGAGGCGCCGACAGGACGACGGCCGGAGCCGAAATTCTGGATATTGACGAGAATGGCGCGGCCAAGACCGAAGATATCCACACCCGGGTGATTGTAGAAATTCTTGTCTTCCGCCGAAAGGAAGGCCGCCTTCACCCGGTCGGGGATGGCCTGGATCGGCAGGAACAGGCGTTTTTCATGGGCGTATTCCGCCATCAACGCACCGTTGCCGGCATGCACGCGGGTCGTTACCGGCGGCTCATAGGTGCTCAGAACTGCGTAATCCGGCAGGTCCTTCGTCACGCCGTGCAAATAAATCGCACCGACGACGGCGGCGCACAGGAAGAGCACGCTGGCCAAGCCGAAAAAATATCCAATCAGTCTGATCATACCAAGCTACCGATAATTCGAATCGTAACCATCAACGCCCGACGATATACGGGCGCATCCTTGCATATCGCGTGCCGTTTTGCACACCATACCTTCGATGACAAGCCGGATACGGCAGCATTCGCTGATATGTTACCGGGCCAACTGCCGCATATCGCGCTTCTGCCGCTGTGCGGATCGCCACCGAATCCGCTTCCGAGTAACGCGGGGAATGTGAGTAAAATAGGGCTTGCGGCTGTTAATCCTCCGCAACGCCCAAGAATTGAACAGCTTTTTGGCTGCAATCGGCACGGCGGCAACAGTGTTGTCGCGGCGGCGCCCGGTGTTTCAACCGCCGTTTGCCATGGCCTTGGCGCGGTATCGCCCCACTGCCGTCGCCAGCCTATCGCCAACCTTATTGCGCCATTCGGTATCGAGAAGCAGCTTTTCATCTTCCGGATTGGAGAGGAAACCCAGTTCCAGCAGCACCGATGGCACATCATGGGCGCGCAGCACCATGAAACCGGCGTAACGATGTGGATTATTGATGAGGCCGACCTGCCCCTCGAAGGAGGAGACGATGTTTTCCGCCAGTGTCACCGAAAAGGCCTGGGTTTCACGACGGGTGAAATCAAGCAGAATATCGGCGACTTCCGGCGGCTCGGTGGAGACAGCCACACCGGCGATCTGATCGGACTTGTTTTCACGCTCCGCCAGCTCCTGCGCCTGCCGGTCCGAGGCCCGGTCGGACAATGTATAAACGGTCGCGCCTCGAATGCCCTTCTGCTTCAGGGTGTCGGCGTGGACTGAAATGAACAGGTTGGCATTGTTCTGCCGGGCGATTGTCACCCGTTCGGACAAGGCAAGAAACGTATCGGAATCACGGGTCAGGAACGCCTTGATGCCCGGTTCGCGGTTCAGCCGTTCCACGAGTTCCCTGGCAAAGGTCAATGTGATGACCTTCTCTTCCGTGCCGGTCGCCCCACCTGTCGCACCGGCATCGATGCCGCCATGGCCGGCATCGACCGCGATAACGAATTCCGCCTGCCGCGCCGTCTTGTCGCCGGGTGTGATGGTCGCGGTGGTAACCGGTGCCGGCGTCTGCCATTGCTGGGTCTTCACCAGCTCGGCGAATTTGGCCTTGGTGGTGATTTCCGTATCCAGCACGAAACGGAAAGCTGCGCCATCCTCGCCCTTTTTCGTTTCGGCCACCGCCACCTGCACCGGTTTTTTCGCGGTCAGCACGATACGGGCGCTGTTCTGGCCCATACTGCCAAAGCGGATATCCGAAAAAAGGCCTGTCGGTTTAAGGTCGGATGCCGGAAAGGCGAAATTCACCGCCGGAAAATCGACGACGATGCGGGCCGGCGAATCGAGATAGTGAACATCGAATTCCGGCTCTTCGGCGAAATCGAGAACGATGCGGGTGCGCGCCTCGTCGCCAATGATGCGCGCCTGACTGGCGATAAGCGGTTCAAGCGCAAATGCCTGCGGAACGCCACAGAGGACGGTGACGGCCGAAAGGAAGACCGGGACGACGAGGGCACGCGCAAGCCGCGCGATTCGCACGCCAAGCGGCCCTGCCCCACCTGATATCTCTGCGCTGCGCGTGAAATTCATGGTCTTCAAGAAATTCCGTATTTCAGTCATTTTCGATAAATGGAGCGGAAAAGCACCGGGAACGGCACTGTTTCGACCACGCCGGACGTTTGTTTGCGCGTTTGCGCCCCACAATCGCAGGCCTTGGTGAACCAATTGTTAACCCGGAAATTCCACCAACAATATGGCATATTTAGCCACCCTATTGCTATTATGACAGAGAAAACATACAACAAGGATGAGGGTTAAAAGTGTTGACGGGATAGATGCCCGCCGGCTGCCAATCGAAAAAGACGCTGGCGCTGCAAAACGGGCAATCATCTGCCGTCGTTACATTTATCCTGAAACTGGATCAATTCCGGCCGTGGCCGGAGACCTACCCGGTGGCCCTACCACCGCTGCTCTGAGGAGAGCAAATTCATCGGACCCCAAGGGGTCTATATATTATTGTCGTTCCGCCTGGCCAATGATGTCGCAGCAGTTTTCACATGAACCGGATACCAGGAGCAGGCCAAGCGCCTCGCCGTCGGTCCGGATGCTGCCAGTTTACAGAGGCCCGGCTGGAGACTTCATTTCCGGCACATCCTTGCACTCATATGAAAGGCCCGTCCGTATGGCGGGCCTGTTCTCGTATAAAACAAGGCTGCGCCGAGGAGCACAGCTTACATGGCAGACAAAATGCTTATCGACGCCTCCCACGAAGAGGAGACACGCGTAGTCGTTGTCCGTGGGAACCGGATCGAAGAATTCGATTTCGAATCGGAGCACAAGAAACAGATCCGCGGCAATATCTACCTTGCCAAGGTGACGAGGGTTGAACCCTCGCTTCAGGCGGCCTTCGTCGATTACGGTGGAAATCGCCACGGCTTTCTCGCCTTTGCGGAAATCCATCCGGACTATTACCAGATTCCGCTTGCCGACCGTCAGGCTCTGCTGAGGGCCGAAGCCGAGGATCATCGCCGCAGCGACGACTTCGAATCGGCAGATGCACCCGAGCCCGGTGCACCGGCAATCGACCTTTCGCAGGTTGATCAGCCCGATGTCGGCATCGTCGCCGCAAGCGAAACCACCGAAGTCGTTGTGACGGAAGAGGCTGCGCCAGCGACTGCAGCCGAGGAAGTCTCCGAAGAGACTGCGGTTGCAGCCGTCGAAACCGTTGCGGAAGAAGCGCCGGCCGAGGAAGAAAAGCCGAAGAAGCGCGTTCGCCGCCCCCGCGCCAAGAAGAAGACAGCTGAAGAAATCGCGGCCGAAGCCGCTGATGCCTCTTCCGAGGACGACGGTAGCACCGGCGGCGAGATGGCCGCGATGGTCGATGCCGATACGATTTCCGAAGAAGTCGAAGGCCTTCGTCGCGGCAATGACGATGATGATGACGACGATGATGACGATCATCACGAAAAGGAAGTGATCGAATCCGTCGGCGCCGAAGACGCCATGGAAGAGGTTCCCGATCGCGTTGCCCGCAAGCCGCGCAAGCAGTATCGCATCCAGGAAGTCATCAAGCGCCGCCAGATCCTTCTGGTGCAGGTCGCCAAGGAAGAACGCGGCAACAAGGGTGCCGCACTCACCACCTATCTGTCGCTTGCCGGCCGTTATTCCGTGCTGATGCCGAATACGGCGCGTGGCGGCGGTATTTCCCGCAAGATCACCCAGCCGACCGACCGCAAGCGCCTGAAGGAAATCGCGCGCGATCTGGAGGTTCCGCAGGGCATGGGCGTCATTCTGCGCACCGCAGGCGCCAACCGTACCCGCGTCGAGATCAAGCGCGACTTCGAATATCTGATGCGCCTGTGGGAAAATGTCCGCACGCTGACGCTGAACTCCACGGCCCCCTGCCTCGTTTACGAGGAAGGCTCGCTCATCAAGCGTTCGATCCGCGATCTCTATAACAAGGATATCGGCGAGATCATCGTTTCCGGCGAAGAAGGCTATCGTGAAGCAAAAGACTTCATGAAGATGCTGATGCCGAGCCACGCCAAGGTGGTTCAGCCTTACCGCGACATTCACCCGATCTTCTCGCGCTCCGGCATCGAAGCCCAGCTCGACCGGATGCTGCAGCCGCAGGTTACACTGAAATCCGGCGGTTACCTCATCATCAACCAGACGGAAGCGCTGGTTTCCATCGACGTCAACTCCGGCCGTTCGACCCGCGAGCATTCCATCGAGGAAACCGCGCTGACGACGAACCTGGAGGCGGCCGAAGAAGTTGCGCGCCAGCTTCGCCTGCGCGACCTTGCCGGTCTTGTCGTCATCGACTTCATCGACATGGAAGAAAAGCGCAACAACCGCGCTGTCGAAAAGAAGCTCAAGGATTGCCTGAAGAACGATCGCGCCCGCATCCAGGTCGGCCGCATCTCGCATTTCGGCCTGCTGGAAATGTCGCGCCAGCGCATCCGCGCTTCGGTGCTGGAATCGACCACGCAGGTCTGCCAGCATTGCGGCGGCACGGGCCATGTGCGTTCGGAATCCTCCATCGCGCTGCATGTTCTGCGCGGCGTCGAGGAATATCTGCTGCGCAACACCACGCACAACATCACCGTGCGCTGCACGCCGGAAACGGCACTTTACCTGCTCAACCACAAGCGCGGCACGATCGTCGATTATGAAGGCCGCTTTGGCGTGTCGATCATCATCGACGCCGATTCCAGCGTCGGTGCACAGCATTTCGCCATCGATCGCGGTGAAGCCGTCGAAAATCCGGTGAAGATCGAAAGCCTCATCCAGATGCTTCCGAACTTCGTGGAAGAGGAAGACGATTTCGTCGCCGAGGTGGAAGAGGACGAGGAAGAGGAAGAAATCGTCAAGGCGCAGGCTGGCGAACCGCGTCAGCAGCAGCAGGGCGAAAACGGTGAAGATGGCAAGCGCAAGCGCAAGCGTCGCCGCCGTCGTCGTGGCAAGGGCGGACAGAACGACCAGAACGGCGCTCTTGATGCACAGGCCGGCGACGACGCCGATGATGCTGAAGGTGACGACGACAGCGCCGAAGCCGATGACACCGATGGTGATGCCGACGAAAACGGCGTGAACGAAGCCGCAAACTCCGACGAAGACAGCAAGCGCAAGCGCCGCCGCCGCGGCAAGCGTGGCGGCCGCCGCAACCGTGACGAGGCTCTCGATGCTGCAGGCGCGGAAGCCGGCGACGAAGGCGAGACGGAAGGTGAAGGCGAAGAGGTTTCCGCCGCAGTGCCCGTAACCGAAGAGCCTGCCGCCGCCGACGTGGTGGAAGGCGTGGTTGCCGACGTTGTGGCTGAAGAAGCGCCGAAGAAGCCGCGCCGCACCCGCAAGGCGAAAGCCAAGACCGAAACCGAAGACGCGCCGAAGGCTGAAACCGTCGAAACGGTCGAGCCGGTGATCATCGAGCCGGTAGTCGTTGAAGCGACCGTCGTCGATGTCGCCATCGAAGAAGTCGGCGAAGCTTCGGCCGATCTGGCGCCTGAAGCAGACGCACCGGCGACGGAAGAAAAGACCCGCGCGAACCGGGGCAGCAATGTCTCCAGTTCGGAACCGGTGGTGACCTCTTCGGGTTCGTCCGCAAACAATCCCGACGGCGATGAGCCGAAGCCGCGCAAGGGCGGCTGGTGGCAGCGCAAAGGCTTCTTCTGATAGAAGCGATATTTAGATGAAAACGCCCGCGACGTTGTCGCGGGCGTTTTGTTTTGGAGAAATCGTCTTCCTGCATCGTCATCACCCTTGAGGCAAGGATGTCCGGCTTAACGGTTTTGATGCGCGCGCTGCCCTAAAGATCATTTCGAACGACGCAGATTTTCTCGGCGTCATCCTTGGACCTGTCCCAAGGATCTAAACACGCCAATACAATCAGTCGGTTGCAGATCCTCGGGACAAGCCCGAGGATGACGTCGAATGCCGAGCATATCTTCAATCGACGACAACGCCGGTGGCTTATCGCCCGCACTTTCGTTTCAGGCGAAGATTCACGTGCTTACCTGAACCCTCACACAGACCGCGTCAGTCCACCATCGACGCGGATATTCTGACCGGTTATGTACCCTGCCCCCTCAGATGCGAGGAACGCCACGGTGGCGGCGATCTCCTCGCTTTTCCCATAACGCTGCATCGGCACGCCCTGACGGCGTTCTTCCGTGGCAGGCAGGCTGTCGATCCAGCCGGGCAGGACGTTGTTCATGCGCACATTGTCGGCCGCATAGGTATCGGAAAAAATCTTGGTGTAGGAGGCAAGGCCGGCGCGGAAGACGGCCGATGTCGGGAACATGCTGCTCGGCTCGAAGGCCCAGGCGGTGGAGATGTTGACGATCGCGCCCGCCTTCTGCTTCACCATGACCGGAGCGATAATCCGTGTCGGGCGGATGACGTTCAGCAGATAGACGTCGAGACCCGTATGCCATTGCTCGTCGGTAATATCGAGGATGGAGGCGCGCGGGCCATGCCCGGCGCTGTTGACCAACACATCGATACGGCCGAATTTTTCGAGCGTCAGATCCGTGAGGCGCTGGAGATCGTCATTGGACTGGTTGGAGCCGGTGACGCCGATGCCGCCCAGTTCCTGCGCCAGCGCTTCCCCCTTGCCCGAAGACGACAGGATCGCGAGCTTGTAGCCGTCCGCGGCCAGACGTTTCGCCACGGCGGCACCCATGCCGCTGCCACCCGCCGTTACAACAGCCACTTTTTCTGCCGACATCGTTTTCTCCATTTCCAATCCGGTGAACCGCCGCGTGGCGATCCTTCTCCATGCTTGAACCGCCTCATCTATAGCGGGTTTCGGAAACAAGTTCGAACCAGAAAGCCTTGGGTCCGCGTGAAGAAAAACTGATGCTGGCGGCGTGTCAGCGCGGCACTTCCACATCCGCCGAATGAACGTATCTGCTGTCCGGCGGAGCCTCCTCCCTCTCCCGCAGACCGTAGTCCCGCATCACATAGGCGATACGCAGGCGGTAATTGGAAAAGACGCCGGAGCGTCCCATGGCCTGCGCTGCGCGATGCGGCGCGGTGTTGCGCCATGCCTTCACCGCTTCCTCATCCCGGAAGAACGACAACGAGAGCATCTTGTCAGGATTGCTGATGCTCTGAAACCGCTCAACCGACACGAAGCCATCAATGGTTTCCAGTTCAGAGCGCAGGCTGGCGGCGATATCGAGATAATGCTGTTTCTCGCCCTCGGACGGAAAGACCTCGAAGATGACGGCGATCATCATTCACCTCCGGCATGGGGAGCGGAGGCAAGCCGCAGGAAAAGCCTGTCCTCACGGCGGATGAATTGCTCGCGGCGGGCGAATTCATAATTCTCGCGCCCAGCCGGATCGGCGGCGAGCCGCGCCCTGTAGGCCTCGTATGCGGCGAGGTTTTCAATATTGTAGACACCGTAAGCGATCGTGCTCGATCCCTCCTTCGGCGCGTAATAACCGATGAGATCGGCCCCGCAGCGCGGTATCACCTCTCCCCAGCTGCGGGCATATCGGTCGAAGGCGTCGACCTTGAAAGGGTCGATCTCGTAACGAATGAAACAGGTCAGCATCGTCTTTCTCCTCATGTTTCTACCCCTCCTGTTTAAGCCATTGCCTCACGTCAATGCTTCGGCTATCATCGAACTATGAAAGACGGACCCCTGATCGCCAATGTCGCCGCCCTGATCGGTGACCCTGCCCGCGCCAACATCTTGACGGCGCTGATGGATGGACGCGCGCTGACGGCAAGCGAGCTTGCCGAGGCCGCCGGTGTCACCCTGCAGACCGCCAGCGGGCACCTGTCGAAACTCTCCGATGCCCAACTGCTGAAGGCGGAAAAACAGGGGCGTCATCGTTATTTCCGTCTTTCCGACGAGGATGTGGCGCAGGTTCTGGAAGCATTGATGGGACTTGCCCAGCGCACCGGCGCGGTGCGTGTCCGCACCGGACCGAAGGACAAGGCGCTGCGGGAAGCGCGCATCTGTTACGATCATCTGGCCGGGGAAAGCGGCGTGGCGCTGCTTGCGGCCATCACCGCGAACGGGTTCGTGACGCAGGGTGACGATCCCGTGCTGACGGATAGCGGACGCGACTTTTTCTCCAGCTTCGGCATCGATCTTTCGCCGCTCGAAAAAGCACGCCGCCCGGTCTGCCTGCATTGCCTGGACTGGAGCGAGCGCCGGCATCACCTCGGCGGCGGGCTTGGCGCATCGCTGCTCGACGCCATGCGTGAGCGCGACTGGCTGCGGCGCGGAAATGGCCGCGTGCTGACCTTCACGACAAAGGGTGAAAAGGCGTTCAACAGCACCTTCGGCTGCACGCCCGCCTGATCCCGTGTGAGCTGACTTATTTCAGCCAGCCGGCGATACGCCCCACGGCCTCGGCGATGTCAGACACCGAGCCCGCATAGGAAATGCGCAGTGCGCGGTGGCCCTCCTCCGGGTCGAAATCCATGCCTGGCGTCGCCGCCACGTCGATTTCCGCCAGCATGCGCCTGGCAAAATCCATACTGTCATTGGAAAAGCGGCTGGTATCGACATAGGCGTAAAACGCCCCATCCATGGGCGACGCCAGCGGCAGGCCTATTTCCGGAAGGCGCGCCATCAGGAAATCGCGGTTGGTGCGATAGCTTTCCCTGTAGACATCCAGTTCCTCCGCCGCCGAAAAGGCTGCGGTCGCCGCAAGCTGCGAAAGTTCCGGCGGTGAGATATATAGGCTCTGGGCCAGACATTCGACCGGGCGGACCAGATTTTCGGGCAGCACCATCCAGCCGATGCGCCAGCCGGTCATGCAATAATATTTGGAGAAGGAGTTGATGATCACCGCATTGTCGGTGATTTCGAGCGCGCTCGTCTCTTCGCCGACAAAGGTAAGGCCGTGGTAGATCTCGTCGGAGATGAAAGCCATGTCACGGCTTTCGCAATAGCTGGCGAGCCGTTTCAGCGCGTCGCGGCCGGTGACGGTGCCGGTCGGATTGGCCGGGCTTGCCAGAAGCACGCCTTTCAGCTTGCAGCCGGCTTTGGCTTCCGCCCGCTCCAGACTGGCGGGCGTCAGCGTATAGCCGGTTTCGGCCGTAACCGGCACTTCGACCACATTCAGGCCGAGTGCCTTCAGAATATTGCGATAGGCCGGATAACCGGGCCTTGCGATCGCGACATGATCACCCGCATCGAAGAGGCTGAGGAAGGCGAGATTGAAGGCGGCGGAAGAACCTGTCGTTACGGCGATGCGGGCCGGATCGATAGCCACCTGATGGCGCAGCCGGTAATGGCCGGCAATCGCTTCCCGCAATTCACGCAGGCCCAGCGCGTCGGTATAACCGATGCGCCCGTGCTTCAGCGCGGCCTCAGCCGCTTCAAGCGACGCCTTCGGCGCTGGATGGGAGGGCTGTCCGACAGCCATGGAAATGACGGGGCGCCCCGCCTGCCTGCGCCGGTTCGCTTCCGCCAGGATGTCCATGGCGTGAAAGGGTTCGACTGCGCTCCGCTTCGACATCGTAATCAAGGGCATGCTCTTTCCTGAACCGTATTTCGCAGACTTGCCGCAGAATCACAATCTTCACAATCATGCGACCATAATGCGGACAACTATTTTTGCCGTATGGCATTTGGCTTAAAGTAAGGTAATTGCCATCATGATATTCATGAAGCACTGACCGCACAGTAATGAGGACCGATATGGCGCATCTTCTCCGTTCAACCCTTCTCGCCAGCGTGACGGCCCTTTCGACGGTTTTCGCGTCTCTGCCCGCTCATGCTCTGGATGCCGAGCAGAAAAAGGAAATGGGCGAATTCATCAAGCAATATCTGATCGAGAACCCTGAGATCATGCTTGAGGTTCAGGACGCGCTTGAACGCAAGCAATATGCGGCCCGTAACGCCAAGGCGGCAGAAGCCGTTGCCGACAACAAGAAGACCATCTTCGAATCGAACTACGATCTGGCGCTCGGCAATCCGGATGGCGATGTGACGCTGGTCGAGTTCTTCGACTATAATTGCGGTTACTGCAAACGCGCCATGGGCGATATGGACGCAATTTTGAAGGGCGACAAGAAGGTGCGCGTCGTCCTCAAGGAATTTCCCATCCTCGGGCCGGAATCGGTTGCCGCCCATCGCGTTTCCAACGCCGTGAAATTGCTTGCTCCGGCCAAGTACCCCGAATTCCAGCGCACCCTGCTTGGTGGTCGCGGGCGCGCGAACGAGGACAGCGCCATGGAAGTCGCCACCGCGCTCGGCCTCAAGGAAGCCGACATCCGCAAGTCGATGGCGGAAAACCCCAATGACGCGCAGGTGCAGGAAACGTACAAGCTGGCAACCAGCCTCGGCATTACCGGAACACCGTCCTATATCGTCGGCGACGAGGCGGTTTTCGGTGCTGTTGGTGCGGACCCGCTGAAGGAAAAAATCGCCAATATGCGCAGCTGTGGAAAAGCCACCTGCTCGTGATTTTTAGAGCGGTGGGCGATAAATCGGAATCGGTCCCGCCGCTCCAAGTTTTTGTTCGAACATCGGATTGTCTGAAAACCGCAAGACACTTTTCGGTCGGATGCTTAAAAAAGCCCCTGCATTCCCTGTGAGATGCCGGGCAAGCCGGCGCTTTCCGGCTTGCGGGGGCTTTTCCTTGGCGGCTGCGCAGTCTATAGCTGTCGCTGATTTTCTTATGGAAACTTGAATGAGCAATATCATCATCGTCATCAACGGCCCCAATCTCAACATGCTGGGAAAAAGGGAACCGGGTATCTATGGTGGCAAGACGCTGAAGGACATCGAGAATGATTGCCTTCAAGCCGGTGCCGATCTCGGTTTCGCAGTGGAATTCCGCCAGTCCAACCACGAAGGCGTGCTTGTGGACTGGTTGCACGAGGCGGGTGAGCGGGCGGCAGGCGTCGTCATCAATCCCGGCGCTTACAGCCACACCTCTATCGCGTTGCATGACGCTATTCGTGCGATTTCCACGCCTGTCGTGGAAGTGCATATTTCCAACATCCACGCCCGCGAAGAGTTCCGTCACAAATCGATGGTATCACCTGCAGCGAAGGGCATGGTCTGCGGTTTTGGACCATACGGATATATCATGGCGCTTCACGCGCTGAAAAACATCACGGCATAAAAAGAAACAAAGAATAGGGTTTGTCATGTCTGAAAAGAAACAGGGTATCGACAAGGAACTGATCCGCGAGCTCGCGAATATCCTCAACGACACCGACCTTTCGGAAATCGAAGTGGAGCAGGACGACCTGCGCATCCGCGTTTCCCGCGCTGCGCCGCCCGCCCCGGTTTACGCGGCGCCCGCCCCTTACGCCGTGCCGGCAGCTGCTCCCGCCGCGGCACCGACAATCGCCGCGCCGGCAGCACCTGCGGCCTCCGCAGCACCGGCCCGCAACCCGGCCAACACCGTTTCCTCGCCGATGGTCGGCACTGTCTACCTGTCGCCTGCTCCGGGCGCCCGTCCCTTCATCGAAGTGGGCGCGACCGTCAAGGAAGGCCAGACCATCCTCATCGTCGAAGCCATGAAGACCATGAACCAGATTCCGGCTCCCAAGTCCGGCAAGGTCGTGGAAATCGTCGTCAACGACGCACAGCCCGTGGAGTATGGCGAAGCCCTCGTGGTCATCGAATAAAGGCGGTTCAGCATGGTTTCGAAGATCCTCATAGCCAACCGTGGCGAGATCGCGCTGCGTGTCCTGCGTGCCGCAAAAGAGCTTGGCATTCCGACTGTCGCCGTGCACTCCACGGCAGACGCGGATGCGATGCATGTGCGCCTTGCCGACGAAAGCGTGTGCATCGGCCCGCCGCCCTCGCGTGACAGCTACCTCAACATCCACCAGATCGTTGCGGCCTGCGAAATCACCGGTGCGGACGCCGTTCATCCCGGTTACGGCTTCCTGTCGGAAAATGCCAAGTTCGCCGATATTCTCGACGCGCACGGCATCACCTTCATCGGGCCGACCGCCGAACATATCCGCATCATGGGCGACAAGATCACCGCCAAGCAGACGGCGCAGGAACTCGGTATTCCCGTGGTTCCCGGCTCCGACGGTGAAGTGAAGCCTGAAAACGCGCTCGAAATCGCCCGGACGATCGGTTTCCCGGTCCTCATCAAGGCGACGGCGGGCGGCGGTGGTCGCGGCATGAAGGTGGCGAAGACCGAAGCCGATCTGGAAGAGGCGGTTGCGACTGCCCGTTCCGAAGCGGCAGCCGCCTTCGGCAACGATGCCGTCTACATGGAAAAATACCTCGGCAAGCCGCGCCATATCGAAGTGCAGGTTTTCGGCGATGGTGAAGGCAATGCCGTTCACCTTGGGGAGCGCGATTGCTCGTTGCAGCGCCGCCACCAGAAAGTGCTGGAAGAAGCCAATTCACCGGCACTGACAGTCGAACAGCGCATGAAGATCGGCGAGATTTGCGCCGACGCCATGCGCAAGCTGAAATATCGCGGCGCCGGCACCATTGAGTTCCTGTATGAAAATGGCGAGTTCTATTTCATCGAAATGAACACCCGTCTGCAGGTGGAGCACCCGGTAACGGAAGCGATCACCGGCATGGATCTCGTGCAGGAGCAGATCAGGGTCGCTTCGGGCCAGGGCCTGTCGGTCACGCAGGCGGATATCGAATTCCATGGCCATGCCATCGAATGCCGTATCAATGCCGAAGATCCGCGCACCTTCGTTCCCTCTCCGGGCACGCTGACCTATTTCCACACGCCGGGCGGCCTTGGTGTGCGCGTCGATTCGGGCGCATATCAGGGCTACAAGATCCCGCCCTATTACGACAGCATGATCGGCAAGCTGATCGTTCACGGTCGTGACCGTGACGAATGCATCCGTCGTCTGCGTCGGGCGCTGGACGAATTCGTCGTCGATGGCATCAAGACCACGCTGCCGCTTTTCCAGGATCTTCTCCAGAATGAGGATATTCTGAACGGCGATTACGATATTCACTGGCTGGAAAAATATCTGGCCGGTGACGCGTCTCACTAAGACGATATGGCTGGGCGGCGCAGCAGAAATAACGGCATAACAGTCGATATTCTGCTGCGCGCCTATTCCGCCGGCCTGTTTCCCATGGCCGATTCGGCTGATGATCCGGAGCTTTTCTGGGTCGAGCCGGAGATACGCGGCATCATCCCGCTCGATGATTTTCACGTTTCCAAAAGCCTTGCCAAGGCGATGCGCAAGAAGCCGTTCGACATACGCTTCAACACCGCCTTCGAAGCTGTCATGGCTGGCTGCGCTGCGGCGGCGGCGGACAGGCCGAGCACCTGGATCAACGCCACCATTCGCAAGCTCTACACCGAACTGCACCAGATCGGCCATGCCCACAGCGTCGAGGCTTGGGAAGGCAAGGAACTTGTCGGCGGGCTTTACGGCGTCTCACTCGGGGCGGCCTTCTTCGGCGAAAGCATGTTTTCCCGTCGCACCAACGCCTCGAAGATTTGCCTCGTGCATCTGGTGGAGCGGTTGAAGGCAAGCGGCTTTGTGCTACTCGACACACAATTCACCACCGAACACCTCAAGACATTCGGGGCCATCGATGTGCCGAAGCAGGACTATGCAAAAATGCTAGACCTTGCCGTCAACCGGCCCAACCTGCAATTCTGAAGACTTTACGTACAGTTATTTGCTTGCCGTTGAGGGAGCCGGAACTTCCGAGTCCTGCTTGCAGCCCGTCAGCCAGACGTCATAGATCGGGTGCTCAACGGCGTTGAGGCCTGGGCTGTCGGCGAACATCCAGCCGGTGAAAATCCGCTTGATCTTGCGGTCGAGCGTGATTTCATCGACCTCGACAAAAGCGTCGATCTTCTGGGTTTCCGTCTGGTCGCGGGAATAACAGACCTTTGGCGTCACCTGAAGCGCGCCGAATTGCACCGTCTCGTCGATATAAACATCAAAGGATGTGATGCGGCCGGTGATCTTGTCGATGCCGGAAAACACCGCAACGCGGTTTTCCAGACGGGCGGCGGAGACGGGTGAAATGAGGATGGCAGCAGAGACCGCAGCAAACAGCGACACTGTCAGCGCACGCAAAGAACGATCCCGCGTGATTTTCCTCATACGATATGTCTCCAAATATTTGCCTGTGTCGAGACGCCGACCGGATCAACGCGTAAGGGCGGAATGTGGCAAAAACCGGTGAGGCCGAATATCAGCGCGGTGTTTTGCACAACACCGCGCATCACAATGGCTCAGTTGCCGGGTGTCCAGGCGTCGTAGTCGCCGGTCACGCGCGGCCGCTCGCCGGCAACAGCCAGCGACCCTTGAGGGCGATAGGCCTTGGACGTGCCGGTGTGGTTCGGCTGGTGCGGCTTCTGCCAGTCGCGCGCGACGTAGCTTTCCTGACTTGGCGGCACGTCGGTGCGGTAATGCATCCAGCCATGCCAGCCCGGCGGAATGGCCGAGGCTTCCGCGTAACCATTATAGATTACCCAGCGGCGCGGCATGCCCCAGGAGGTGGTGCCGCCTTCGTAATAGGTATTGCCCAACTCATCCTGTCCGACTTTCTTGCCAAAACGCCAGGTGTGAAACCGCGTTCCGATCGTCTGGCCGTTCCACCAGGTGAAGATTTGCGTCAGGAGAGTCTTCATTATCCGTTCCTCGGGCTTGAATGCGCTGCAGCGATTTTAAATCGCACGGCACAAGACATGCTTATGCCGCCCCTCACGGCAATTGTCCAGCATTTCGAGATATATCCGCGCTATTTCAGCTTCATCCTGAAGCCTAAATGCCGCTTCTCAAAACCCAGCCGCTCATAGAAGCGATGCGCATCCAACCGGGCCATGTTGGAGGTGAGCTGCGCGGCGTTCAGGCCCTGACGTCGGGCTTCCTCAAGGCAATAATTGATCATCACCGCGCCGATGCCCCGTCCGCGCATGTCAGACCGTGTCTGTACCGCCTCGATCACCATGGACTTCGCCCCTCGCCCGACAAGCTTGGTGAGGATGGCCGTCTGGAAGGTGCCGACCACCTCGCCATCCAGCTCCGCCACATAGAGCGTTTCGCTCGGCGATGCGGCAATGGCACGGAAGGCCGCGAGATAGTCGGGCCGCGCCGATTCGTCAGCGGTGTCGCCGTGGCCGCCGATCTCGTCGGCGGCAAAAATGGCGGCGAGCGCCGGGAGATCGTCTTCGCGCGCCGTGCGGATGATCAGCTTCTGCAATGTCTCATTCATCGTTTCAGGCTCTTTTCCATAACGATGCCGGGCAGCCCCTCGATGCCCGCCATGCGCTCGATTCGGTCCACCTCGACAAATCCGACGCCTTCATAAAAGGCGATTGCGACAGTATTTTTAGGCTCGACTTCCAGCCGCATGATTTCCGCATCCGGAAAACAGGTTTCGAGTTCGGCGAAAAGATCGCGGCCAACACCCTGACGCTGAAGGTCGGGCGCCACATAGAGCTGGTGCAGCAGGGCCGTCTTCGCCATCTTGGTGGACATGGAGCCATAGGCCATGCCGCCGATCCGCTTGCCGTCATCCGCCACCAGAAACTCGCCGCCCTTTTTCTCGACCCGGTCCTTCATGGCCTGCGGTGAGTGCCATGCGGCAATCAGTTCGTTCACCTTGTCAGCGCCGTAAATCACGTCGTAGGTCGCGTGCCAGGTCGTCGCGAGCAGGGTGCGAACCGGCTCAATGTCACGCAGGCTTGCCGTGCGGATGAAAAACATGATTTGGCTCCGTCTTGAAACAGAAATGCCGGGCGTTGATCCCGGCAGAAGTGATGTCAAATTTCGATACTCAGCGTCATCCTCGGCCCCCGAGCCGAGGATCCATGCATCCGCAGGCCGTGGATGGTCGGGTCAAGCTCGACCATGACGCCGTGCAAGAGGCATGCTTCCTTGTCACTCTTCCTCGATACCGAGCTTGGCCTTCACCAGCGCCTGCACCGCCTGCGGGTTGGCCTTGCCGCCCGTCGCCTTCATGACCTGACCGACGAACCAGCCGGCGAGCGTCGGCTTCGCCTTGACCTTCTCGACCTGATCCGGGTTGGCGGCGATGATATCATCCACGGCCTTTTCGATGGCGCCGGTATCGGTCACCTGCTTCATGCCGCGGGCCTCTACGATTTCAGCCGGATTGCCGCCCTCGTTCCAGACGATTTCGAACAGATCCTTGGCGATCTTGCCGGAAATGGTTTCGGCCTTGATAAGATCGATGATGCCGCCAAGCTGCTCCGGCGAAATCGGCGTCGTCTCGATATCCTTGCCAAACTTGTTGAGCGCGCCGAGAAGGTCGTTGATGACCCAGTTGGCGGCGGCTTTCGGATCGCGGCCGGCAGCGACAGCCTCGTAATAATCGGCAATCGCCTTTTCCGAAACGAGGATCGAGGCGTCATAGACCGACAGGCCAAGATCGGCCACGAAACGCGCCTTCTTGTCGTCGGGCAGTTCCGGCAGATCGACCTTCAGCGCTTCGACGAAAGCATCGTCGAATTCGAGCGGCAGCAGGTCCGGATCGGGGAAGTAACGATAGTCATGCGCATCTTCCTTGGAGCGCATGGACCGCGTTTCGCCCTTGCCGGGGTCGAACAGGCGGGTTTCCTGATCGATGGCACCACCATCTTCCAGAATGGCGATCTGGCGGCGCGCCTCATATTCGATGGCCTGGCCGACGAAGCGGATAGAGTTGACGTTCTTGATCTCGCAGCGCGTGCCGAAACCTTCGCCCGGACGGCGCACGGAGACGTTGACGTCGGCGCGCATCGAGCCTTCATCCATGTTGCCGTCACAGGTGCCGAGATAACGCACGATGGAGCGCAGCTTGGTGAGATAGGCCTTCGCCTCATCCGAGGATCGCATATCGGGCTTGGAGACGATTTCCATCAGCGCCACGCCAGAACGGTTCAGGTCCACGAAGGACATGGTCGGGTGCTGGTCGTGCATGGACTTGCCTGCGTCCTGCTCCAGATGCAGGCGCTCGATGCCGATCTCGATATCCTCGAAATTGCCCTGACGGTCCGGCCCCAGCGAAATGGTGATGATGCCTTCGCCGACAATCGGGTCCTTGAACTGCGAAATCTGGTAGCCCTGCGGCAAGTCCGGATAGAAATAGTTCTTGCGGTCGAAGATCGAACGGTTGTTGATCTTCGCCTTCAGGCCAAGACCGGTACGCACCGCCTGTTTGACGCATTCCTCGTTGATGACGGGGAGCATGCCGGGCATGGCGGCGTCCACCAGCGACACGTTGGCGTTCGGCGCATTGCCGAAGGTGGTGGAGGCACCGGAAAACAGCTTGGAATTGGAGAGAACCTGCGCATGGACTTCGAGGCCGATCACGATTTCCCAATCGCCGGTGGCGCCGGGAATGAAGCGTTTCGGGTCGGGGGTGCGCACGTCTACAAGGGTCATCTGAAGCTCACGATATACGGGTTCTTTGGCTTTGGTGGGTAGAACATATGGCGCGCGGGCGCAAGACATCTTGCGTCCTCTGACGCCACGCGCCGGATTTTCGGCCTCGCCGGACACGGGTTTTTTACGCTTCTCGAATTCAATTCAGGCCATGACGACAATCGCCCTCGGTTTCCTGATCTATATCGCCTTCAATTTTTTCGTTTTTCTCGTCTACTGGTGGGACAAGGAGGCGGCGAGAAATGGCGGCTGGCGCATTCGCGAGAGCACATTGTTGTGGCTCGCCTTCCTGGGCGGCAGCATCGGTGCGATTTCGGCTCAGCACCTCCTGCGGCATAAAACGCGCAAGGAACCGTTCCGCAGCATCCTGCCAGCGATCATGATCGTGCACGCCGGCCTCATCACATCCGTGATCATCATGCCGAACTGGCCGATGCGGCTGATAACCCTTGCTCAGAACTCCGTGCCGTAAACACCGTTCTCGATCTCGACAAGCTGCTTTTGCAGACCGACCGACTGCACATCGCGATCGAGCTTCGGCGCGTAGGAAACGGAGAGCCAGCGGACGCTATAGCCATGGTGGCGGAAAAAAGCGACGGCCGGTTCGTTCTGGGCATGGGTTTCAAGCCGGATGGTTTCGAAGCCCTTATCCACTATCAGCCGTTCAATATCAGCCAGCAGGAGACTGCCGACCCGCCGGCGCTGAAAATCCGGATCGATCCAGAAATCTGAAATCGTCTCGTCAAAATGTTCCCGCGCCGCCCATCCGGCAACCGAGCCACCGGACTCCGCTACCCGGATGGCCAGCCATGAGGAGCGGGTGAAATTGGAAAAGGCACTTGCCGCGTTGTCATAAAGCGTCGCGGTGATGCCGAGTGCGGCGGTTGCCTGCCGCCAGGCCCTGAGGCCGATGGCAGCCAAGGCCTCCGCTTCCTGCTCAAGCGCATTGCGAATGACGATCAAGCCGCGCCCTCCATGGCCGCAAGAAGTAAAGCACCGGCCGCGTGATTCGGCCAGCGCAGCTTTAAGGGCGGTGTCCATCTGCACAACCGTAAAAATGGCAACGGATGCGAACAACACGCCGGAATTGACCGCCATGGCCTGGCCCGCTAACGAAAAAGCGCAAGTCAGGAGTTTTTATGTTCGCTCAATCGGAGTCCCGGTAACGGCCCTGCCCGCAAGTTTCTTGCGCGCCGGGCCATGCTGAAACCGAGCCGGATGCCTTAACGGCACCCGGGTTTGCTTTCACGCGTCTATATGACGCCGACCGGACTTCCAAAAATGGACATTTCCCGCGCCGAACAGCGCATTCTTCACCTGCTCGCCCAGGGCGGCAGAATTGAACTCGTTCGAGACGATACCCGCAAAATCGAAAAAATTGCGCTCTATACGCGCGACGGCTGGATTTTCAGCGGCCTCGATCTCCTCACCTTCCGCAAACTGAAACGGAAGAGAGCAATCGCCTCTTCCGGCGGCAAACCTTACCGCATCACCACGCGCGGGCTGGAACTCGTGCGGGGTGAGCTGGATAATCGATAAAAAGAGACGGGCGGCGGCAATGCTGTCGCCCGGCATTTCGCCGAGAAGCAGTTGCGGCCGCAAAAGCGGGTTATGGCGAGAGCCTGCGCTCTAGCTTTACCTTCTCGAGTTCGACTTTCATGATGTCGGACCATTCCATGCCGCGCCAGACGATCTCAAATCCGCAACGCTCGTAGAGACCGATGGCGGCGCTGTTTCTGGCATGGGTGTCGATGGTGGCAAGCAGCAGGCCCTGTGTGCGCATCCTGTCCAGAAAATAAAGGATCAGGGCCTTGCCAATCCCCTTGCCTTGCCAGTTCGGGTCCACCCAGAGATCGGAAATGTGATGCGGTACAGCATCACATGCGCCCCAGCCGGCAACAACGCCTTCCACTTCAGCGACGACAACATCACCCGTCGGTGACTTGGCGAAGCTTTCGAATTCGCCCCTCACCCGCTCAATGACATCAGGATCGAGATAGCTACCATCGAAGGCCTCACCGGAACGCCATGCGGCAAAACCGACAAAGCCGACCGCATCGCGGTCGGCTTTGTTCATTTCTCTGAGTTTGAGGCCTCTCACCACCACTTGGCGGGGGTGAACTTGCCTGCGGCCTGCTCGATGGCATGTGCAGTCTTGAACAGCGTCTCTTCTTCGAAAGGCTTGCCGATGAGCTGCAGGCCGAGCGGCAGGCCCTTGCCGTCAAGGCCGGCCGGAACCGAAAGGCCCGGAAGTCCGGCCATGTTGACGGTGATGGTGAAGACGTCTTGCAGATACATCTTCACCGGATCGGACGCGAGTTCCTCGTCACCCACAGCGAAGGCGGAAGATGGTGTGATCGGCGCCAGAATGGCGTCGACACCCTCATGGAAGACATTTTCGAAATCGCGCTTGATGAGGGTGCGGACCTTCTGCGCCTTCAGGTAATAGGCGTCGTAATATCCGGCCGACAGCACGTAGGTGCCGACCATGATGCGGCGCTGCACTTCCTTGCCGAAACCGGCCGCGCGGCTCTTTTCGTACATGTCGGCAATGTCCTTGCCGTCGACACGCAGGCCGTAACGCACGCCGTCATAACGGGCAAGGTTGGACGAGGCCTCTGCCGGCGCGACGATGTAATAGGCGGGAAGCGCGTATTTGGTGTGCGGCAGCGAGATATCGACCACCTCGGCACCGGCATCGCGAAGCCACTCGACGCCCTTGGCCCAGAGCTTTTCGATCTCTTCCGGCATGCCGTCGACGCGATACTCCTTCGGAATACCGATCTTCAGGCCCTTGAGCGACTGGCCAATGGCCTTTTCGTAGTCCGGCACCGGCAGGTCGACGGAGGTCGTGTCCTTCGCATCCACACTTGCCATGGTCTTCAACAGGATTGCGGCGTCACGCACGTCACGGGCGATCGGGCCTGCCTGATCAAGCGAGGAAGCATAAGCGACGATGCCGAAGCGCGAGCAGCGGCCATAGGTCGGCTTGATACCGACGGTGCCGGTGAAGGCCGCCGGCTGGCGAATGGAGCCGCCGGTGTCAGTCGCGGTGGCGCCGGCGCAGAGATGCGCGGCAACGGCTGCTGCCGAACCGCCGGAGGAGCCGCCTGGCACCAGCTTCTGGTCGGAGCCATTGGCGCGCCACGGGTTGATGGCCGGGCCGTACCAGGAGCTTTCATTGGACGAGCCCATGGCGAATTCGTCCATGTTGAGCTTGCCGAGCATGACAGCGCCCTGATCCCAGAGGTTCTGGGTGACGGTAGATTCGTATTTCGGCTTGAAGCCGTCGAGAACATGCGAACACGCCTGCGTGTGCACGTCGCGGGTGGCGAAAAGGTCCTTCACACCAAGCGGAACGCCTTCCAGCTCGCCAGCCTTGCCGGCGGCGATGCGTTCATCAGAGGCTTTCGCCATCTCGCGCGCCTTTTCAGGCGTCAAGGCGACATAGGCGTTCAGCGCGCCGTTGGCCGCATCGATGGCGGAAAGATAGGCGTCGGTCAGCTCCAAGGCGGAAAATTCTTTGCCCTTCAGCTTTTCGCTGGCTTCGGCAATGGTAAGGCTCGTCAGGTCGGTCATGGTCGGCAACGGCTTTCGAAAATCTCGGAAAAATCAGGCGGCAAACGGCGGTCGCTTATTCGACCACTTTCGGGACCATGAAGAAGTCCCGGTCGGTCGCAGGCGCATTGGCGACGATGTCTTCCGCCTTGTTGCCGTCGGTCACCACGTCGGCGCGCTTCTTCATGTCCACCGGGGTCACTGACGTCATCGGCTCGACGCCATCGACATTCACTTCCGAAAGTTGCTCCACGAAACCGAGTATGCCGTTCAGCTGCCCGAGCATATTCTGTGCTTCTTCTTCGTTGACAGCGATACGGGCAAGGCGCGCAACGCGCTTTACGGTGGCGAGATCGACGGACATGGTTCTACTCCGGTCAGAATTTTCCTACCCGCTATAATCACCATGTCCGCCATTCGCAACGGTAGAAAACATGTCGCGTCAAACTGTGTGGCGGTTTTGCAATCGCGACATGTGCAGGCAAAATGTCAGAAAGACAGCGTATCACCTGCCTTAGGCGTGTGAACACGGGCTTCAGAGCCTTCCATGCCGGCCACGAATTTCTCCGGCGTCTGGTCGATGATCGGGAAGGAACCGTAGTGGCAGGGAAGCACGTTCTGGAACTTGAAGAAGCGCTGGCAGGCAAGTGCAGCCACCGCCCCGCCCATGGTGAAGCGGTCACCGATCGGCACCAGGCCGATATCCGGCTGGTGCAGTTCATTGATGAGTTTCATGTCGGAGAAGATATCGGTGTCACCCATGTGATAGACGGCCGGGCCGTCTTCGAAATGCAGCATCAGGCCATTGGCGTTGCCGAGCGAATGGGAGACGCCATCTTCGGTGATCTGGGCGGAGGAATGCAGCGCATTGGTGAAGGTGACCGAGAAACCATCGAAATGCACCGTGCCGCCGGTATTGCCCATATCGACCTTCGCGACACCCTTTGCGGAAAGCCAGGCGGCAAGATCAGCATTCGCCAGCACAGTCGCGCCCGTCTCACGGGCAAGCTGCACGGTATCGCCGACATGGTCGCCATGGCCGTGGGTCAGGAGAATATGAGTGATGCCTTCGGCCGCCGTCTTCCCATCCTGCCCGGCAAAACCGGGATTGCCGGTGAAGAACGGATCGATGAGGATCTTCGCGCTACCGTTTTCGAGGCGGAAGGCGGAATGGCCGAGCCAGGTGATTTTCATGGGAACTTCTCCTTTGTATTGCCGGTGTAGTATGACATAGAGCATTTCCAGTAAAAGTGCGTAGCGGTTTTACGTCTGGAAAATGCGTAAAATCAAAGGTCTAGAGCGGGTCTCACGTTTCCGTTGAAAACGGACGTTCTCTGGAAACAGCCTGAAGAACCGCACTACCGATATTTCAGAGAGGCGACAATGGCCGCAGATAATGACGATTACGTGTATGACGAGGCAACCGGCGAATGGCGGCCGGCTTCAGAACTGGCAGCAGAGGCGGCGCGCGCCAATGAAGTGCGCGATGCGGCGGGCAATGTGCTTGAAGATGGCGATTCCGTAACCCTGATCAAGGATTTGAAGGTCAAGGGCACCAGCACTGTCATCAAGCAGGGCACCGTCATCAAGTCCATCCGTCTCACCGGAAATCCGGAAGAGATCGATTGCAGGCATGATGCGGTCAAGGGTCTGGTGCTGCGCACTGAATTCGTCCGCAAACGATAAAGGCAGCACACGACATGGCGATACTCACCATCGAGGAACTGGCGGAAACCCTTCAGCCCACACAGGCGATTGCCGGCCTCGACCTTGGCACGAAGACCATCGGGCTTGCCATGTCGGACCTGTCGCGGCGTTTCGCAACGCCGCGTCCCGTCATCAAACGGGTGAAATTCACACGGGATGCCGAAGTGCTGCTGGCCTTCGCCGAAAAGGAGAAGGTAACCGCCTTCATCATCGGGTTGCCGATGAACATGGACGGTTCGGCCGGCCCCCGCGTGCAGGCAACACGCGCCTTTGTGCGCACCATGGGTGAAAAAACGGCCCTGCCCTTTATTTTCTGGGATGAGCGACTTTCAACGGTCGCGGCCGAGCGTGCACTTCTGGAGATGGATGTCTCACGCGCCAAGCGGGCCGAACGCATCGATTCGGCCGCCGCAAGCTTCATCCTTCAAGGCGCGCTGGACAGGCTTTCGGCACTCGCCCGCGCGGTCGACTGACGGCCCATCCACCAGGCAGCAATCTGCTTCCTCTTGCGGAAAGCGAGGATGGCAAACACGATCAGGCTGTCCACCACAATGGCGCGCGCCACCAACGGCGGCAGGCTTTCCGGCGGCAGGCCGAGAATATTGCCGTAAATCTGGAATACCAGATCATGGGTCTCACGCGTCAGCATGTAAAAGCCGAAGCTCATGTCGTAATAGGAAAGCCAGTACCAGCTGCCCAGCAATGCGACGGGGCCTGCCCAGAGGATCAGAAACCACTTCATGCCGCCTGCCCCCGCGCAAAAACCGTATCGGGAACGCCGGCAAGCACCGCCCAGCGCACCGCTGCCATCAGGCAGAGGTTCAGCGCCGGCGCGTCGATATCCAACGGCAGCATCACAAAAAACGTCGTCATGACGCCCAAAGCTGTCCAGCGGCTCACTTGCGGCTCCCTTATGCGCAGTCATTGCGCATGGTTAACATTTCGTTAACTCACACTGGACCCGCAGCTATGACGACGCAAATGAAAGCTGTCATTATGGTTAACGACGAACGGCCGGCATGTGGAAAACGTGTATCTGCGTGAACGGTCAGACGCCGTGGCGGTTGCCGGTCCGGCAAGAACATGGCTGATTTTTCTTTAATGCCGCGCTTGCGCCGGGATTGCGGTCTCCCCCACCCCGGCAGCGGTTTCAGCCGTAAACGCCACGCACCAGCCTTTTGACGGCCGTGGTGATCTTCTCCCAGTCCCGCTCGGATTTCAGCGGTACACCGGCGAACTGGCCGCTGGTGGCAGCGGAAATGACGAGGTGCTGGATGGCGGCGAACAGCACGGCATTAACGGCGGCGGTATCCACACCCTTCGGAGCCGCCAGTGAACCACGCATGCGTTCCAGCCATTTGCCCAGCGACTTGGCGCGGGCTTCGGCCAGCTGACGGACCTGCGGCGAGCCATCCGACACTTCCCAGGCGATGATCTTGCAGACGAGCGGGTCGCTGCGCAGCGCATCCATGAAATAAAGCGCAAGCTTCTCCATGAGGTCGCCATAGGTCAGAAGGAACATCCCACCGGTGTCTTCTGGGATACGATCTTTCACCCAGGAACCGAGATCCTCGCCGATCGCCTCGATCAAACCGTCAAGGCCGCCGAAATAACGATAGATCAGCTGCTTGTCGCAGCCGGCGCGGCGGGCAACCGCATTGATGCCAAAGCCCTGAAAGCCTTCCTCTGCAAGCAGCGACCGCGCGGCGTTGAAGATCGCCTTCTCAGTCGCAGCGCGATCCTTGATGCGCTTTTCCGGTCTGTCGGCTGAAATCGCCTCTGCGGTCGCCAGCATGGTTGTCTTCCCGTTTTCTGAAAGGCCTTCCTCAACGGGTTAACAAAGCATGAAGGGAAGAACAATGTGGCACCGCGGATGGGAAGCAGGTTCCTGTGGATGACGTCAACCATACTCACCCCCTGCGTCCATACACGGCAAAGACTTCCTACGTCCTGTCAATCGTCAATTGGGTTATCGCCATAGTCGGCCGGAAGATGGCGCTCGACCTCCATCGAATCATGGAGTACGCGGCCGACCCCAATCAGACCGGGTTTCAGCATACGGTAGAGTAAAAAATGTCTCGGATTTCGAACAAGACCGGTCTCGTTCCTAGCCCGTTCCCGGCTATAACGCAGGTGGTAGCTGCGCACATTCCCGATCAACTCGGGGCGAGTATTCGTTCCCGGACGAAGCGGATCGAGTGCAACGTCACGCAGGGCAGTCACAAGTAATTTCTCATAACGTAATCTTGCAGCCGGTCCGAAAGTCTCGTGTGTCCAAACGAGAATTTCCAATATATCCGACTGCGCCGCCTCGGACAGACGATACATCGTCAATCGCTGTCTGGCTTGGCGAAACGGGCTTGCGCTTTACGTCCCAAAGCGGAAATGAAGTCATCAAGCCCATCATCTGCAACGTCCACAAAACGTCCCTCGGCAATATCGGTGAAGCCGTGTTGCGCGGCCGCCCTCAACGCTTCAAGCTTGACCGTCTCAAGGCGCTCGCGACGCTCTATCATCCGCAGGCCTTCCCGTAGCACCTCACTCGCATTCTGATAGCGGCCAGATTTGACGAGCCCGTCTATGATCTCTTCGTGATGCTGTGTCAGGACGACGTTACGCGTTGGCATAGGAACCTCCAGCGGACTTCATTTGCGCCTAGCAATAACACCAATTGGCATAATCTGCCAATATCACTCCAGTGCCATGCCAAACCAGACACTACCAGGCGTTTCGTGGCTCTCCAGACGTTTGAAGCCGCGTGTTTCCCAGAAGCGCATGCCCGCATGGTTGCGTTCGCTGGCTCCGAGGTGGATGCCGTAAACGTTGTTCTGTCTGGCCATATCAAGCCAGCGGGACAGAAGCCGGGTGCCGCCGCCCTTGCCTTGCGTGCGCGGCAAGAGGTTCATGTGGATATGGGCCGGAAACGGATCGGTAAGCCAGGTTGGCGTACGGCGCGGATGGTGGATGAAATGGGCGCGGCGCTCGTCGGCGTCCCATGTCTGCTGGTCGCCGCCGGGATCGGGGTAAAGGGTGCGCAGATGTGGCCACCATTCCCGCTCCAGCCGCTCTTCGTGCAAGGCCGTATCGAGAGCGCCGACGATGTAGCCGCAGACGCCCTCCTCGTCCTCGGCCACGAAAACGGCATCGGGCCAAAGATGCAGATACGGCACGGAATAGATATGCCCGACCATGCGGCCATCATTATAAAGCGGCGTGGCATCCTGCCCGGCATCACCGGTGGCAAGGCTTATGGCGTAAAGCGCGCCTTCGTCCTCAGTTCGGGCGGAGCGAAAGGTCAGCATTGGCAGCCGCCTTCCCTTACCGCGCATCGACACGCGAAAGTGTCACGACAGATCAGAACACGCCTGACGCCATTGCTATTTTTCAAATCCGAGACCCCTCCCGCCGGGACTGCTAAACCTTCATCCGCATACGTCGATCAGGAAGCAGGCGGATAAAGGAGATCAATTATATAGTTCGGATCGAAGCGGGAATCGAGCATGCCGTAAGTGTGCCGCCAGCCACCCGCAAGACGGGTTTCGAGGAAGGCATCGGCGATCTTGCCGGCACCCAGGCGGCAAAGCTCGGCGGCAGCGGCCGCAAGCGCAAACTGCTCCACCAAGAGGCGGGCCGCTCCTTCGTCGCGTTCGGCAAGGGCGATCGCCGCGCGCAGCACGTCGGTGGTCTTCTTGCCGGCTGGCCCGAGGTCCCGTTCCAACGTCTGGAAGACGAGATCGAACAGGTCCTTGCCACGCTGGAGAACCCGCAGCACATCCAGCGCCATGACGTTGCCGGAGCCTTCCCAGATGGCGTTGACCGGCGCTTCACGATAGTGGCGGGCAATCGGCCGTTCTTCGACATAGCCATTGCCGCCGAGGCACTCCATCGCCTCATAGATGAGGGCGGGCGCAATCTTGCAGCACCAGTATTTCACGATCGGCGTCATCACCCGCGCATAAGCGGCTTCAGCCGGATTGTTGCGGGCCGCATCGAAGGCCGTCGCCAGCCGGAAGGAAAGTGCTGTCGCGGCAGCTACATCCAGCGCCATGTCGGCGAGAACGCGGGTCATGATCGGCTGGCTGACCAGCATCTTGCCGAAGACCGAGCGTCCGCGGGCGAAATGCACGGCTTCAGCGAGCGAGGCACGCATCATGCCTGATGATGCCAGCGCGCAATCGAGACGCGTCAGCGTCACCATGTCGAGAATGGTGCGGATACCGCTTCCGGGATCGCCCAGCAGATAACCGAAGGCATCGGTGAACTCGACTTCGGCTGACGCATTGGAGCGATTGCCGAGTTTGTCCTTGAGGCGCTGGAAATGCAGACCGTTCTTTGAACCGTCCTCCAGATAACGCGGCACGAGGAAGCAACCCATACCGTCGCCCATCTGGGCCAGCATGACGAAACCGTCGCTCATCGGCGCGGAGAGGAACCACTTATGGCCGGACAGGCGGTAGATGCCCTCGCCCACCCGCTCGGCCGTGGTGCGGTTGGCGCGAACATCCGTGCCGCCCTGCTTTTCCGTCATGCCCATGCCGATGGTGACGGCGGTTTTCTGCAGGGCCGGTTTTTGCGCGGAATCATATTTGCGCGACAGGATTTTCGGCATCCACTCCTTCTGCACCCGCGGCGATGTCATGATGGCGGCGACGGAAGCGCTGGTCATGGTCAGCGGGCAGAGATGCCCTGCCTCGAGCTGAGACGTCAGGTAGAATTTCGTCGCGCGGGCCTTGTGTTCATTGCCGCGCGTATCGGGAGAATTTTCCCAGACGCTTGAATGCAGGCCTGACGACATGGAACGGCGCATCAGCGCGTGCCAGGCAGGATGAAACTCCACCTGGTCGAGACGTTCGCCGCGCGGGCCGTGGGTGTGCAGCTGCGGCACGCCCTGATTGGCCATGCGCGCCAGTTCCTGCGCCTCATGCGAGGTGACGTAGCGGCCGAGCTGGTCGAACTCGTCCCTCAGGTTACGTGACAGACCAGAGGTGAGGTCGACGATCAGCGGATCGGAACGATAGGCATTGATGCCGGACCAGAGGCTTGGCTGGTTCAGTTCGGCGAGCGATTCTTCTGTCCGGGAATTCTGGGTCATCCGCTGCTTCTAGCTGTTTTGTACTGGAATTGCATAGTGGGGTGATATTGCATAATTCCACCCACAGGAAGCGATTGAGACGATTAAACCCCCGCTTTCAGCATTTTTCAGGCGTAACCTGATTTAGTTATCCGACCTAGAGAATGCCAAACACGTTTCCGGCAAGACCGAGCAATAGCAGGAAGCCGGAGGCGGTGCCGCGCAGCCGAAAGTTTTCGGCTGAGTCTCCGATGACGAGCAGGCGCTCTTGAGGAAACACGGCATTCTCCGACGCCGGGTCACGACGGAACCACTGTTTGCGCAGTTCCCTCGTCTGTCGAGACTGGGGAAACATTGCCGTGTTTTCATTTCCGGGGTTGCGGGCGCTTGCCCCGTGACCATGCAGTCTCTATAGAGCGCAAGACCGAATTCCGCGGCGCTCCTGAGGCGTGTTTACGGCGAATGGCAGCGCACGGATCAGCATTCGGGCGTTCCGGGCATTTTCACGGGAAAATGCGACGCCCGTCAGGAGGCAAACCGCATGGTCTTCTTCCCCCATCGCCATCTCCTTGGCATCAAGGGGCTTTCCCATCAGGATATCACCCTGCTTCTCGACAAGGCCGACGAGGCGGTGAAAATCAGCCGCCAGCGCGAGAAAAAGACCTCGACGCTCCGCGGCCTGACACAGATCAACCTGTTCTTCGAAGCCTCGACGCGCACGCAATCCTCCTTCGAGCTGGCCGGAAAGCGCCTTGGCGCGGACGTGATGAACATGTCGGTCGGCAATTCCTCGGTGAAGAAGGGCGAAACGCTGATCGATACGGCGATGACGCTGAACGCCATGCGCCCGGACGTGCTGGTGGTGCGCCACTCTTCCGCCGGTGCCGCAGCCCTTCTCGCGCAGAAGGTTGCCTGCTCCGTGGTCAACGCCGGCGACGGCCAACATGAGCACCCGACGCAGGCGCTGCTGGATGCGCTGACCATCCGCCGCGCCAAGGGCGAACTATCAGGCATCACGGTGGCGATCTGCGGTGATGTGCTGCATTCGCGCGTTGCGCGCTCCAACATCATCCTGCTCAACCAGATGGGCGCGCGCGTTCGCGTCGTCGCCCCCGCCACGCTTCTTCCCTCCGGCATTCGCGACATGAGCGTGGAAGTCTTCCACGACATGAAGGAAGGGCTGAAGAATGCCGATGTGGTGATGATGCTGCGCCTGCAGCGCGAGCGCATGTCCGGTTCCTTCGTGCCTTCGGTGCGCGAATATTTCCATTATTACGGTCTGGATGCAGAAAAGCTGAAGGCGGCGAAGGAAGATGCGTTGGTCATGCATCCCGGCCCGATGAACCGTGGCGTGGAAATCGCCTCCGAAGTGGCCGACGGTCCGCAGAGCGTGATTGAAAGTCAGGTGGAAATGGGGGTTGCCGTGCGCATGGCCGTGATGGAAACCCTGCTTGTCTCGCAAAATCAGGGTGAGCGCGTATGAGTGCCGTGACCGTTCTCAAAAACCTCCGCATTGTCGATCCCTCCCGTGATCTCGACGAGACCGGCAGCGTGATCATCGGTGCGGACGGCACCATTCTGGCGGCAGGCAAGGACGCTCACAATCAGGGCGCTCCCGAAGGGGCGACGGTTCGTGACTGCAAGGGTCTGCTGGCCGTTCCCGGTCTGGTGGATGCCCGCGTCTTCGTCGGCGAACCCGGAGGCGAGCATCGCGAAACGATCGAGTCCGCCTCACGCGCGGCAGCGGCCGGCGGCGTTACCAGCATCATCGTCATGCCGGATACAGACCCTGTTATCGATGATATCGCGCTGGTCGAATATGTGAAGAAGACGGCGCGCGACAAGGCGCTCGTCAATGTCCATCCGGCAGCGGCCTTGACCAAGGGCCTCAACGGCGAGGAAATGACCGAATTCGGCATGCTGAAGGAAGCCGGTGCGGTTGCCTTCACCAATGGTCGCAAGGCGCTTTCCGATACGCTGGTGCTGCGCCGCGCCATGACCTATGCGCGCGAACTGGGTGCTGTCATCGCGCTTGAGACCCGTGACAAATATATCGGCGGCGGTGACATGAATGAGGGGCTTTTCGCGAGCTGGCTCGGTCTTTCGGGCGTCCCCAAGGAAGCCGAGATCATTCCGCTGGAGCGCGACCTGCGCATTGCCGGACTGACGCAGGCGATCTACCACGCCGCCAAGATTTCCGTGCCGGAATCGGCAGAGGCGATCCGCCTTGCCCGGCAGCGGGGCGTCAAAGCCACCTGCGGCATCTCGATCAATCACCTGACGCTCAACGAGAACGATATCGGCGAATACCGCACCTTCTTCAAGCTTTCCCCGCCGCTGCGCGCCGAAGACGACCGCAAGGCCATGGTGGACGCGCTGAAGGACGGCACCATCGATATCATCGTCTCCTCCCACGACCCGCAGGATGTCGACACCAAGCGCCTGCCGTTTTCGGATGCGGCAAGCGGCGCGGTGGGGCTGGAAACCATGCTGGCGGCGGCGCTGCGTCTCCACCACAGCGGCGAGGTTCCGCTGATGCGGCTGATCGATGCGCTTTCCACCCGCCCGGCGAAGATATTCGGACTCGACGCCGGAACGCTTAAAGTCGGTGCGAAAGCCGATATCACCCTGATCGATATTGACGAGCCATGGCTGGTTGCGCGCGACCAGCTGGTGTCGAAATCCAAGAATACGCCGTTCGAAGATGCCCGTTTCAGCGGCCGCGCTGTCGCCACTTATGTGGCTGGCAAAGCCGTTCATTCCTTGGCATAAGATCACCAACAGAGATCACGCTGACGGCGCGACAGAGGGGACGTTTGAATGAGTGCTTTGACTGACTGGCAGACGGCGCCTGCCCTGCTCGCGCTTGCGGCGCTGATCGGCTATCTGCTCGGTTCCATCCCCTTCGGTCTCATTCTCACCCGCATGGCGGGGCTGGGCGACGTGCGCAAGATCGGTTCGGGCAATATCGGCGCGACCAACGTGCTGCGCACCGGTAACAAGAAGCTCGCCGCCGCAACCCTGCTGCTCGATGCGCTGAAGGGCACGGCGGCAGTGCTGGTTGCCAATGCGCTGTGGGGTTACGAAGCCTCGCTGGTGGCCGGTTTCTTCGCCTTTCTTGGCCATCTGTTTCCGGTGTGGCTCGGCTTCAAGGGCGGCAAGGGCGTGGCCGTCTATATCGGCGTGCTTCTGGGCGCCGCACCGCTGATGATGCTGGCCTTCGCGCTGGTCTGGCTCGCGACCGCCTTCATCACCCGCTACTCCTCACTGTCGGCGCTGCTGGCCATGCTGATCATTCCTGTAGCGCTCTGGGTGCTTGGACCTGAAAAGACGGCGCTACTGGTAACGCTGCTGAGCGTGATTTCATGGTGGAAACACCGCGAGAATATCGCGCGCCTGCTGGCGGGCACCGAAAGCAGGATCGGTCAAAAGGGCTGAACCCCATCTTGAGGATACGCCATGCCGCATGAGGAAACGACACGGCAGGGCATAGAGCTTTCCGCGCGGCAGCGGGTTGCCTGGCTGCGGTTGATCCGCAGCGACAATATCGGCCCCGTTACCTTTCGCGAACTCATCAATCATTTCGGCAGCGCTGAAAAGGCGCTGGATGCCCTGCCCGAGCTTTCGCGGCGCGGCGGCTCCTCACGCAGCCCACGCATCGCCACGCAGGCAGAGGCGGAAGGCGAAATCGAAACGGCTGAAAGATTCGGCGCCCGGTTTGTCGGCATCGGCGAGCCGGATTACCCACCTGCCCTGCGACAGCTGGATGGCGCGCCGCCGCTGGTCGCCATGAAGGGATCGGCAACCGCCGCAACAAGAGCCTGCGTCGGCATCGTCGGCTCGCGCAACGCCTCCATCAACGGCGCGAAATTCGCCGCGATGCTGGCACGCGATTGCGGCCGGGCCGGTTATACGATCGCTTCTGGCCTTGCACGCGGCATCGATGCGGCAGCGCACCGGGCAAGCCTTGCAACCGGCACGGTGGCGATGCTGGCGGGTGGTCTCGACCGACCCTACCCGCAGGAAAATTTCGGGCTTTTGCAGGATATCTATGATCAAGGCGGCGCGACGATCAGCGAAATGCCCTTCGGATGGGAACCGCGCGCCCGGGATTTTCCCCGCCGCAACCGGCTGATTGCCGGCGTCTCGCTTGGCGTTGTCATCGTGGAGGCGGCAGAGCGTTCCGGTTCGCTGATTACAGCCCGGCTTGCCGGTGAAGCGGGTCGGCTGGTTTTCGCCGTACCCGGCTCCCCGCTCGACCCGCGCTGCGAAGGGACCAACCGGCTGATCAAGGAAGGCGCGATGTTGACCACGGGCGCGGAGGACATTCTCGAAGCACTGCGACCACTCATGGAGCCGCAATTGCCCTATGACCGAAAGATCGAGGAACCGCGATCGGAAGAAGAAATGTCACCACCCGGAGACGATGAGCGCAGCATCATTGCCGCCGCACTCGGCCCTTCGCCCGTCGAAACAGACGACATCATCCGCCACACGGGTTTTTCCGCCGCCACCGTTCATATGGTGCTTTTGGAACTCGATATCGCCGGCCGACTAAACCGGCATGCCGGGGGACGGGTTTCGCTCCTCGCGGATTGACAGCTTGCGCCGCCCGCTCTGGATATCGCCGACTTCGACATAGGCCATCTCGATCAGATAACACAGCATATCGGCGCCCTCACGGTTCGCGACCTGCCGCAGCTCCGCCAGCATCTGGCGAATGTATGCCAAGTTCTCTCTGGTCCCTTCGTTGTCGGCATTATTGTTTGTTGCGTTCGGGACCATATATTTATCCTGGGAATTTCGTCTGAAACGAAGAGCAATAAAGTAGACTCAAATGATGTTGGTCATCATAACCAATTTACCAAAGATTGCAATACAACAATAGATTATCCATAGGTTGCAAGAACCCGGAAGCGATAAAATCGGGCTTGCCTCTTGACCCGCGGGCATTACCTGTCCATGTCGAATTATAAAGAAGCCTTGTTGCGGCCTTCCTCCGTGATCCGGCTATGTTAACGGACCAGTTCCAGAGAAAAACAATATGAATGTCGTTGTCGTAGAATCTCCTGCCAAAGCCAAGACGATCAACAAGTATCTTGGTTCGGGCTACAAGGTTCTTGCATCCTTTGGCCACGTCAGAGACCTTCCTGCCAAGGACGGATCGGTGCTGCCCGATCAGGATTTTGAAATGTCCTGGGAGGTTGATAGCGCATCCGCCAAGCGCATGAAGGATATTGCCGACGCGGTAAAAGACTCTGACGGCCTCATTCTCGCAACCGACCCGGATCGCGAAGGTGAAGCCATTTCATGGCACGTTCTCGATCTTTTGAAGAAGAAGCGCGTTCTCGGCGACAAGCCGGTGAAGCGCGTGGTCTTCAACGCCATCACCAAAAAGGCGGTACTGGACGCCATGGCGAACCCGCGCGACATCGACGTGCCGCTGGTGGATGCCTATCTCGCCCGCCGTGCACTCGATTATCTCGTCGGCTTCAACCTGTCGCCGGTGCTGTGGCGCAAGCTGCCGGGCGCGCGCTCGGCCGGCCGCGTGCAGTCGGTTGCGCTGCGTCTCGTCTGCGACCGCGAGTCCGAGATCGAACGCTTCATCTCCGAGGAATACTGGAACATCAGCGCGCTTTTGAAGACACCGCGCGGTGACGAGTTCGAAGCCAAGCTGGTTTCGGCCGACGGCAAGCGGCTGCAAAGCCGCGGGATCAAGACCGGCGAAGATGCAAACCGGCTGAAGGTGCTGCTGGAAGGCGCGACCTATGTTGTCGACACGGTCGAGGCAAAGCCCGTCAAGCGTAATCCCGGCCCGCCCTTCACCACCTCGACGCTGCAGCAGGCCGCGTCTTCGCGCATGGGCTTTGGCGCCTCGAGGACGATGCAGGTGGCGCAGAAGCTTTATGAAGGTATCGACATCGGCGGCGAGACCGTTGGTCTGATCACCTATATGCGTACCGACGGTGTGCAGATGGCCCCGGAAGCAATCGATGCTGCCCGCAGCGCCATCGGCGAGCAGTTTGGCGACCGCTACGTGCCGGAAAAGGCGCGTTTCTACTCCACCAAGGCCAAGAACGCTCAGGAAGCGCACGAGGCGATCCGCCCGACCGATTTCAACCGCACGCCGGATCAGGTGAAACGTTATCTCGATGCCGATCAGCTGCGTCTTTACGACCTGATCTGGAAGCGCGGTATCGCCAGCCAAATGGCGTCCGCCGAAATCGAGCGGACCACTGTGGAAATTCTGGCGGACAAGAACGGGGAACAGGCCGGGCTTCGCGCTGTCGGATCGGTGATCCGTTTTGACGGTTTCATCGCCGCCTATACCGACCAGAAGGAAGATGGCGAGCAGAGCGACGACGGTGACGATGAAGGCCGTCTGCCGCAGATCAATGCGCGCGAAAATCTCGCCAAGCAGAAGATCAATGCCAGCCAGCACTTCACCGAGCCGCCACCGCGCTATTCGGAAGCCTCGCTCATCAAGAAGATGGAAGAACTCGGCATCGGCCGCCCCTCCACCTATGCGGCAACGCTGAAGACGCTGAGCGACCGTGAATATATCATCGTCGACAAGCGCAAGCTGATTCCGCATTCGCGCGGACGGCTGGTGACGGCTTTCCTCGAAAGCTTCTTTTCCAAATATGTCGAATATGACTTCACAGCCGCGCTGGAAGAAAAGCTCGACCGTATTTCCGCGGGCGAACTGGACTGGAAGCAGGTGCTGCGCGATTTCTGGAAGGATTTCTTCGCGCAGATCGAAGATACCAAGGAATTGCGCGTCACCAACGTGCTGGATGCGCTGAATGAGGTTCTGGCGCCGCTGGTCTTCCCCAAGCGCGAGGATGGTTCGGATCCGCGCATCTGTCAGGTTTGCGGCACCGGCAATCTTTCGCTGAAGCTCGGCAAATACGGCGCTTTCGTCGGTTGCTCCAACTATCCGGAATGCAACTACACCCGCCAGCTCACCTCCGACGGTTCGGAAGCCGAAGCTGCGGCCTCGAACGAGCCGAAGGCTCTCGGCGCCGATCCGATGACTGGTGAAGAGCTGACGTTGCGGTCGGGCCGTTTCGGACCCTATATCCAGCGCGGCGACGGCAAGGAGGCCAAGCGTTCCTCCCTGCCCAAGGGCTGGAAGCCGGAGGATATCGACCATGAAAAGGCGCTGGCGCTCATCAACCTGCCGCGCGATATTGGCAAACATCCGGAAACCGGCAAGATGATATCTGCCGGACTTGGCCGCTATGGGCCGTTCCTTTTGCATGACGGTTCCTATGCGAACCTCGAAAGCATCGAGGATGTGTTCTCGATCGGCCTCAACCGGGCCGTCACCGTCATTGCCGAAAAGCAGGCCAAGGGGCCGGGACGCGGCCGCAGCGGCACGCCGGCGGCGCTGAAGGAACTGGGCGACCATCCCGATGGCGGCGCGATCACTGTGCGCGACGGACGTTATGGCGCGTACGTCAACTGGGGCAAGGTCAACGCCACCATTCCGAAGGGTCAGGACCCGGTTTCGGTGACGCTGGACGAGGCACTGGTGCTCATCGCCGAGCGCATCGCCAAGACCGGCACCGGCGGCAAGCCTGCCAAGGGCAAGAAGCCTGCCGCCAAGAAGGCCGATGGCGATGCGGCGGCGAAGCCGAAAGCCACCAAGGCCAAGGCGGCAACAAAGAGCAAAGCGGCCGCCAAGCCGAAGGCAGCGGCCAAACCCAAGAAGGCAGCAGAGTGAGCAAGGCGCCGCGTCAGAGACAGGGTTCCGCCAGCGACGGTTTCGGACGCACCGGGCGCGGCAAACGGGTGAGTGAAGGTGAAGGCATCATCCATGGCGAGGTGCCTTCCCGCGAAGTGCTGCTGAAATTCATCGCGGACCATCCGCAGCAGGCTTCCAAGCGTGAGATCGCCAAGGCTTTCGGGCTGAAGGGTGAAAACCGTATTGTTCTGAAAGCGCTGCTGAAGGAACTTGAAGTCGATGGCATGGTGCACAAGAGCCGCAAGTCGCTGACGCGGCCGGGCGGTCTGCCACCTGTGACGGTTCTCGACATCACCACCCGCGACAAGGACGGCGAATTGATCGGCCGTCCGGCGGAATGGCCGGAGGATATGGGTGCTGCACCTGCCGTGCTGATCCGCCAGTCTTCGCAGGATCGCGGCAAGAAGGCCCCGGCAGCCGGTCTCGGTGACCGTATTCTGGCAAAAATCTTCCCCTCGAAAGACAGCGTCGGCCCGGCATATACGGCCCGCGTCGTAAAACTGATTGATCGTCGCCAGAACGCGCTGCTCGGCGTGTTCAAGCAGACGGAAGGCGGCGGCGGACGGCTGATGCCGATCGACCGGCGCGGCGAAGAAATGGTGATCGACCCTGATGGCGTCGGCGATGCCAGGGACGGCGACCTGATCGAGGTGGAAACCTCGCGCAACAGCGGCCGTTACGGCCTGACGCGGGCCAAGGTTCTCTCCGTCGTCGGCTCGGTCGCCTCGGAAAAGGCGATCTCGATGATCGCCATCCATTCCCATGGTATTCCGCATATTTTCCCGCCGAATGTGCTGGCTGAAGCGGATGCCGCCAAACCTGCGACCATGTCGCACCGCGAGGACTGGCGCGACCTGCCGCTCATCACCATCGATCCGGCCGACGCCAAGGACCATGACGATGCGGTCTATGCCGAACCGGACCCCTCGCCCGACAATCCGGATGGTGTCATCGTCACAGTCGCCATCGCCGATGTCTCCTGGTATGTGCGATCAGGCGCTCCGCTCGACCGCGAGGCGCTGAAGCGCGGCAACTCGGTCTATTTCCCTGATCGTGTCGTGCCGATGCTGCCGGAGCGTATCTCCAACGATCTCTGCTCGCTCAAGGAAGGCGTCGACCGTCCCGCGCTTGCGGTGCGGATGACCTTCTCCAAGGAAGGCCGCAAGGCGGGCCATACTTTCCATCGCATCATGATGAAGAGTGCTGCCAAGCTGTCCTACCAACAGGCGCAGGCTGCGATCGACGGTAAGCCCGACGACAAGACCGGGACGCTGCTGGAGCCGATCCTGAAGCCATTGTGGCACGCATACGAAGTAATGAAGCGTGGCCGCGACCGCCGCCAGCCGCTGGAACTTGACATGCCCGAGCGCAAGATTCAGCTCAGGCCCGACGGCACGGTGGACAAGGTTGTCATTCCCGAACGTCTCGATGCGCACAAGCTGATCGAGGAAATGATGATCCAGGCGAATGTCGCCGCCGCCGAGACGCTGGAAAAGAAAAAGCAGCCGCTGGTCTATCGCGTACACGACGCACCGACGCTCTCCAAGCAGGAGGTGCTGCGCGAATTCCTCGGCACCATCGGCATTTCCATGGCCAAGGGCGTGGCCATGCGCGCCAATTCCTTCAATGGCATTCTGGCGCGCGCCCTCGATACGCCGCATCAGATCATGGTCAATGAAATGGTGCTGCGAAGCCAGAGCCAGGCGATCTACAGCCCCGAGAATATCGGCCATTTCGGCCTCAACCTGATGAAATACGCGCATTTCACCTCGCCGATCCGCCGTTATGCCGACCTGATCGTCCATCGGGCGCTGGTGGGGTCGCTGGGGCTCGGCGAAGGCGGCATCACCCCACAGGAAGAGGCGACGCTCGACGATATCGCCGCCGAAATCTCGACCTTCGAGCGGCGTGCCATGGCGGCCGAGCGCGACACCATCAACCGGCTGATCGCACATCATTTGTCCGAACGGGTGGGTGAAGAATTCGACGGCCGCGTCTCCGGTGTCACCAAGGCGGGACTATTTGTCGCGCTGCCGCAGTTTGGCGCTGATGGCTTTGTTCCTATATCTACACTCGGAACAGACTATTTCCTCTATGATGAAGCCCATCAGGCTCTGACGGGGGAAAAGACCGGTCTCGGTTACCAACTTGGCGACACGGTTCAGGTACGGCTTGCGGAAGCAGTGCCTCTGGCGGGCGCGCTGCGTTTCGAAATGCTGAGCCCCGGGCGCAAGATGCCGGTCGGCTCGCGGTCGTTCCACAAGGCGGGCCGGCGGACATCGCGTCCCGGCACCAGGCCGGGAACGAGGCCGCCCAGAGGACGACGTTAACAACACCGCGGCAGGCGGTTGAAAGAACGGAAGAAGGACTTAAGGATGAGTGCACATCAGGGCTCGGAAACGGTCACCTTCGGAGACAATAGCGCGGAGCGGCCGCTTGGCCGTTCGATCATGCGCGGCATGGCGAACCGCTGCCCGGCCTGCGGCGGTGGCCGCCTGTTTCGTGCCTTTCTGAAGCCGGTGGACAATTGCGCCGCCTGCGGCGCGGAAATGCACCACCATCGGTCCGACGACCTGCCGCCTTATATTTCCATCGTCATTATCGGCCATATCGCCGTTGGCGGCTTCATGATGACGGATATGGTGTTCCCTGTTCCCATGTGGGTGCATTTCGCCATCTGGGTGCCGATTACCATTCTGGCTGCGCTCCTGACGCTGCAACCGATCAAGGGCGGCGTCATCGGCCTGCAATGGGCTCTGCGCATGCATGGCTTTGACGGAAAGCAGCCGACAGTGCAGATAGACGGCTCCTCCCACTGACGACAGGCGGCAACGTGCGCGTGACCGAACCCCGCAAGAGTGCCGAGGTTGCGAGCCCGCCCCTGCGGCCGCGGGATGCCGCCTCCATCATTCTGCTCGACCGTTCCGGCCCGGCAATCCGCGTATTGATGGGCCAGCGCAGCCATGCCCATGTCTTCATGCCCGGCGCTTACGTATTTCCCGGCGGCAAACGTGATCCACGCGACCACGCGCTTCCCTTTTCCGGCGACCTGCACCCCGCAGTCCTCGACCGCCTCACCGCCTCGGCCTCGCGCCGCCTGAGCGTTGCAGGCGCGAGGGCGCTGGCGCTTGCCGCTGCGCGCGAGCTTGTCGAGGAAACCGGCGTGGATATGGGGCTGGATGCTGATGGTCCGGACCTTTCCTGTTTCCGCTATGTGGCACGCGCCATCACCCCGCCCGGCAATATCAGGCGCTACGACACGCGATTCTTTTGCTGTTATGCCGACGAATTGCGGCTGGATACCCGGCTAATCCGGGATTCCGAAGAATTGCACGATGTGCAATGGCTTGACATGACAGGCCTTTCCGGTCTGAACATGCCGAAAATCACGCGCACGGTTCTCGAAGATGTCACAAAATTCATGATAGGTGATCCGTCATTGCCCTTTGAAAGCCCCGCGCGGCTCTATGTCACGCGCCACGGCCGCTTCATTCGAGAGTTTGTATAAAGGCCGTCATGTCACAAATGAAATGCGAAGCGGACGCCATTCACTGGCCCTCACTGATCGCTGCGATTTCCGCCATCAGTGCGGTCGGTGTCGCCATCGGTCTTGGCCTGCCGCTCCTGTCGATCATCCTTGAGAAGCGTGGCATCTCCTCCACCATGATCGGGGTGAATTCGGCGATGGCCGGCGTCGCGGCGATGATGGCCGCCCCCCTGACCTCCAAGATCGCCCATGATTTCGGCGTGGCGCGAACCATGCTGTTTGCGGTGGTTATTTCAGCGGTGAGCGCGTTCGGCTTTTATTTCGCCGACGCCTTCTGGATGTGGTTTCCACTGCGAATCGTTTTCCACGGCGCCACCACGACGCTGTTCATCCTGTCCGAATACTGGATCAACATGACCGCACCGCCGAAAAAACGCGGCATGGTGCTCGGCATCTACGCCACCGGCCTTGCGGTCGGTTTTGCGGTCGGCCCGTTGCTGTTTTCCGTGGTTGGCAGCGAGGGCATCCTGCCGTTTATCGTCGGAGCGGCGATCATCCTTCTGGCCGCGATCCCGATCTTCATGGCGCGCGGTGAAAGTCCGGAGCTGGACGAGCGGCCCAACCACCATTTCGCCCGTTATGTCTGGCTGGTGCCCATGGCGTCGGCGGCGGCTTTCGTGTTCGGTTCGGTGCAGGCCGGTGGCCTGTCGCTCTTTCCCATCTATGCCACGCGTGAAGGCTTCAACGAATCGCAGGCCGCACTGCTGCTGACCGTGATGGGCATTGGCAACATGGTCTTCCAGATACCGATCGGCCTGTTGTCGGACCGCATGAAGGATCGGCGCACCATGCTGGCGCTGATGGCCTTTGCGGGCGTTTGCGGCACGCTGGCGCTGCCCCTGCTGGTGGACAGCTGGATCCTCGTGGCGGCCCTCCTGCTGTTCTGGGGGGGCCTCGTCTCCGGCATGTATACCGTCGGCCTCACTCACCTTGGATCACGGCTAAAGGGCGCGGATCTGGTCTCCGCCAATGCCGCCTTTATCTTCTGTTACGCCATGGGTACGATTGCGGGACCGCAGGCCGTCGGCATTTCCATGGATGTCGCGGGCACTGACGGTTTCGCCTGGGCGCTTGCCGTATTTTTCGGGCTTTACGTGGTGCTTTATGGGTTCCGTTTTGTTTTCCGGGCAAAACAGACTTGACTTTTCAGGCGCGATACGTAGTTTCGCGCCAGATTTAGCCGAGGTGAGAAGCGCCTGCGGCTTCTCTTTTGTTTAAAGGCAGGACGACCATGGCGAAAGCTACAACAATCAAGATCAAGCTGCTGTCGACAGCCGACACCGGTACCTTCTACGTCACCACCAAGAACAGCCGTACGTTCACGGACAAGATGACGAAGACGAAGTACGACCCGGTTGTACGCAAGCACGTTGAATTCAAGGAAACCAAGATCAAGTAATTTTCTTGATCGGGTTCTCCGGCAAAAGCGCGCCCAATGGGCGCGTTTTTTGTTTGTATGGACGGGTCTTTGTTCGTGTGGACGACAAAGACATTCCCCGCGAAATGCGTGACGCTTTGGCGTCGGGAAAATGCGTAATTTGGGAATATGGAAGGCAGCCGGGAGGCTCCTCAAATCCGGCAAAGCTTCTTGCGCCGCGATCCTGCGCTTCACCCCTCCTCCGCCATAGATGCGTGGCCGTTAACGGCGTGGAGCCACAACACAGGGCCGCTGGGTAAACCTGTTTCTCAGTCAGACAAGCTTTTCGGGATAAGGCGGTCGGCCAACGATGTGATTACGGCACGAGGAACCGATTCGGACATCGTCAGCCGACCGACCCCACGATTCAGGAGATGCGGCGGACCTGAGCATCATGGGGCATTCGAAATACGCAATACCAGCCCCTGACGAGCGAAACCGCAGCGGCATGAGCCGCCATCATTCCATCATCACAAGACGGAAAAACCGCCGGAAGAACTGTTATTCTCGATAATGAGTGTGCGCAGAAGTAAAATAAAAATCAACAAATTCTTAAGCCAGCGATACATAACCCGGAAAACATGGTTAAATATACAACGCTGGCACACTATAGTTTCCTGCGAGATTGAATTCAATATATTTTTCAACTTGAACTGTATTAAAGCCGCAGAATTTCGCCTATTCATTGCAATAAGATAAAATACAGGCGAGGTCAGGGGCTTGAGCCTCCCGAGGTGGCTTTTCAGCTCCTCGAACGACGATAAACCCGAAAAGACGACATGGTTTTCAGCGTCAGACGCATGCGGACCGCTTTCAGGCGGCGGCAGCCACCACCCGGTTGCGCCCGGCGTGTTTCGCCTCATAGAGCGCCCGGTCGGCCTGTTTCAACAGCTCATCCGGCATCCCGAAAGCGCCGCTGCTGGTGGCGATGCCAAGCGAGGCGGTGATGCTCAGTTCACGGTCGATGGAGCGGACGTAGAAAGGCTTGTCTTCGACGATCGCCCGCAGACGCTCGGCGACGCTCGTGGCAAGCTCCATCGGCGTATCGGGCATGACCACGACGAATTCTTCGCCACCGTAACGGCAGGCAAGATCAGCGCCGCGCACCGTGCTGCGGATGCGCGCTGCAAATTCGCGCAGCACTTCATCGCCCACATCGTGGCCATAGGTATCATTGACCAGCTTGAACCGGTCTATGTCGGTCATGCAGATGGAAATCGGACGGCCCCGCACGGCGGCACGGTCAAAGAGTATCTTGAGATGATTGTCGAGATAACGGCGATTGTTGAGGCCGGTCAGCGCGTCGACAATGGCAAGTTCCATCGTGTGCTGCAGGTTGAGCCGCAGGTGTTCGTTGTAACGCTTGCGCCTTATCTGTGTCAGTGAGCGGGCCACAAGTTCGTTGGGATCGATCGGGCGCAGAATATAGTCATTGACGCCGAGATCGAGCGCACGCGCCACCATATCGTCCGCCCCCTGCTCCGCCACCAGAAGCAGCGGCAGGAAACGGGTGCGCTCCAGCGAGCGAAGCTGTGAACACAATCGCAGCGGATCGTAATCCTCGAAATTGGAATTGACGATGACAAGCTCGAAAGAGCTGCTCGCCGCTTTCAGCAGCGCCGCCTGCGGATCGGTGACGGCATCGACCTCGGCGATCGGCTTCAGCGCCCTGACGATCCGTTCCTGCGAACTGGCGCGGCCATCCGCGACCAGCACGCGGCCGGGCGTCTGCATCAGGCCGTCGGCACGCAGCATCTCTTCGATGCCGATCTGCCTTGCGGTTTCAGCGCGCAGCCGCAATTCGTCACTGACAGCCTTCAGACGCACGAGGCTTTTGACACGGGCAATCAGCTGAAGGTCGTTGACCGGCTTGGTCAGAAAATCATCGGCGCCGGCCTTCAGGCCGCGCACCCGGTCGGAAGGCTGATCGAGCGCAGTGACCATGACGACGGGAATATGCGCCGTCTTCGGGTTGGCCTTCAGCCTTTCGCAGACCTCGAAACCATCCATGCCCGGCATCATGATGTCGAGCAGGATAATATCGACCTGCTCCTCGTCGCAGATCGCCAGCGCCTTAAAACCATCCTCGGCGGTGACGACATCGAAATATTCCGCCACAAGCCGCGCTTCGAGAAGCTTCACATTGGCAGGAATGTCGTCAACAACCAGAACTCTCGCCGTCATAACCGTTCCCCAGCCGCCTTAGGCGTCGCCCAGATAAGTCTTGATGATTTCGATGAATTTCGGGACGGAAATCGGCTTTGATACGTAGGCTTCACATCCGCCCTGACGAATCCGTTCCTCATCGCCCTTCATGGCAAAGGCCGTGACGGCGATGACCGGGATGACGTGCAGCTCGTCATCTTCCTTCAGCCATTTCGTCACCTCCAGCCCCGACACTTCCGGCAGCTGAATATCCATGAGGATGAGGTCCGGCCGGTGCTTGCGGGCAAGGTCCAGCGCTTCCATGCCGTTGCGCGTCTGGATCGTCGTATAACCAGACGCCTCGATCAGGTCGCGAAAGAGCTTCATGTTCAGCTCGTTGTCTTCGACTATCATGACCTGTTTGGGCATGGTGGGCAGTCCCCGTTTCGCTTTGAAACCTTCATCCAGACATATAAGTTGCCAGAGAACCGATTCCATCGTCCATTTGTTGCGCAAGGCTAGAGGGATTTGGTTTCAAAATAGGTAACTTCGGGGAAGAAATGCTGCGCGATACGAAAAACAAAGGCAATGCCGGCAAAGATCCGCAAGAAACGGCGGCCGCCATACTTGGCTGGCTGGCAAACGAACCGGACATGCTGGCGCGTTTCCTGGCGCTGAGCGGCTTGCAGGCCAATATGCTGCGCCAAGCCGTCAACGATCCCGGCTTTCTGGCGGGCCTCACCGATTTTCTGATGAGCCACGAGCCGGACCTCATGGCGTTTTGTGCGGCAACCGACACCTCACCCGAAACGGTGGCCGCCGCCTGGCATCATTTTTCCGGCCCGGGGCTGGATTCGGGGGAGTATTGACGGTCACCCCTTGAGCCGCGGCCACCGCCGGAGTAAGGTCGGCGACGTTCTGGTTTTGTTTTCGCCCCATGTCCACGTCGCACCGCTATGATCCCGGTTTCTGCCGCGACTGCCTGGCTGGCCAGCCAGCGGGTTTGAGGCGTTGCCGCGCCTGCGGCAGCCCGCGTCTCGTCTATCATGACGAGCTTTACGATCTCAGCATCGCCCATATCGATTGTGACGCCTTCTATGCATCCGTTGAAAAGCGCGACAATCCGGAGCTTGCCGACAAGCCGGTCATCGTCGGCGGTGGCAAGCGGGGCGTGGTTTCGACCGCCTGCTATATTGCCCGCATTCAGGGCGTGCGTTCCGCCATGCCGATGTTCAAGGCGCTGGAAGCCTGCCCGGATGCGGTGGTCATCAAGCCCGACATGGAGAAATATGCCCGTGTCGGGCGCGAAATCCGCGCGATGATGCAGGAATTGACGCCGCTTGTGCAGCCGCTTTCCATTGATGAAGCTTTTCTTGATCTCGCCGGCACAGAGAGGCTGCATCATGACCCGCCAGCGCGCGTGCTGGCGAAATTTGCAAAGCGCGTGGAAAAGGAAGTCGGCGTAACCGTCTCGGCCGGGCTTTCCTACTGCAAGTTTCTGGCCAAGGTTGCATCCGACCTCAACAAGCCGCGCGGTTTTTCGGTGATTGGCGAGGCAGAAGCGCTTGCCTTTCTGGCCACGCGGCCCGTAACCACAATCTGGGGCGTCGGCAGAGCCTTTGCTGCGACGCTGGAGGCGGACGGCATCCGCATGATCGCACAGCTGCAGGAAATGGAAGAAGGCGATCTGATGCGCCGTTACGGCGTGATGGGGCAACGGCTCTTCAGGCTTTCGCGCGGCATTGACGAGCGGCATGTGCACAACAACGATCCGGTCAAAAGCGTGTCTTCCGAGACGACCTTCTTCAACGACATTTCCCGCCATGAGGATCTGGTGCCGATCCTGCGCTCGCTTTCCGAAAAGGTCGCATGGCGGTTGAAGAAGAACGGCATTGCCGGCCAGACTGTGGTGCTGAAGATGAAGACGGCCGACTTTAAAATCCGTACCCGCAACCGCAAGCTTGATGACCCCACCCAGCTTGCCGACCGGATTTTCCGCACCGGTCTCTCGATGTTGGAGAAGGAAACCGACGGCACGAAATTCCGCCTGCTCGGCATTGGCGTCAGCGATCTGCGCGATGCGGACCTTGCCGATCCTCCCGATCTCGTCGACAGGCAGGCCGGGCGGCGGGCGGCGGCGGAAGCGGCGATGGACAAGCTGCGCGACAAGTTCGGCAAAGGCAGCGTCGAGACCGGCTACACGTTTGGCACACGCAAATAGCGGTTTGATCGTGGGCCTTGGGAACCGCGCATCGGCCGTTCCACCACTTGATGCCAATGTATTTTAGATTTTACACAAATTAGTGATGTTGCAGCCGCACCGTCCTTAAGCTTCATTAAACTTCGCGTGGTTGAGTGGAGCCAGTTTTGTGCATGTGGTGTATTGCGTCATGTCCCTCCGCCTCCGTCTTCTGACCGGCATGCTGTCGGCCAGCATTCTTGCCTTCCCGGCGCTTGCCGCCGATAGCAGGTCGCTGCAGATCCTCGTTTCGAAAAGCGACCAGTCGCTTTCGCTTTACGAAAACGGCGAAATCATAGCCACCTCGAAAGTCTCCACCGGCAAGGCCGGGCACGAGACGCCGAGCGGCATATTCTCCATTCTGGAAAAACGTAAATACCACGAGTCGAATATCTATTCGGCCGCACCCATGCCCTTCATGCAGCGGCTGACTTGGTCCGGCATTGCTCTGCACGAAGGCAAGGTTCCGAACTATGCGGCTTCGCATGGCTGCGTGCGCCTGCCTTCGAAATTCGCCAAGTCACTTTTTGGCGACACCCAGGCCGGCGTGCATGTCATCATCACCGACCGCCCGGTTTCACTGCGTTTCGTGCAGCATCCGGCGTTGTTTGAACCACGCGACGATGCTGATGACGGCAAGCTGCTTTTATCGGATGTGGAACTGCGCCCCGCGACCTTCGATGCGGCTTTGGGCACCGTCGAAGTTGCCATCAATGAAAAGACGCAGGCGCTTAAACCGGCGGTGAAGGCCAAGGCCGCCTCGCCCCTGCGCATACTCATCACCCGGCGTGGCGAGCGGGAAAGGGTGATGGATATTCAGGCCGTCTTGACCCGTCTTGGCTTCGACGCCGGCTCAGCGGATGGTTATGCCGGGGAGATGACGGTAAGCGCCGTGAACGGTTTCAAGCGCTGGAAGGGGTTAAAAACCACCGGGCCGCTTCTGACCGACGCCTTCGTGACGGCGCTTTACGAATCCGCCGGTGAAAACCACCCACCGAATGGCCAGATCATGGTGCGGCAGGATTTCAAACCGCTATTTGAGGCGCCCATCGACATCAGGGATCCCGAAGTTGCGCTCGGAACCCATTTCTTCGAGGCTGTTACCGTGGATCGCGCAGCCGGAACCGCCGAGTGGAACGGCGTGACGCTCGAAAACCATCTGCCCAACGCAGCCCGAAAGCGACTTGGCATTACCATTGCCGAAGCGCCGGGCGGCTTCGATCAATTGAGTGCCGTGCTTGGCCGTCTCGACATACCGACAGACATTCGCTCCCGCATTGAACAGGAGCTTTCAACCGGCAGCTCGATCACCGTTTCCGACCTCAGTCACCAGATGGAGACAGGAGCCGGAACGGATTTCATTACCGTGACGAAAGAAGGGCCGGTTTGAGGAACGCGTGAGCGTCTGAACTCTTAAACCAGTTCCACATCGACGACGCCGGGAGCGGCACGCAGGGCTGCGGCGATTTCCGGGGAAATGCGGTATTTCTCCGTCAGTTCCACCTCAATCTCGCGGCTGCCTTCATCTTTGATGACGATGAAATAGACCGACCCGTCACCCTTGGTGTTGAGGTGGCGGGCGACGGTTTTTAGTGGGCCGGAATCGCGCACATAGACGCGCAGAGCCTTCTGCATCTGCACCGACTTCTCCTCCAGCGACTGAGCCGTCTGGATGCGCAGACCGATGCCTTCCGGGCGTTCTTCCGCCTGCACGGTGATGACAAGCGATTTGCCGACCTCGAGCAGATCACGGAACTGAGCGAGCCCTTCGGAAAACAGCACCGCCTCATATTGCCCTGACGCATCCGAGAAGGTGACGATACCCATCTTGTTGCCGGTGCGGGTCTTGCGCTCCTGCTTGCCGGTGACGGTGCCAGCCAGACGCCCGGCGGTCGCACCCTGCTTCACCGCCGCCGAAAAATCCGCGAAATTCTGCACGCGCAACTTTTCCAGCACGGGGCGATAGGTATCGAGCGGATGGGCTGTGAGGTAGAACCCGAGCACCTGATATTCACGCAACAGCTTTTCCGAGGCGAGCCAGGGCTGGAAAGCCGGCAGCACCAGTTTTTCCGGGCCGTTTCCACCACCGGAACCGAACATGTCCGACTGGCCGATGGTGCGGTTGTTCTGCGCCATCTGCGCATAACCGATGATGCGGTCGAGCCCGCCAATCAGTTCGGCGCGATCGCGGCCGAAACAGTCGAAGCCGCCGGCATTGATAAGACTTTCCAGAACACGCCGGTTGATCTGTTTGGGATCGATACGCAGGCAGAAATCCTCAAGGCTCGTGAACGGCTTGTCGCCGCGCACTTCGACGATATGTTCGACCGCGCCCTCGCCGACGCCCTTGATGGCGGCCAGCGAATAATAGATGCGGTTTTCACCGGTCTCGAACTGGCGGAAAGACGTCTGTACCGAAGGCGCGACGACCTCGATGCCGAGGCGGCCGGCATCCTGCCGAAAATCGTTGAGCTTTTCCGTGTTCGCCATATCGAGCGTCATGGACGCCGCCAGGAACTCCACCGGATAATGCGCCTTCATATAGGCGGTCTGGTAGGACACGATGGCGTAGGCGGCGGCGTGGCTCTTGTTGAAGCCGTAATTGGCGAACTTCGCCAGAAGGTCGAAGATGGTGTTGGCCTGCGGTTTCGACACGCCGTTCCTGATGGCGCCATCGACAAAACGCTCGCGCTGCTGGTCCATCTCCTCCTTGATCTTCTTGCCCATGGCGCGGCGCAGAAGATCGGCTTCGCCAAGCGAATAACCTGACAGGACCTGGGCGATCTGCATCACCTGTTCCTGATAGACGATAACACCCTGCGTTTCCTTCAGCAGATGGTCGATGGTCGGATGGATGGACTCCAGCTCCTCCTCGCCATGTTTGCGGGCATTATAGACCGGGATGTTTTCCATCGGGCCCGGACGATAAAGCGCCACCAGCGCGATGATATCCTCGATGCAGTCCGGGCGCATGCCGATCAGCGCCTTGCGCATGCCCGCACTTTCCACCTGGAACACGCCGATGGTCTCGCCGCGCGACAACATCTCGTAGGTTTTCGTGTCCTCCAGCGGAATGGCGGCAAGATCGACCTTGATGCCGCGCTTGGCGACGAAATCCACGGCGACCTTCAATACCGTCAGCGTCTTCAGGCCGAGGAAGTCGAATTTGACGAGACCGGCGCTTTCCACCCATTTCATGTTGAACTGGGTAACCGGCATATCGGACCGCGGATCGCGATACATCGGCACCAGCTTCGACAGCGGCCGGTCGCCGATGACGATACCAGCGGCGTGGGTGGAAGCATGGCGATAAAGCCCCTCGATCTTCTGGGCGATATCCAGGAGGCGAGCGACGACGGGTTCCTTGTCTGCCTCTTCCTGCAGGCGCGGCTCTTCCTCGATGGCCTTTGACAGCGGTGTCGGATTGGCCGGGTTGTTGGGCACCAGCTTGCAGATCTTGTCCACCTGCCCATAGGGCATTTCCAGCACGCGGCCGACATCGCGCAACGCCGCGCGCGCCTGCAGCGAACCGAAGGTGATGATCTGCGCCACCTGTTCGCGGCCATATTTGCGCTGCACGTAGCGGATCACCTCTTCGCGCCGGTCCTGGCAGAAGTCGATATCGAAGTCAGGCATCGATACACGTTCGGGATTGAGGAATCGCTCGAACAGCAATGAGAAACGCAACGGATCGACATCGGTAATGGTCAGTGCATAAGCCACAAGCGAGCCGGCGCCCGAACCACGGCCAGGGCCGACCGGAATATCCTGCTGCTTGGCCCATTTGATGAAGTCGGCAACGATCAGGAAGTAACCGGGGAACTTCATGCGCGAGATGACGCCGAGTTCGAAATCCAGTCTCTCGCGATAATCCTGTTCCGTATAGCCGGGCGACATGCCGAGCGCGGCAAGCCGCTGATCCAGCCCCTCCACCGCCTGGCGGCGAAGCTCCTCGGTTTCGGCATGTTCCGCCGCTTCCGGGTCTTCGCTGGCGCCGGTGAAACGCGGCAGGATGGGTCCGCGCTTCTTCAGCACATAAGAGCAGCGGAGCGCAATCTCGATAGTGTTTTCCAGCGCCTCGGGAATGTCGGCAAACAGCGCCGTCATCTCCTGCCGGCTTTTCAGATAATGATCGGGCGTCAGGCGGAAGCGGCTGTCATCGGAAACGATGGCATTATGCGCCACCGCCATCAGTGCGTCATGCGCCTCATAATCGGCCTTGGAAGGGAAAAAAGCCTCGTTGGTAGCGACCAGCGGAATATCATTGTCATAAGCAAGGCCGATCATGCGTCGCTCATGGGAACGGTCATAACCGGACTGACGCTGCAATTCGACATAGAGCCTGTCACCGAAGAGCGACTTCAGCGCCAGCAGGCGCTCTTTGGCCTGCGCGGCATGGCCTTCCTTCAGCGCCATATCGACAGGACCGCCAGTAGCGCCCGTCAGCGCGATGAGCCCGGCATTGGAGGCTTCTTCCAGCCACGCGCGGGTAATATGCACGGAATGTCCGCCGCTACCCTCGCCTTCCAGATAGGCGCGGCTGATCAGATCCACCAGCCGCTCGTAACCTTCGGCATTGGCGGCCAGAAGCACGATGGCGGGGAGTTTTGCAAGATGACTATTATGATTGCGGCGGTCCTCCGCCGCATCCTGCATGTCGATCGACACCTGACAACCGATGATCGGCTGCAAACCTTCGTCGCGCGCTTTTTCGGAAAACTCCAGCGCAACGAAAAGATTGTTGGTATCGGTGATGGCAATTGCCGGCTGGCCGTCCGCGACGGCCTTGGACATGATTTTCTTGAGGGGTAACGCCCCCTCAAGCAGGGAGTAAGCGGAATGAACCCGCAGATGGACGAAACCAGGCGTTTTCAGCGTTTCGTCAGAGTTTTCTCCACGCACAACCGTATCGCCCATATCGTCGTCCTGTCATTCTGAATCGAGGGGGCGATTTTCCGATTTCCGGCGCTTAAAGTCTACAGCCTTGCGGCCTCCATACAGGCTTCTGCGCCGGCGTTTCCTTCACAGGGCAGTGAGGATCACCGAAAAGCTGGCAACAAAGACAGCGATGGAGGCGAAAGCGGCAACGTCACGGATGAAATCAGTCATTGGTCTCTCCTTACTCGTTATGTTCCAACTTTGTTCTCATTTTGTTCGATTGTCAACAGGGTTTTGCTGGTATTCCTCTTGTTAACGCCGCAGAATCAGCTGCGGTTCCGCTCGCATGATCGGCAAGCCCCTGACTCCAAAGCAAAAAAAACCGAAGGCAAAAACACCTCCGGGTTCTCAAAAATTCAATTGTGGAAGGACGAGCGGGTCTTCCCGAAGACGCAAGGGCGAAGAGACTCACCGCTTCGGAGCAGATCGCATAAGGCTTCGCGACGGTCGCCTTATGCCGTCACGATCAGAAGTCGACGATCTTGCCGTCTGCAAGCGTTACCCGTCGGTCCATGCGGGCAGCGAGGTCGTGGTTATGGGTGGCGATCATCGCCGCAAGGCCGGACTGGCGCACCAGGGCCTCCAGCGCATCGAAAACATAATGCGCGGTCTCGGGATCGAGGTTGCCGGTCGGCTCATCCGCAAGCAGCAGAAGCGGCGCATTGGCAACCGCGCGCGCAATCGCCACGCGCTGCTGCTCGCCGCCGGAAAGTTCGGCCGGGCGATGTTCGCCGCGATGGCCGACGCGCATGTAATCCAGCAGGGCGCTCGCGCGCTTGCGCGCCTCAGCCTGCGTCAGACCGGCGATGAGCTGCGGCATCATTACATTTTCCACCGCCGAAAACTCCGGCAGGAGGTGATGGAACTGATAGACGAAGCCGATATCGCTGCGACGGATCGCCGTGCGGGTTTCATCCGGAAGCCCGTTGCATGGCGCGCCGTTGATGAAAACCTCACCCGCGTCAGGATGTTCCAGAAGCCCCGCCAGATGAAGCAGTGTGGATTTTCCGGTACCGGAGGGGGCGACGAGCGCCACCATCTCACCGCTTCTCAATTCAAAATCGGCCTTGCGCAGAATGGAAAGCGACGTTTCACCCTGACCATAGGTCCGTTCCACGCCGGTAAGCCGCAGCACTGTTTTTTTTGCCATATTGCGAAGCGGTCCTTATTCGTAACGCAGGGCCTGCACCGGATCGAGCTTGGAGGCCCGCCATGCTGGGAAGATCGTTGCCAGGAAAGAAAGCGTCAGCGCCATGATGACGACGGTGATGGTCTCGCTCAAATCCATTTCGGCCGGCAACTGGCTGAGGAAATAAAGCTGCGGGTCAAACAGAACCGTGCCGGATATCCAGGAAAAGAACTGCCGGATGGATTCCACATTGAGGCAGACGATGACGCCCAGCGCCACCCCGGCAAAGGTGCCGACCGTGCCGATGGCCGCCCCGGTCATGAAGAAGATTCGCATGACCGCGCCGGAACTGGCCCCCATGGTGCGCAGAATGGCGATATCGCTGCCCTTGTCCTTCACCAGCATGATGAGGCCGGAAATGATGTTCAGCGCCGCCACCAGAACGATGAGCGTCAGGATCATGAACATCACGTTTCGTTCCACCTGCAGGGCGGAAAAGAAGGTCTGGTTCCGCTGTCGCCAGTCGGTGATATAAATCTGCCGTTCTGCCGCCTGCTCCACCAGCGGCCGGATGCCGTCAACGTCATCAGGGCGGCTGACATAAAGCTCGATGGATTGCACGATGCCGTCGGCATTGAAATAAAGCTGGGCTTCGGACAGCGGCATATAGATCATCGACGCATCATATTCCGACATGCCGATCTCGAAGACGCCTGAGATCTTGTAGGACTTGACGCGCGGATTGACGCCCATCGGCGTCACGTCGCCTTCCGGCGAAATGAGGGTGATGTCATCTCCCGCCGTCACGCCAAGCTGCGCGGCAAGCCTGGAGCCGACCAGAACGCCATCGCCTGCCATGAAGCCGACGAGATCGCCGGTCTTGATGTTGCTGGCGACTTCCTTGATCTTGTCGATATCCTCCTGGCGCACACCGCGCACCAGCGCGCCGGAGCCTGCGCCGCCACGGCCGGAGGCCAATGTCTGGCCTTCCACCAGCGGCAGGGCCATGGTGACGCCCGGCACGGCGGAAAACCTCTTCGCCAGCTCATCATAATTATTGAAGGGCTGATCGATCGGCTGGACGATCATATGGCCATTAATGCCGAGAATGCGCGAAATCAGCTCGGTACGGAAACCATTCATGACAGCCATGACGATGATGAGCGTTGCAACGCCCAGCATGATGCCGACAAAAGAAAAACCGGCGATGACGGAAATGAACGCTTCCTTGCGCCGCGACCGCAGATAGCGCCATGCCACCATGCGTTCAAAAGCGGAAAAAGGCCGGGCGGTCTTTTCCCGGGCGGAAGGAGCCGCACCCTTGTCAGCATCGGCTTTTGCCATGTCGTCTCCCTGATCTCAATTTGCAAGATCGGTCTTTTCCAAAGATCGGTCCCAATCGTAGCGGCGCCTGCGCCATAAAACCGGAGCGGTCTTCGCATGAAGGCCGCTCCCATCTTTCCGTTCGCGCTTAGCCAAGCGCCTTGTTCATTGCCGCCTCGATTGTGACGGTTTCACGTTCGCCGGTCTTGCGGTCCTTCACTTCGACTTCGCCGTTCGCAACAGAACGCGGGCCGACGATGATCTGCATCGGCACACCGATCAGATCGGCGGTGGCGAATTTCTGGCCCGCGCGGTCGTCGGTATCGTCGTAAAGAACATCCTTGCCGGCGTTGGAGAGCTGATAATACAGCTTTTCGCAAGCCGCATCACAGGCCGCATCGCCAGCCTTCATGTTGATAATGACAACATCAAAAGGCGCGACCGAGGCCGGCCAGATGATTCCGTTCTCATCATGCGATGCTTCAATGATGGCGGGAACAAGGCGTGTCGGGCCAATGCCATAGGAACCCATGTGGACAGGGTGTTCCTTGCCGTCCTTGCCCTGCACTTTCGCGCCCATCGGCTCGGAATATTTGGTGCCGAAATAGAAGATGTGACCAACTTCGATACCGCGTGCCGAAAGACGCTCACCATCGGGAATGGCATCATAGGCTGCTTCGTCATGCATTTCGGAGGTGGCGGCATAATCGGCAGTCCACTCGTCGAATACACCCTGAAGGGCTGCGACATCGTCGAAGTCGGTATTTTCAGCCGGGATGGCACGGTCGAGGAAGCTCTTGTGGCAGAAGACCTCGGATTCACCGGTATCGGCCAGAATGATAAATTCGTGGCTGTGGTTGCCGCCGATGGGGCCGGTATCGGCACGCATGGGAATGGCGCGCAGGCCAAGGCGCTCGAAAGTGCGCAGGTAAGCCACGAACATCTTGTTGTAGGAGTGGATCGCGTCTTCCTTGGTCAGGTCGAAGGAATAGGCGTCCTTCATCAGGAACTCACGTGAACGCATGGTGCCGAAACGCGGACGCACCTCGTCGCGGAACTTCAGCTGGATATGATAAAGGTTCAGCGGCAGGTTCTTGTAGGACTTCACATAGGAACGGAAGATGTCGGTGATCATCTCCTCATTGGTGGGGCCATACAGCATCTGGCGGTCCTGGCGGTCCTTGATGCGCAGCATTTCCTTGCCGTAATCGTCATAACGGCCGCTTTCCTGCCAGAGTTCGGCGGTCTGCAGGGTCGGCATTAAAAGCTCGATGGCGCCGGAACGGTCCTGCTCCTGGCGGATGATCCTGTTGACCTTGTCCAGCACGCGCTTGCCGAGCGGCAGCCAGGAATAAATGCCAGCCGATTGCTGCCGGATCATGCCCGCACGCAACATCAGGCGGTGGGAGACGATCTCCGCTTCCTTGGGATTTTCCTTCAGGATGGGCATGAAATAACGGCTGAGACGCATGACGGATTCCATTGATGTGGACGACAGCGCGCAAAGGCGCGGGAATCGCCCCGAATAAAGGGATATTGGCGCCGGATATAGCCGTTTCCCGCCAAGAAGAAAACCCGCCATGAAAAGAGGGTTGAAGGCGATTTCGTGGCATTTTCGAGATAGCTAATTCGCGTCAAAACGCTTTGACCGGAATATTATTCTTGATCCGGTGCGACAAATTGCACCACAGAGAATTTTTTGCCGACTGTAACAAATATGCAAAAAATGAGATGACAAGCATGGGTGATTGAGCTAGCTTTAGCTTACAAAAGAGGCAAGAAGTTTAAATTCTTGTCATTTTCGCGGTCAGTCTTGGGAGGATCAGATCTTAGGCGCGCTAGTCGCTGCCCCGGCAACGGTTACAGATCACGCGAAACCTGAAAAACAAGGCTGAAAGGCCTTGTTTTTTTTTGATCTCAGCACACGACAATGCCCCGGCGGGCTATTCCGGTAAAATTGTGACGGTGAATCAGCCGCCCAATACGCTTATGCTGTGTGCACGACAGAGATGACATCCATATGACACCCTCAGATACGCCTTGCGGCGACACGGACAGAGCTGCCGTATTTTCAGTCATCCCGGTTTTGAGGTGGAATGCACTCGATACGTTGTAAACGTAACGGAGTGACGTTTTCCAGGTCACGAACTCAGTGGAATGAAGCTTCGAGACTTCAGTCGTAAACGGGGACAATTCTCGGGAGATCGTCGAGGCTGAAGCCGAACCACCAGGATCCGCCGTACCACACACCACAGATCAGGGCAGATATCAGTGTTGTCCACAGAACGATGCGGCCGCCTCGGAAGCGGGATGGCGCGCTGGCGATGGTGCCAAGCGCCACGTCGCCGTCTTCCGCCTGGGTGCGAAGTCCAATCGGCAACACAACAAAAAGCACCGTCCACCAGACGATGAAATAAACGGCGAAGACCGAAAGAAGCGGCATGTGATCCTCCTGCACAATTGGCTTCTTGTAACGCATTCATCCGTAAAGCGGAATCACTTCTCCGCAAAAAGCCTTGGAAGGAAGAACAGAACCGTACTTTGAGCAGGCGCTTTCAGATCGCGGACCAAGGCGCACGACCTCTCCTCCGTCATGCCGGAGTTGATCCGGCATCCAGCCAAGCCGCGTCTGCGCCATGAGACGAGTCTTCAAGCGATCGAGGGCTCCCGTTGGACCCCGGATCTAGTCCGGGATTACAGGGTGCGGATGATACGGTCACCCGAAAGCTCTTGCCTCCCCGCTCAAACCTTTGTGACGAAAACCGTTACGATCGGCTTCTTGCCCCAGGTCTGGTTGGCGGCGGCGCGAACGGCGCGGCGCACCGCTTCGCGCAGCAGTTCCAGATCCTTGCGGCGGGCGCGGGGAATGCTCTCCACAGCGCCGAGAACGGCGTCATAAAGCGTGTCCTCCATGTCCTCGCCCTCGTCATCGAATTCCGGCAGGCCGAAAGGCACGACATCGGGATCACCGAGGAAGTCGTAACGGCTATCCAGCACGACATTGACGGAGACGTGACCGGCGAAGGAGAGTTTGCGGCGATTGCTGATGCCCATCTCGTCCATGTCGCCAATGAGATTGCCGTCCTTGAAGACGCGGCCATGCGGCGCATCATCGATGACTTCCGCAGGACCGGGGGCCAGACGCAGAACATTGCCGTTGCGCACCTTCGGCACCTGCGAAATGCCGGCCTGTTCGGCAAGTTCCTTCTGCGCCACCAGATGCGCCGCCTCGCCATGGACGGGCACAACGATCTGCGGCTTCGTCCATTCATACATCTTCAGAAGTTCGTTGCGGCGCGGATGGCCGGAAACATGGACCAGCGCTTCGTTGTCGGTGATGATATGGACACCCTGCTCGATCAGGCCGTTCTTGATGTCGATGATGGCCTTTTCATTGCCGGGAATGGCGCGGGACGAAAACACCACCGTGTCACCGGAAGCGAGCGCCACATTGCGCATCTCGTCACGCGAGAGTTTGGCAAGGGCGGCACGCGGTTCACCCTGCGAACCGGTCAGGATCAGCACCACCTTGTCGCGCGGAATATAGCCATATTCATCTTCGGCGAGGAATGGCTTGATGCCTTCCATGATGCCGAGGTCCTGCGAGACGTTGACGACGCGCTTCAGCGACGAGCCAAGCAGCAGCACCTCACGCCCCGCGGCCTCTGCGGCCTGCGCAATCGAGCGGATACGCCCGACATTGGAGGAGAAGGTGGTAACGGCCACTCGGCCTTCAGCATTCTCAATGATCTGCCGCAGGCCTTCGGAAACCTCGTGTTCGGAGGGCGAAACGCCATCGCGGACAGAGTTGGTACTGTCGCACATCAGTGCCAGCACGCCCTCTTCGCCGATGGCGCGGAAGCGGGCTTCATCCGTCAACGGACCGAGCGACGGCGCTTCATCGATTTTCCAGTCGCCGGTATGGATGACGTTGCCGAGCGGTGTGCGGATGACCAGCGACATCGGCTCTGGGATGGAGTGGTTGACGCCGACAGCTTCGATTTCGAACGGACCGACATTGATGCGGTCGCCAGCCTTAAAGGGAGTGATCGGAATTTCGGCGCGGCTGCCCTCATAGGCGCGCTTGGCTTCCAGCATGCCGGCGGTGAAACCCGAGGCATAGACCGGCACGTTGAGGCCCGGCCACAGATCGTTCAGCGCGCCGTAATGGTCCTCATGGGCGTGGGTGATGATGATGCCTTTGAGGTTTTTCTTCTGTTCGGCGATATAGGTGATGTCGGGCAGCACCAGATCAACGCCCGGCAGATCGAGACCGGCAAAGGTCACGCCGCAATCCACCATGATCCATTCACGCTTGCTTGCCGGACCGTAGCCGTAAAGCGCCAGATTCATGCCGATTTCACCGACGCCGCCAAGCGGCAGGAAGACCAGTTCGTCCTGTTTAGCCATTGTTTTTCTTATCCATTCGCGTGCGCGCATGGACGACGGCACTTTGCCGCGCCCCGCGCATGTTTGCAGCATCGGGCCTGTTAAACCATCTGATCGACCGGGCCGATGCGGAGCCGGTCTGCCATCCTGCTTTTTTGAGCTGCAGGAAAACTCCAACCTGTGGGATCCGGTTCGGCGCGGGTCCTTGGTCCGCACCGTTCACCTCGAGCATTTTCGCTTTTCTCCGAAACGCGAAAATGCCTACCTTTTTGTTTTTACGCATTTTCCTGACGTAAAACCGCTACGCACTTTTACTGGAAATGCTCTCATCCGAAAAACACATCGCCGGCGGCAATGGAACGCCTTGCGCCCTCATCCTCATCCAGCAGCAAATAACCATTATCATCAATTCCGACGAAACGCCCGCCGATCGAGCGATCGGGGAAGTTGACGGTGATATGTTCGCCGATGCCGCAGGCCGCCGCCCGCCAGCCGGCCATGACACCGGCCACACCCCTGCCCTCATCCCAGTCTCGCAGCACATCCGCCGTCTCGCGGAACAGATGGGCGAAAAGTTCGTCGGGAGAGCAGGAAGAGCCGTGTTCGGACAGCATGGTGACGGGATAAAGCGGATTGTCCGGCTTATGGGCGATATTGATACCGATGCCGATGACGATTGCCCGCCGCCCATCCGGCAGGAGTTCCGCTTCCATCAAAATGCCGCAAGTCTTCTGACGGCCAATCAGCACGTCGTTCGGCCATTTGATCTCAAGCGGCGCGCCGCCTGTCGGCAGGACCGCCCGGATGGCGCGATAGACAGCCAGCGCAAAGGCAAGCGGCAAAGAGCCGATACGGTCCATCGGCGCAGGATCGATGAGAAGAAGAGACGCATAGAGATTACCGGGTTCGGAAACCCAGGGCCGACCGCGACGCCCGCGCCCACCCGTCTGGCGGATGGCGGTAATCCACAGATTACCGCCATCACCCGCCCTTGCACGGGCGAAACATTCTATGTTGGTCGATGGCGTTTCCACCATCGCCTCGTGCCGGAAGTCATCGATGGACATCCGGCCCGTATGCTGCGGCGTGTCGATCAAAAGAACGTCTTTGCTGCAACCGTGACCGCGTTGCCAAGCGCACCGCCGAAGACGACGAAAGCGACAACAAACAGACCCGAAAGCGCATAAACCACCTTCAGCTCGCCCGCCGGACGCTCGAAGCTGCCCTTGGCTTCATCGAACCACATGACCTTGACGATGCGGATATAATAATAAGCGCCGACAACAGAGCCGATCACGCCGATGACGGCGAGCGGATAGAGCTTGGCTTCGATGGCGGCAAGGAAGACATAATACTTGCCGAAGAAGCCGGCGAGCGGAGGAATGCCGGCAAGCGAGAACATCAGGATCGTCAGAACCACCGCCATGAACGGGTTGGTGGACGAAAGCCCGGCCAGGTCCTCAACATTTTCGACATTGCCGATTTCCTTGCGGCGCATGGAGAGAATGCAGGCGAAGGTGCCGAGCGTCATGACCATGTAGATGGTCATGTAGAGGATGACGCCCGAAATGCCTGCCTGCGTGCCGGCGGCAAGACCGACCAGCGCATAACCCATGTGGCCGATGGAGGAATAGGCCATCAGGCGTTTGATGTTCTTCTGGCCGATCGCGGCAAACGAGCCGAGCAGCATCGAAGCGATGGAGATGAAGACGACGATCTGCTGCCAGTCGGCAAAGACCGGCTGGAAAGCTTCAACGACGATGCGCACGAAGATCGCCATGGCGCCGATCTTGGGTGCCGCCGAAAGAAAGGCGGTGACCGGGGTCGGCGCGCCTTCATAGACATCAGGCGTCCACATGTGGAACGGCACGGCCGAAATCTTGAATGCGAGGCCGGCGAGAACAAAGACCAGACCAAAAACCAGACCGAGCGAACGGGTTTCCGACGCCAGAACCTGGGCGATTTCGGTAAAGCCGGTATTGCCGGTGAACCCATAAACCAGCGACATGCCGTAAAGCAGCATGCCGGAGGAGAGCGCACCGAGAACGAAGTACTTCAGGCCGGCTTCCGTGGAGCGCAGGCTCTCGCGGTTGATGGCGCAGACGACGTAAAGCGCCAGCGACTGCAGTTCCAGCGCCATGTAGAGCGAGATCAGGTTGTTGGCCGAGATCATCAGCAGGATGCCCAGCGTCGCGAGAACCAGCAGCACCGGATATTCGAAACGGCCGATCGGCTCGAAGCGGCCCTGGCCGACAGCGAGGATCATGGCGGTGATGGAACCGATCAGCGCCAGCACCTTCATGAAGTTGCCGAAGGAATCGGCGATGTACACACCGCCGAAGGCAACGCCCGACGCCGGGGCGAAAATGATCCAGAGACCGACGACGAGCAGGAGGGCAACGGCAAGGCCGGTGACCGTCGTTGTCGACTTGTCGCCCGAGAAGACGCCAATCATGAGCAGCGCCAGCGCGCCGACCGCAAGGATCAGCTCGGGCGTCGCGATGTGCAGACTGGCAAAAAGGATTTCAGCGGTCATGTCCAACGGGTCCTGTCGTCAATTCATAGTGAGCGCAACATTTTGCGCCGCCTGCAATGCAGCCGAATAGTTGTTTACCAGAAGATCGACCGATGCGGCTGTCGCATCGAACACCGGTGCCGGATAAACACCGAAGAAGATCGTCAGCGCAACCAGCGGATAAAGGATGACCTTTTCGCGGGTCGACAGATCGAGCATCGCCTTCAGGCTTTCCTTCTCCAGCGCACCGAAGATCACGCGGCGGTAAAGCCACAGCGCATAGGCGGCCGAGAGGATGACGCCGGTTGCCGCAAACAGTGCGACCAGCGTGTTGGCGCGGAAGACGCCGACCAGCGTCAGGAATTCACCAACGAAGCCGGAGGTGCCGGGCAAACCGACATTGGCCATGGTGAAAATCATGAAGGCGACCGCATATTTCGGCATGTTGTTGACGAGACCACCATAGGCGGAAATCTCGCGGGTATGCAGCCGGTCATAGACAACGCCGACGCAGAGGAAGAGTGCGCCAGACACGATACCGTGCGACAGCATCTGGAAGATCGCGCCCTGCACGCCCTGCACGTTGGCGGCGAAGATGCCCATGGTCACGTAACCCATGTGGGCGACCGAGGAATAGGCGATCAGCTTCTTGATGTCGTCCTGCATCATCGCCACCAGCGAGGTGTAGATGATGGCGAGAACCGACAGCGTGAAGACGAAGGGTGCGAAATAATCCGAGGCCAAGGGGAACATCGACAGCGAGAAGCGGATGAAACCGTAACCGCCAAGCTTCAGCATGACGCCGGCAAGAATGACGGAACCAGCGGTCGGCGCCTGAACGTGGGCGTCGGGCAACCAGGTATGCACCGGCCACATCGGCATCTTGACCGAGAAGGCCGCAAAGCAGGCAAGCCAGAGCCAGGTCTGCATGCCGGCCGGGAAGCCGTATTTCAAGAGTTCGGTCATGTCCGTCGTACCGGCCTGCCAGTACATGGCCATGATGGCGAGCATGGTCAGAACCGAACCGAGCAGCGTGTAGAGGAAGAACTTGTAGGAGGCGTAAACGCGATCCTTGCCGCCCCAGACGCCGATGATGATGAACATCGGGATCAGCGTCGCTTCGAAGAAGACGTAGAAAAGAACCGTATCCAGCGCCACGAAGACGCCGATCATGACGACTTCCAGAAGCAGGAAGGCGATCATGTATTCCTTGACGCGCTTCTCGATCGATTCCCAGCTTGCCAGCACGCAAAACGGCATGAGGAAGGTGGTGAGGATGACGAACAGCATGGAGATGCCGTCGACGCCGAGATGGTAAGCGGCGATGTTGCCGAACCAGGCGTGTTTTTCGACCATCTGGAAACCGGGATTCGAATTGTCGAAACCGATCCAGATGAACAGCGACACCAGGAAGGTGAAAACGGTCGTCAGCAGCGAGACATTGAGAATGTTGCGGCGACCATAGGGGCCGTTCTCATTGGTCAAGAGCAGGAGCACCACGCCGACGAGCGGCAGAAAGGTGACCGTTGAAAGAATGGGCCAATCGGTCATCAGAGGGCACTCCCGAGCATCATCCAGGTGACAAGCGCCGCGATGCCGATCAGCATCGCAAAGGCATAATGATAGAGGTAACCGGATTGCAGGCGGACCATGCGGTTGGTCACGTCAACCACACGCGCTGCAATGCCGTTCGGTCCATAGTGGTCGATGACGGCAACGTCGCCCTTCTTCCACAGGAAGCGGCCAAGCGCCTTTGCGGAACGAACGAAGAGGAAGTCGTAGAGCTCGTCGAAGTACCACTTGTTGAGAAGGAACTGGTAGAGGCCACGATGGGTCTCGGCCAGACGCTTCGGCGTCTCGGGCGACTTGATATACATGTACCAGGCGGTCACGAAACCAAGGGCCATGGCGAAGAACGGGCTCCACTTGACCCACAGCGGAACGTGGTGGAATTCCTCGAGGATTTCGTTTTCCGGAAGCGTAAAGAGCGCGCCCTTCCAGAATTCGGCATATTCATGGCCGAAGAAATAACCTTCGAAGGCCACACCGGCAAAGATCGCGCCGATGGTGAGGATGAAGAGCGGGATCAGCATGACCATCGGCGATTCATGCACATGGTGCATGACGTCGGCCGAAGCGCGCGGCTTGCCGAAGAAAGTCATGAAGGCCAGACGCCAGGAATAGAAGCTGGTGAACAGCGCGGCGATGACCAGAAGCGTGAAGGCGAAACCTGATAGCACCGAATGGGACGCGTAAGCGGATTCGATGATGACGTCCTTCGAGAAGAAGCCGGCAAAGCCGATCATCGTGCCCGGAATACCGACGCCGGTCAGCGCAAGCGTGCCGACGGTCATGGTCCAGAAGGTGATGGGGATGTGCTTGCGCAGGCCACCCATGTAACGCATGTCCTGCTCGCCATCGACGGCATGGATGACCGAGCCGGCGCACAAGAACAACAGGGCCTTGAAGAAGGCGTGCGTGAAGAGGTGGAACACGGCAGCGCCATAAGCGCCGACGCCGAGCGCCACGAACATGTAACCGAGCTGCGAGCAGGTCGAATAGGCGATAACGCGCTTGATATCGTTCTGCACAAGACCGACGGTTGCCGCGAAGAAAGCGGTGATCGCGCCGATCAGCGTCACGACGGTCAGCGCATCCGGCGACAATTCAAACAGCGGCGACATGCGGGCGACGAGGAAGACGCCGGCGGTGACCATGGTTGCGGCGTGAATAAGGGCCGACACCGGGGTCGGGCCTTCCATCGCGTCCGGCAGCCAGGTGTGCAGCAGGAACTGCGCCGATTTACCCATGGCGCCCATGAACAGCAGCAGGCAGACGCCGGTGATGGCGTTGGCCTTGTCGAGCTGCATGCCGAAGAGGTTGATCACGGTGTCCGTTGAGGCGGCACCTTCTGCCGGCAGATAGGTGCTGGCGGCGGCGAAGACGGTTTCGAGATTGATCGAGCCGAACAGCACGAAGACGCCTGATATGCCGAGGATGAAGCCGAAGTCACCGACGCGGTTGACGATGAAGGCCTTCATGGCGGCAGCAGAGGCCGACGGTTTCTTGAACCAGAAACCGATCAGCAGATAGGACGCCAGACCCACGCCTTCCCAGCCGAAGAACATCTGCAGCAGGTTATCGGAGGTCACCAGCATCAGCATCGCGAAGGTGAAGAGCGACAGATAGGCGAAGAAACGCGGACGATGCGGATCGTGGTGCATGTATCCGATCGAATAGAGGTGCACCAGCGTCGAGACCGTGTTGACGACGACGAACATGACGGCCGTCAGCGTATCGATGCGGAACGCCCATTCGACGTCGATGCCGCCGGACTGGATCCAGCGCAAGACAGTAACCTTGATCACCTCGCCCGGCTCACCATGGGCAAGCGCGACGGTGAAGAAGACGATCCACGACAGGATGGCGACCACGATCATCAGACCGGTGGTGACATATTCCGACGCCTTGGCGCCGATCGAGCGGCCGAACAGGCCGGCGATCAGGAAGCCGATCAGTGGAAGAAAGACGATAGCCTTGTAGATCATAGCCTTATCAGCCCTTCATCATATTGACGTCTTCAACGGCGATCGATCCGCGGTTGCGGTAGAAGACAACGAGTATTGCAAGACCGATGGCCGCTTCTGCAGCTGCGACGGTCAGAATGAACAAAGCGAAGACCTGGCCGACGATATCGTTCAGGAAGGCCGAGAAGGCCACCATGTTGATGTTGACCGCCAGAAGGATAAGCTCGATCGACATGAGGATGACGATGACGTTCTTCCGATTGAGGAAGATGCCGAAGACGCCAATCGTGAAGAGGATGGCGCTGACCGTCAGGTAGTGGGAAAGACCGATTTCCATATTCTGTTTCCTTGGATCCGTTCGCCTTCAGATGCCCTGGCCCGGCTTGACCTTGACCGTGGTGACGGCGGTCTTCGGGTCGCGGCCGACCTGCGTGGAGATATCCTGCCGCTTGATGTCGGTGCGATGACGCAGGGTCAGCACGATGGCGCCGATCATGGCCACCAGCAGCACGAGACCGGCGAGCTGGAAGAAGTAGACGTAATTGGTATAGAGCACATCGCCGAGTGCAGCCGTATTGGTGCGCTCCGCCGCCGGTGGGATCGGCATGGTGATCGATTTTGCCGCGACCGGGTTCAGCACGCTGCCGCCGACCACGACGATCAGCTCAGCCGCCAGAATGACACCGATGAGCGCGCCGACCGGGGCATATTGCAGCACACCGGAGCGCAGCTCGGCAAAATCCACATCCAGCATCATGACGACGAAGAGGAAGAGCACCGCGACCGCGCCGACATAGACCACCAGCAGGATCATGGCGAGGAATTCGGCCCCCGTCAGCAGGAACAGCGCGGCTGCGTTGAAGAAGGTCAAAATCAGGAAGAGCACCGAATGAACAGGGTTCTTCGATGCGATGACCATGAACGCAGACGCCACGGCGACGAAAGCGAATATATAAAAGAATACAGCGTGCAGACCCATCTTGGTGCCTTCTTGTCCTCATCGGGAGAAGATGGCTTCAAGCCCCCTCACCCGTTTCGTCCCCGCCGGCGAAAACCGCGCAGGCATTTTACTTTTCATCGCTTTCCGGGGTCTCCCCCGGAAAGACGGTTGCACCTTAACGGTAAGGTGCATCCAGTGCGAGGTTACGCGCGATTTCACGCTCCCAGCGGTCGCCATTGTCGAGAAGCCTCTGCTTGTCGAAATAAAGCTCCTCGCGGGTTTCCGTCGCGAATTCGAAGTTCGGACCCTCGACGATGGCGTCAACCGGGCAGGCTTCCTGGCAGAAGCCGCAATAAATGCACTTCACCATGTCGATATCGTAACGCACCGTGCGGCGGGTGCCGTCATTGCGGCGCGGGCCGGCTTCGATGGTGATCGCCTGAGCAGGACAGATCGCTTCACACAGCTTGCAGGCGATGCAGCGTTCTTCACCGTTCGGATAACGGCGCAGAGCGTGCTCACCACGGAAGCGCGGAGAGACCGGACCCTTTTCGAAAGGATAGTTCACCGTCGCCTTCTGCTTGAAGAAGTGGCGCATCGTCAGGAAGATCGCACCGACGAACTCCTTGAGGAACAGTGAATTGACGGCTTGGGAAAGGCTTGCCATCTCAAACTCCAGATTTCTGAGCGAGGAGTACGGACATCAACCGGCCCACCCCGTCAGCTTCAATACGAATGCAACAATAACGACCATGGCGAGCGACAGCGGCAGGAACACTTTCCAGCCGAGACGCATGAGCTGGTCATAACGGTAACGCGGAACGAAGGCCTTGGTGAGCGCGATCATGAAGAAGACCATGCAGCCCTTCAATGCGAACCAGACAATGCCCGGAACCCAGTTGAGGAACCACACATCCACGATCGGCAGCCAGCCGCCCATGAACAGGATCGTCGTCAGGCAGCAGATCAAAACGATCGCAGCATATTCGCCGAGCATGAACATCATGTAAGGCGTGGAGCCATATTCGACCATGTGACCGGCAACCAGTTCCGATTCCGCTTCCGGAAGGTCGAAGGGCGGACGGTTGGTTTCGGCAAGGCCCGAAATGAAGAACACGATGAACATCGGGAACAGCGACAGCCAGTGCCAGTCAAGGAACGAAGCAGGCAGGCCGAGCATGGTGCCGAGGCCGGTCTTCTGGGCAAGCACGATGTCCGTCAGGTTCAGCGAGCCAACGCAAAGCAGAACGGTGACGATGACGAGACCGATCGACACTTCATAGGACACCATCTGTGCCGCGGAGCGAAGCGCGCCGAGGAAGGGATACTTCGAGTTCGAAGCCCAGCCGCCCATGATGATGCCGTACACTTCAAGCGAGGAAATCGCGAAGATATAGAGAATACCGACATTGATATTGGCGACGACCCAGCCATCCGCAAACGGGATGACCGCGTAGGTGGCGAGCGCCAGCGTCACGGCAACCAGCGGTGCCAGAAGGAAGACCGCCTTGTTGGCGCCAGCCGGAATGACCGGTTCCTTGAGGATGAACTTCAAAAGGTCGGCGAAGGACTGGAAGAGACCGAAGGGACCAACGACGTTTGGACCACGGCGCAGCTGCACGGCCGCCCAGACCTTGCGGTCGGCGAGCAGCAGGAAGGCGATGGCCACCAGAAGGCAAACGAGAAGCAGCAGGGACTGGCCGACCATGATCAGCGCGGGCCAGACGTAGCTCCAGAAAAACTGTTCCATAAATCCCCTACCCTTACTCTGCCGCAGCCTGGAAATTGTTGCGGGCCAATGCGGAGCACTCGGCCATGACGGCGGATGCGCGCGCAATCGGGTTCGTCAAATAAAAGTCTTTTACCGGCGAAGCAAACGCCGACTTGTTGAGCGAGCCGGTCTTGCCGGCCAAAGCCTCGATATCCTTACCGTTGCCGGCTGCGATCTCGTCGGTTTCCGCCAGATGCGGATGCGCGACATAAAGCTGACCGCGCAGCGCCGACAGCGAATCGAACGGCAGCTTCTTGCCGAGAACGTCGGAAAGCGCACGCAGGATCGCCCAGTCTTCACGGGCTTCGCCCGGTGCGAAACCGGCGCGGTTGCCCAGCTGCACGCGGCCTTCGGTGTTGACCCAGATACCGGACTTTTCGGTATAGGCCGCACCCGGAAGGATAACGTCGGCGTTCATCGCGCCCAGATCGCCATGGCTGCCGATATAGACGGTGAACTTGGCACCCTTGTTCGAGAGGTCGAGTTCATCGGCGCCGAGCAGGAACAGAACATCCATGGACGCGACCATTTCAGCGGCGGCAACACCGCCCTCGCCCGGCACGAAGCCGATATCGAGACCGCCGACGCGGGCAGCTGCGGTGTGCAGAACCGAGAAACCGTTCCACTCTTCGGTGACAGCACCAACCGACACGGCAAGCTTTGCAGCAGCAGCGAGCACGGCTGCACCATCGGCGCGCGCAAGAGCGCCCTGGCCGATGATGATCAGCGGGTTCTTGGCGGATTTCAGCTTGTCAACGAAGCTGTGCGAGCCATTGGCCAGATCGGAGAGCGTTTCAGCACCCGAGCCGAGATATTCGTAATTGTAGCGCAATTCGCCGGCTTCGCCGATCACGCCGATCGGGAAACCGCCACGACGCCAGCGCTTGCGGATGCGGGCGTTGAGGACAGCCGCTTCGAAACGCGGGTTCGCGCCAACGATCAGCAGTGCGTCCGCCTGCTCAATGCCTTCAATGGTGGAATTGAAGATGTAGCTGGCGCGACCCAAAGACGGATCGAGCGCTGCGCCATCCTGACGGCAATCGACATTGGCCGAACCGAGCGAGGCGAGAAGCGACTTCAGCGCGAACATTTCTTCGACGGAAGCCAAGTCACCGGCGATCGCACCGATCTTGTTGCCCGACGTTGCGGCAACAGCCTGCTTGATCGCGCCGAAGGCTTCGCCCCAGCTTGCCGGCTGCAGACGGCCATCCTTGCGGACGTAAGGCCGGTCGAGGCGCTGCGTCTTCAGGCCGTCCCAGATGAAACGGCTCTTGTCGGAAATCCACTCTTCATTGATCGCTTCGTTGACGCGCGGCATGACGCGCATGACTTCGCGGCCACGGGTATCGACGCGGATGGCCGAACCGAGCGCGTCCATCACGTCGATGGTTTCGGTCTTGTTCAGTTCCCACGGACGGGCGGTGAAGGCGAAAGGCTTGGAGGTGAGCGCGCCGACCGGGCAGAGGTCAACAACGTTGCCCTGAAGCTCCGAGGTCATGGCCTGCTCGAGATAGGTGGTGATTTCGGCATCTTCGCCGCGGCCGATGAGGCCGAGTTCGGCAATGCCGGCAACTTCCGTGGTGAAACGGACGCAGCGCGTGCAGTGGATGCAGCGGTTCATCACCGTCTTGACGAGCGGCCCGATATATTTGTCTTCAACCGCGCGCTTGTTTTCCGCGTAACGCGAACCGGCGATACCGAAGGCCATGGCCTGGTCCTGCAGGTCGCATTCGCCGCCCTGGTCGCAGATCGGGCAATCCAGCGGGTGGTTGATGAGCAGGAATTCCATCACGCCTTCGCGGGCCTTCTTGACCATCGGCGTGTTGGTGAAAACCTCAGGCAATTCGCCGTTCGGGCCGCCGCGAACGTCGCGCACGCCCATGGCGCAGGAGGCGGCAGGCTTGGGCGGTCCGCCCTTTACCTCGATGAGACACATGCGGCAGTTACCCGCGACCGACAAGCGCTCATGAAAACAAAAGCGCGGAACTTCGGCACCAGCCTCCTCGCACGCCTGCAACAGCGTGAAATGATCCGGAACCTCGATCTCTTTACCGTCAACCTTGAGCTTTGCCATGGTTCTACTTACGTCCTGTTGCCTGTTCGTCCCATGTCTCACACGGTCCGCAACAAATCCTTAATCGCGCCCGGCATCCAGAAGGTTTGCCAGACGTTTCATGGTGTTGCGGGGCCGGAAATTTCCGGCTCCGCTCGAAGCCTTTGATCCTTATTCAGCGGCTTCCAGAACAGCGCCATCATCCATGGCCCTGTAGGTATATTGGTCGATGCGCTTTTCGATTTCCGGACGGAAATTGCGGATCAGCGCCTGTACCGGCCATGCGGCGGCGTCGCCGAGCGCACAGATGGTGTGGCCTTCGATCTGCTTCGTCACTTCGAACAGCATGTCGATTTCGCGCTTTTGGGCGTTGCCCTTGACCATGCGTTCCAGCACGCGCCACATCCAGCCGGTGCCTTCACGGCACGGCGTGCACTGGCCGCAGCTTTCATGCTTGAAGAAGGCCGCGATGCGAGCAATCGCCTTGATGACGTCGGTGGACTTGTCCATGACGATCATGCCGCCGGTGCCGAAGGAAGACTTCACTTCGCGCATGCCGTCGAAGTCCATGATGGCGTCCTTCATGTCCTCACCGCGAACGATGGGGCAGGATGCGCCGCCGGGGATGACGCCGAGCAGATTGTCCCAGCCGCCGCGAATGCCGCCGCAATGGGTTTCGATCAGCTCGCGGAAGGACAGGCCCAGCGCGTCTTCGAAGGTGCAGGGACGCTCGACATGGCCGGAGACCATGAACAGCTTGGTGCCGACATTGTTCGGACGGCCGATGGACGAGAACCATGCAGCACCTCGGCGCAGGATGGTCGGCGCAACGGCGATCGATTCAACGTTGTTGACGGTCGTCGGGCAGCCATAGAGGCCCATATTGGCCGGGAACGGGGGCTTGAGGCGCGGCTGGCCCTTCTTGCCTTCAAGGCTTTCAAGCAGAGCCGTCTCTTCGCCGCAGATATAGGCACCCGCGCCGTGATGGACGTAGATGTCGAAATCCCAGCCGTTCTTGTTGTTCTTGCCGAGCAGGCCGGCATCGTAACATTCGTCGATGGCCGCCTGCAGCGCCTCACGCTCGCGCATATATTCGCCGCGAACATAGATATAGGCGGTATGTGCGCCCATGGCGAAACCGGCGATCACGCAGCCTTCGATCAGCGTATGCGGATCGTTGCGCAGGATTTCGCGGTCCTTGCAGGTACCGGGCTCGGATTCGTCGGCGTTGACGACGAGATAATGCGGACGGCCGTCATTTTCCTTCGGCATGAAGGACCACTTGAGACCGGTCGGGAAGCCTGCGCCGCCGCGACCGCGAAGGCCTGATGCCTTCATCTCGTTGATGATCCAGTCACGGCCCTTTTCGATGATCTGCTTGGTGCCGTCCCAATGGCCGCGCGCTCTCACGCCCTTCAGGGATTTATCCTTGAGGCCGTAGAGATTGGTAAAGATGCGATCCTGATCTTTTAACATGCTTCACCTCTTACCGCGGCTTCTTGCCGAAGACCCTGATATACTCGGCTTCGCCACCCTTGGCGAGCGCCTCAGCCTGCTTGATCCACTCGTCGCGTTCGATGCGGCCCTTGAAATTCAGATAACCATCGACCCAGTCGCATTCGGCCTTTTTCCAGCCGGCGACCTGCGCGAAGGTGAAGATGCCGAGCTCGTGCAGCGTGCCTTCGATCTTCGGACCGACGCCGGAAATGAGCTTCAGGTCATCAGGCGTTGCGGGCTTTTCGATGCCGGCCGGGCGATCCTTGGAATCGAGCGACGGCTTCGCAGATCCCGAAGCTTCCTTTTCGGCGGCCTTCACATTGGCTTCAGCAGCCTTCGGCTCATTTGCCGGTGTCTTCAGCTTCGGATCGGTTTCCGGCGCATCGGTCTTCGGCTTTGCGGCGTTGGCCGGCGGAACCGGTGCCGCATCCGCCGCCACTTCGGCCGGCTTGTCGAGATTGGAGCGATCCGGCTTGATCTCTTCCGTCAGCGTCGTCAATCCACCGACCGGAACCGACTCGTGTCGGTCGATCTGCGGACCGGTCTTGACGGTGTCGCCCTTGCCCGCCTCGAACGTGTCGATGATCTCTTCCAGGCGCTCGGGCGTCAGGTCCTCATAGGCATCCTTGAAGATGATGACCATCGGCGCGTTGACGCAGGCGCCCTGACATTCCACTTCTTCCCAGGACAGCGTGCCGCTCTCATTGGTGTGCAGCGGATCGTGATGGATCTTCTTGCGGCAGACATCCATCAGCGCTTCGGAGCCACGCAGCATGCAGGGCGTGGTGCCGCAAACCTGAACATGGGCGCGTGTGCCGACCGGCTTAAGCTGGAACTGCGTATAGAAGGTCGCCACTTCCATGACGCGGATATAGGCCATATCCAGCATGTCGGCGATCTTTTCGATGGCGGCGCGGGTAACCCAGCCGTCCTGCTCCTGCGCACGCATGAGCAGCGGGATAACCGCCGATTGCTGGCGCCCCTCAGGATATTTCAGAATCGTCTTTTCCGCCCATGCGGTATTTTCCGCATTGAAGGCAAACGCCACGGGCTGGAACTGATCTTCGGCTAGTCGACGAACGGACATACTTCCTCACGCCTTTTCAGTTTAACGTCTCACAACGCGATCTCGCCACCGTGACGAATTCGCAGGCGTAAGCCGCCTTGTCTTTTTGCATGAACACAATGAACTTGCTGCCGTTCGGAACCGAGGCCTTGATCTCGTATCCAGACGACAGAAGCTGCTTGATGGTAGAACCGCCGCCGCTTGACAGCGACACGCCACCCTCGCCCGTCGCCGTCTGGGCGAGAACGGGGGCAGACATCGCAGCAAGAAAAGCCAATATGGCCAGCGGCAGACGCATCAGCGGTCGACCTCCCCGAACACGATGTCGAGGGAGCCGAGAACGGCTGTAACGTCAGCAAGCTGATGGCCCTTGCACAGGAAATCCATGGCCTGCAGGTGTGCGTAACCCGGAGCGCGGATCTTGCAGCGGTAGGGCTTGTTGGAACCGTCTGCGACCACATAGACGCCGAACTCGCCCTTCGGCGCTTCGACGGCGGCGTAAACTTCGCCGGCGGGAACGTGGTAACCTTCGGTGTAAAGCTTGAAGTGGTGGATCAGCGCTTCCATCGAGCGCTTCATCTCACCGCGTTTGGGCGGAACCACCTTGCCGTCAAGCGAGGAAACCGGGCCGATGCGATGCTTGCCGGACAGAAGATCGACGCACTGCTTCATGATCTTTACCGATTCGCGCATTTCCTGCATGCGGATCAGGTAACGGTCATAGCAGTCGCCGTTCTTGCCGACGGGGATGTCGAATTCCAGATCGGAATAGCACTCGTAAGGCTGCGAACGACGCAAATCCCAGGCAGCGCCTGAACCGCGCACCATCACGCCCGTAAAGCCCCAGGCAAAGGCATCTTCGAGCGAGACGACGCCAATATCGACGTTACGCTGCTTGTAGATGCGGTTGTCGGTCAGCAGGCCCTCGATATTGTCGAGAACGGTGAGGAACGGATCGCACCATTTGCCGATATCGTCGACCAGCTCCGGCGGCAGGTCCTGATGCACGCCGCCCGGACGAACGTAAGCAGAGTGCATGCGGGCGCCGCAGGCACGCTCATAGAACACCATCAGTTTTTCGCGCTCTTCGAAACCCCAGACCGGCGGCGTCATCGCGCCGACGTCCATGGCCTGCGTCGTAACGTTCATGATGTGCGACAGGATGCGGCCGATTTCCGAATAGAGCACGCGGATCAGCTGGCCGCGCATCGGGATTTCAAGGCCCAGCAGCTTTTCGACGGCGAGCGCGAAAGCATGTTCCTGGTTCATCGGCGCGACATAGTCGAGACGGTCGAAATAGGGAACCGCCTGAAGATAGGTCTTGGTCTCGATCAGCTTTTCGGTGCCGCGATGCAGAAGACCGATATGCGGATCGACGCGCTCGACGATTTCGCCGTCCAGTTCCAGAACCAGACGCAGCACGCCGTGCGCGGACGGATGTTCCGGACCGAAGTTGATCGTGAAATTGCGGACGTTATGCTCAGTCATTCTAGTGCTCCGCCGAGGTGATCATGGCGATGAATTCGGGGCCGGTCATGTTCTGCGTGGTTTGCGCGAACGAGTAGCTCGAAGGCTTTTCATCCGTGAAAATCTGCTGCGCGAAGGTGAAGCTGGAAGGGTTGTCGAAAGCCTGCAGCGAAACGGCAAAATGTTTGCCATCCTTGGAACGCCACATCAACGTGCTGCCGCAGGTCTTGCAGAAGCAGCGCTCGCCCCATTCCGACGAGGAATAGACGCCGAGATTATCTTCGTTTTCGAAGGCGATATCAACGCATTCGACAGCCATGAACGCACCGCCGGACCAGCGGCGGCACATGGAGCAATGGCAAACGCCGAATTCGCGGGCGCCAATGCCGGCATTGAAGCCAACGGCGCCGCAAAGACATTGTCCATGCTCTGTCGCGGGGGCTTGGCTCATTGCTTGGCCTTTTCGTCACCCGGGAGAACATATTCGGTTCCTTCCCAAGGGGAAAGGAAGTCGAAGTTACGGAATTCCTGCTTCAGTTCGACCGGCTCATAAAGAACCCGTTTCAGAACGTCATCGTAACGCACTTCAACAAAGCCGGTAACCGGAAAATCCTTGCGCAGCGGATGGCCTTCGAAACCATAGTCGGTGAGGATGCGACGCAGGTCCTTATGGCCCTCGAAAGGAATGCCATACATATCCCAGGCTTCGCGCTCGAACCATTCCGCGCCCATGTAGACGGAGGTCGATGAAGGAACGCCTTCGTCTTCCGCCACCTGCAGCTTGATGCGCACGCGCAGGTTCTGGCGCGGCGACAGCAGGTGATAGACGACATCGAAACGCTTCTCGCGCTGCGGCCAGTCAACGCCGCAAATATCGATGATGTTGACGAAACCGCACTGCACGTCGTCGCGCAGGAAGGTCAAAAGCGCGATCACGCTTTCAGTGGTCGTGTTCAGCGTCAACTCGCCATAGGCGATATCGGCAGATACCACGAGAGAACCGCGCGCTTCCTTAACGTAAGCAGCAAGATCGTTGAGAGCTTCGCTCATTATCTATCCGTCCTTTGCCCTTAGCGCTCGATCGTACCGGTACGCCGGATCTTCTTCTGCAGCAGAAGGACGCCGTAAAGCAGCGCTTCCGCCGTGGGGGGACAGCCCGGAACGTAAATATCCACCGGCACGACGCGGTCGCAACCGCGCACGACTGCGTAGGAATAGTGGTAATAACCGCCGCCATTGGCGCAGGAGCCCATGGAGATGACGTAACGCGGCTCAGGCATCTGGTCATAGACCTTGCGCAGCGCCGGCGCCATCTTGTTGGTCAGCGTGCCGGCAACGATCATCACGTCAGACTGACGCGGCGAAGCGCGCGGGGCGACACCGAAGCGCTCCATGTCATAACGCGGACCGGAAGCCTGCATCAGGCCTTCGACGGCGCAGCAGGCGAGACCGAACTGCATCCACATCAGCGAGCCGGTACGCGCCCAGGTGATCAGCTCGTCGGTCGAGGTGACGAGAAAGCCCTTGTCGGCCAGTTCGTCATTGATTTCCGTGAAGTAGGCATCGTTGCTGCCAACCGGCTTGCCGGTCGCGGGATCGATGATCCCCTTCGGCTGCGGCGCAACGAGCGTGCTGTTGTTCTGGCTCATGCCCATTCCAGCGCTCCCTTCTTCCACTCATAGATAAAGCCGATGGTGAGGACGCCAAGGAACACCATCATCGACCAGAAACCGAACCAGCCCATATCACCGAAGGACACCGCCCAGGGGAACAGGAAGGCCACTTCCAGATCGAAGATGATAAAGAGGATCGACACCAGGTAAAAGCGGATATCGAACTTCATGCGGGCATCGTCGAAGGCATTGAAACCGCACTCGAAAGCGGAAAGCTTTTCCGGGTCCGGCGCCTTGTAAGCGACAGCAAACGGCGCAATGAGAAGCGCCAGGCAAATGACAAGAGCGATACCGATGAATATTGCGATCGGAATGTAGGAACTGAGGAGTTCAGTCATGGTCTCTTCCTTGCCCGGCCGGGTGCCGGACCTGCCTTTGCGACTGATAAGTCTCAAGGCGCACAAATATGTTGCAACGCCAAAGTGGTTAGCGCAGCCGCGCCCTCTCTGCAAGAGTTTAGGCACCATTTCAAGACACCTGCCGCATTGATTGGCAACAATATTGCCGGAATTGACGCAAATTTGGGCCACAATTCCGACCTAAGCCCCTCAAATACAATAATAATCGATTGAAGGACGCAACCGCAAAAAAGTCACACGAATTTTATGTCAAAAAGGCAACGAAGTGACGATTTTCAGAAATCGAAACTTGACTGAAAAGGGCAGGAAAAATCGTGCTTGCGCGGGCCGGAATCAGGCGGTGAAATCGCCAATGCCAAGGCGCCCGCTGGCGCTTCGGATGGCTTTTTTCAGGAGTCATTTCAGGAAAAGAAATGGCGCGAGTGACGGGGCTCGAACCCGCGACCTCCGGCGTGACAGGCCGGCACTCTAACCGACTGAGCTACACCCGCGCATCGCAGATATTCATCTGCGTTTATTTCCGAGGAACAGGATGGCGCGAGTGACGGGGCTCGAACCCGCGACCTCCGGCGTGACAGGCCGGCACTCTAACCAACTGAGCTACACCCGCATCTCCTGACGGACAGGACCTTGTCCCGCCGTACGAACCAGCCTCGGCTGTTCGTTGAGCGGCTAACTACGGCGTTCGTGCGGGGGTGTCAAGCAGGTTTCACGACAAAAGAATAAGCTTCTGCATTTTGATCGGGAAAAACTGAGAAGCCTTTGACGGGTGCTGGCGCAAATGCCTTGTTCTGCGGGCTTTTCCCAACGAAAACAAAAAACTTGTCCACAGCCATGGGCGCCTCGGGCTGGTTTTCCGCATGTCGCTTGAGGCAGCTGGGGATTCGTTTTTTACCGGAAAGCCCACAGTTCCCGGCTTTTCGCCACCAACCTCCCAAGAAGGAAAAAGCCGTCGGCAAAAAAAACAAAAAAACTTCACAAAAGCCCTTGCGGTTTTTTTCCGATCCGAATACATCACGGCCACCGACGCGGCGGACATGATCCGCAAGACGCGAAGGGCGATTAGCTCAGTTGGTAGAGCGCCTCGTTTACACCGAGGATGTCGGGAGTTCGAGTCTCTCATCGCCCACCATTCTTCAAATCACCAAATCTTCGTGCAGTTTAAGACGGGTGTTTTCCGGATAGCGCTTTTGTGTGCCGTTAATTTCCGGCATCGAGAATCATCCCCCTACCCTCGCCAATGCGATTTAGCGGAACCGGGCTGAGCTTCTGGACAGGCGGAATCGCTTTTTCCTATTTGCGTCCATGCCAAATCGGCACTGCTGCTTCATATTATGACAGCGGCGGCTGGACTGTGTTCCACCCTGCAACATACCGGAAAACAAGCAGATTCAGACTTTTTAAAGGGATTTCAGGCATTGTTTTCAAGCCGTTTCATGATGAGCGGTAGAAATGATGGATGAAACCATGGTCGACGCGTTTGTAACACTCGCGCTCATTGCGCTGCCCGTTTATATTTTTTTCCGCTGGGTCCAGCAGGACTCGGAAAAAGACAATACTCCCAAAAGCAAGAATTCCATGGGGCGATGATCCCTTGCGACCGGTCCCCGGCTTTTGCACCATGTCCCCCGACAAATCACCGATGACCGATACCGAAGCGGCAATGTCAGCTTAACAGCCTGCATTGTGAGATATCGCACCAAACAGGCGGGTTACCTCTGCCGCATAAAAAAGCCGGGCTATGCCCGGCTTTTTCTCATTTGTGGCACCATCTGCGGCGATCAGTTGATCGCCTTCAGATTGACGGTGAAAAACAGCGTTTCGCCGGACGAATCGTCGACGCCGTCATTGTCGGTCACGGCATAGGCCGTTCCTGCCTTGTCGAAGGTGAAGCCTTCCAGCTTGTCAACGACATAACCGTTGGTCTGGGCCTTGAGGTCGGGCAGGAAGTCATGCGCTTCCTGCTTGGCGACCAGCGGCAGTTCGCCACCGATCTTGCCCGGCTTCAGGTCTGCGATCGCGACGCGGTAGAGCTTCTTGATATTGGCCTTGTCGCCGATCTGGTTGTCACGCTCGACGATATAAACATATTCGCCCTGTGCGGTGATTTCAGAAAGGCCGACCCAGCCCGCCTCGGTCTTGTCGAGCGGGTAACGCACGGCGCCCCATTCCTTGGACTTCGGGTTGTAGGAAACGAGCTTGACGAAGCCCTTCTCATCCGTGCCCCATTCGCGCTGCACGGCCATCCACAGCGTCGCGTCGTCGCCCTTGCCGATCATGGTCACGCCTTCGAAACCGAAGCGGGTGTCGCCGGCAAGCAGTTCCTTCGGCAGCGCGATCTCAGCCTTGATTTCACCCTTGGCGTTGACGTTGTAGAGCGCATGCGGAACGAGCTTGGCGCTGTCGCCTTCAGAAGCCAGCCAGAAGCCGCCCTTACCGTCCAGCGTGATGCCTTCGATATCGAGTTTCTGGGCGGCGATACCGTCACGATTGACGCGCAGGACACTGGTGATGGTGGCGGGCTTCTTCGTTGCGTCGATAGTGTAGATCGACGGCTGGTTGCCATAAACCGAGTCGGAAACGGCATAGAGAATGCCAGGCTTCTCGGCATCGCCGACCAGGCCGGAAAGAGCGCCCCAGCCGATCGGTGCGCCGTCGACGGTGGCGGAAACCAGCTGCGGATAGGCTGCTTCGCCTTCAGCGCGCTCATAAAGCATGACGTGCGAGCGAACGCCGCCGTCTTCGACCAGATCCACCTCGTTCGCCGTGACAAGAAGATTACGCGACGGGATGGCGACTGCGCCTTCCGGCGAAACGCCCGAAGGCAGGAGCTGGGTCAGTTCCGGCTCCTTGCCGGTGTCCTTGTAGACAGCGACGACAGAGGCGCGCTCGGCAAGCACGAAGAAATATTTCTGGTCGCCGAATGTCGCCGCTTCCAGACCTTCCGGCTCAATGCCCTTGGCCTTGGAGCGCTTTTCCGGATAGTGGCCGATGGCCGCAACCGCATGCTCAAGCGAAGAGCCAGCTTCATAGAGAAGCTTGCCGGTCTTGTCGAAGATGGTGAAGCCGCGCGCACCGCCCTGCCAGTCGCCTTCGTTGGCGATGACGATACGGTCATTGTCCAGCCACTTCACGGCGTCCGGCTCGCGCTTGCGGCCTTCCTGCTTGTCGGTAAACTTCAGCTGGCCGTCGCTCTTGGTGTCGATACCTTCAAGATCGACCTTGCCGGCGGAGAAATGCGTCTTCACCGTGCCGGTCTTGCCGTCGATGATAACGATATGGTTGTTTTCCTGCAGCGTGAGCGCGATCTCGCCATTGGCGTTGATCGAAACGAATTCCGGCTCCGGATCTTCCGGGGCGATTTCGGCAAGACCGGTCACGTCGATCTTCTTCAGTGTCGCGCAGTCTGCAACGCCGTTCTTCAGAGCGACCGTCACCAGATAACCCGCCGGCATCTGCGGCAGGGCGCCTTCGTTCACCTCTTCGTCGCGCTCGTTCTCGATCGCGATGGCGGCGAAGGTCTTGTCCGGAGAGACGGCAACCGAATCGGGCTGGCCACCGAGATCGCAGCTTGCTTCGATCTTCTTGGTGGCGATATCGACCGTTACCAGCTTGCCTGATGGCTTGACGAAGCTTTCAGAGGTGTTGACGCCGGCGAGAACCTTGACGCCGGCAACGGCGACCGAGGTCGGCTCGCCTTCGAGCAGCAAAGCACCGCCGGCCTTGGGGGCCTTGGCGTCGGTGATGTCGATGAAGCCAATGCCGCCAAGCGGGCTGTCCGAATAGATCAGCGTCATGCCGTCTTCGCTGGCGGTGACGATTTCAGCCGACGTGACGGACTTGGCATCCTTGTCCGCGGGCAGGTTTTTCGCCACTGGGAAAGATGCGATACGGTTGAAAACCGGCTCGGCAGCGGCCGGGAAGGCTGCGGATGTCAGCAGCGCGGCAGTTAAAGCCACATGAGAAAATCGGAACGCCATTATAATCCCCCTTGGGTCCAGAAATACCCCATGGCTTCTGCGTCAAAGACATGACAGTGGCATGACATTTCCTGTCGGGTGAATCAAAAAGCCCGGCCATGAAGGCCGGGCTTTCGTGTTTATGCGCATTCCGCGTATCGAAACGCCGTGTGTCCGGATGGAAGCTACACAGCCACGTATCGACACTTTCAATCCACTCCATACTGGCTGAGAAACTGGCCTGCCCGAAAGAGACTTTCGAAAGACTGGCCTCTTCATGCCTGCTGATGGTGTGAGCGCGTCAAAACATGCTTCCTCGTGAACCTGAAAAACCGTATGCCCGCCGCCGGGCATCACGGCCTTCCGGAAACCTTACGAGTTAACAGCGTCCTTCAGGCCCTTGCCTGCGGAAAACTTCGGTACGTTGCGAGCCGGGATATCGACTTCAGCACCCGTGGAGGGGTTACGACCCTTGGAGGCTTCACGGCGGCTAACGGAGAAGCTGCCGAAGCCAGCGAGGCGGATGTCGCCACCGCTCTTCAGTTCGTTCTGTACGGTTTCGAATACGGCATCAACAGCGGAAGCAGCATCTGCCTTCGTGAGACCAGCCTTTTCGGCAACAGCAGAGACGAGCTCGTTCTTGTTCATGTTTCCACCCCTTTCAATGGTTTGAAACGACTAAATTAAGCCGGCGCAGAATACATTCGCATCCGCGCGCAGCAACTCAAAAGCGCTGGAATCGCCTGAAAAACAAGGGGTCTACGGGTTTTTTCACAAAAAAGGCCGACATTTCTGCCGGCCTTCCACATATTCGTGCCAATTTGGCATCACTTGCACGGGCCGAAGCACCGCAGGTGTCTTCCGATACCTAACACATTGATTCTATGCGCCGCTCTTTACGAAAACCGATTCCGGCTTCCGCACCGATGCATGTATCAATGCGCGATCGTCTGACCAGCGTCGTCGACGCCTTCGACCGTGGCGATCACCGGCGTCTCGATGCTGCCGTCCCACTCGATGGGCTCCGGCTTGCGAAGCAGCGCGTGTTGGATCACCTCGCCCATGCGCGAAACCGGGATGATTTCCATCTCGTTCTTCACATTGTCCGGAATCTCCGCCAGATCCTTGGCGTTTTCTTCCGGGATCAGCACCTTCTTGATGCCACCGCGAAGTGCTGCAAGCAGCTTTTCCTTAAGGCCGCCGATTGGCAATACGCGACCACGAAGCGTGATCTCGCCCGTCATCGCCACGTCCTTCGAAACCGGAATACCGGTCATGATGGAGACGATGGCGGTGGCCATGGCGACACCGGCGGACGGTCCGTCCTTCGGGGTCGCACCTTCCGGAACGTGGACGTGGATGTCGCTCTTGTCGAAGCGCGGCGGTTCGATGCCGAAATCCACGGCGCGCGAGCGGACATAAGATGCCGCTGCCGAAATGGATTCCTTCATCACTTCCTTGAGGTTGCCGGTGACCGTCATGCGGCCCTTGCCCGGCATCATCACGCCTTCGATGGTGAGCAGCTCACCGCCGACTTCCGTCCAGGCAAGACCGGTGACGACACCGACCTGATCCTCACGCTCGGCCTCGCCGTGGCGGAACCGCGGAACGCCCAGATAGTCAGGAACGTTGGCAGCGGTAACCTCGACGGACTTGACCTTGCCCTTGATGATCTCGGTGACAGCCTTGCGCGCCAGCTTCATCAGCTCGCGTTCGAAGCTGCGCACGCCCGCTTCGCGGGTGTATTGCTGGATGACGATCATCAGAGCGTCATCGGTAACCGAGAACTCTTCCGGACGCAGGGCATGTTCCTTGATCGCCTTCGGCAGCAGGTGACGCTTGGCGATTTCGCGCTTTTCGTCTTCCGTGTAACCGGCGATGCGGATCACTTCCATACGGTCCATCAGCGGGCCTGGAATGTTCAGCGTGTTGGCCGTGGTTACGAACATCACGTCGGACAGGTCGTATTCCACTTCAAGGTAATGGTCCATGAAAGTGGAGTTCTGTTCCGGATCGAGAACCTCCAGCAGTGCGGATGACGGATCGCCACGGAAATCCATGCCCATCTTGTCGATTTCATCGAGCAGGAAGAGCGGGTTCGCCTTCTTGGCCTTCTTCATCGACTGAACGATCTTGCCCGGCATGGAGCCGATATAGGTGCGGCGATGACCGCGGATTTCCGCCTCGTCACGCACGCCGCCCAGCGCCATGCGCACATATTCGCGGCCGGTCGCCTTGGCGATCGACTTGGCGAGCGAGGTTTTGCCAACGCCGGGAGGGCCGACGAGGCACAGGATGGGTCCGCGAATCTTGGTAGCACGTGCCTGTACGGCCAGATATTCGACGATGCGTTCCTTGACCTTGTCCAGACCGAAATGATCCTGATCGAGGATCGTCTCCGCGCTGTTGAGGTCGGTCTTCACCTTCGACTTCTTGCCCCAGGGCAGGCTCAGCAGCCAATCCAGATAGTTGCGCACGACGGTCGCTTCCGCGGACATCGGGCTCATCTGGCGAAGCTTCTTCATTTCCGCCTCGGCCTTTTCCTTGGCTTCCTTGGAAAGCTTGGTCTTGGCGATGCGCTCTTCCAGCTCGGCCATCTCGTCACGGCCATCCTCGCCGTCACCGAGTTCCTTCTGGATCGCCTTCATCTGTTCATTCAGATAATATTCGCGCTGGGTCTTCTCCATCTGGCGCTTGACGCGCGAGCGGATGCGCTTTTCGACCTGAAGCACGGAAATCTCGCCTTCCATGAAGCCGAGGGCCTTTTCAAGCCGCTGCTTCACGCTGACGGTTTCCAGCATTTCCTGCTTTTCGGTGATCTTGATCGACAGGTGCGAAGCAACCGTATCGGCAAGCTTCGAATAATCGTCGATCTGACCGGCAGCGCCGACAACCTCAGGCGAAATCTTCTTGTTGAGCTTTACATAGCTCTCGAATTCCGAAACGACGGAGCGCGACAGCGCCTCGATCTCGACCGGGTCTTCCGCAGGCTCCTGCAACGGCGTCGCGGAGGCTTCGTAGAAATCCTCGCGGCCGGTGTATTCGTCGATCTGGGCGCGGCCCTTGCCTTCCACCAGCACCTTCACGGTACCGTCCGGCAGCTTCAGAAGCTGGAGAACGTTGGCGACGGTGCCCACCTTGTGGATGGCATCCGGGGTCGGATCGTCATCGCTGGCATTGATCTGGGTGACGAGCATGATCTGCTTGTCCGAACCCATGACCTCTTCGAGCGCACGAATGGATTTTTCCCGCCCGACGAACAGGGGAACGATCATATGCGGGAAAACGACAATGTCGCGCAGGGGAAGTACCGGATAGGTACCGCCAGATGCCGCAGACGTGATGTTCGTCATATCATTTCCTTTCCATGGTCCCTTTCGGGACACTTTGCCGGACGTCTTGGGGCGTCCGGCATATTCATTTCTCGAGACTGAAAGTGGAGTTTCGAAACACCGATTTCAAGTCGCCGGAAGAGACGGCCCCGCGCACCGGCAGAACCGTGAAATTCAACAAAACCCAGCGCCGGCTATTACTCCCGACATTTCCGGTTATCCCAAGGGATCAGGAACCGGGTCGCCGACGGCAATTCACATTTCCGTCACATCGCGCTGCAAATCAGTTGTAAGACTTTATCAGCAAAGCGCAATCCGCTCCAAACGCAAAATGGCAGACGAAGCTTTCCTCCACCTGATTGTCGGGATGCAACGCAGGGATGCCTCAAGCGGTGAGGAGCGTTATGGCGTATCCGCGGCCATGGGTCCGCGAACGCCGATACAGTTGCCCCAGGGGTCACGGAACTGGCACATCCAGAGTTCCTGATCGATTTTCATCGGGCCGCGATAAAGAACAGCGCCCGCGTCCCGCAGATGCGCGAGGGACCGGCCGAAATCCTCCGTCCACCAATAGACGACAGACCCTGCCGCCCCGCTTGAAACCTTCTCATCAGCGGGAACGATTTCCAGCTGGATATATCGCCGATCCGCAGGAACTCAAAACCGGAAGGAAGGCTGACCGATGCAACCGCCTCCGGAAATGCTTTCCCGTACCAAAGCAATCCTTCGGCGGGATCGGACACGTGAATGAGGATTGCGGTTACTGGATTCATCAGGATACCCAATATTTCAGGGGCATGTCCGCTTCTCCACGAAAAGCGAAAACGCGCCGCCTCCTAGTTTCTACGTATTATTCAGGCACAAGGCGCTTACGTCGTCCCCGGAAATTCCTCGAATGCCGGGCAGGCATCGCACAAAGAAAAGCCCCCCGCAGCCGTTGCTGCGAGGGGCTTTATTCTTCTGGAACCGATCAGGCCGAAACGTTGGTCTTTTCTTCCTGGCGATCCGCATAGATGTAGAGCGGACGGGCGACACCGCTGACAACGTCATTGGAGATCACCACTTCGCGCACGCCTTCCAGCGTCGGCAGTTCGAACATGGTATCCAGCAGGATCTTTTCCATGATCGAGCGCAGACCACGGGCGCCGGTCTTGCGGGTAATCGCCTTGCGGGCGATTTCGCGAAGTGCGTCCTCGTGGAAGGTCAGTTCCACATCTTCCATCTCGAACAGGCGCTGATACTGCTTGACCAGCGCGTTCTTCGGCTCGGACAGGATCTGGATCAGCGCATCTTCATCCAGGTCTTCCAGCGTCGCCAGAACCGGCAGACGGCCGATGAATTCCGGAATGAGGCCGAACTTCACCAGATCTTCCGGCTCCAGTTCGCGCAGCACCTCGCCCACACGGCGATCGTCTTCCGCCTTGACGGTCGCACCGAAGCCGATCGAGGTCTTTTCACCACGGGCCGAGATGATCTTGTCGAGGCCGGCAAAGGCGCCGCCGCAGATGAACAGGATGTTGGTCGTATCCACCTGCAGGAATTCCTGCTGCGGATGCTTGCGGCCACCCTGCGGCGGAACGGAAGCGACCGTGCCTTCCATGATCTTCAGAAGCGCCTGCTGGACGCCCTCGCCCGACACGTCACGCGTGATGGACGGGTTGTCCGACTTGCGGGAAATCTTGTCGACCTCGTCGATATAGACGATACCGCGCTGGGCGCGCTCGACGTTGTAATCCGCAGCCTGCAACAGCTTCAGGATGATGTTTTCCACGTCCTCGCCGACATAACCGGCTTCGGTCAGCGTCGTTGCGTCCGCCATGGTGAAGGGAACGTCGATGATGCGGGCGAGCGTCTGGGCAAGATAGGTCTTGCCGCAACCCGTCGGACCGACGAGCATGATGTTCGACTTCGCCAGCTCGACATCGCCGTTCTTGGAGGCGTGCGCGAGGCGCTTGTAATGGTTGTGAACGGCCACCGACAGGATTTTCTTCGCCTGCTTCTGACCGATGACATATTCGTCGAGAATCTTGATGATATCCTGCGGGGTGGGAACACCCTCGCGCGACTTCACCATAGATGTCTTGTTCTCCTCGCGGATGATGTCCATGCACAATTCGACGCATTCATCGCAGATGAATACCGTCGGCCCGGCAATGAGTTTCCGGACTTCGTGCTGGCTCTTGCCGCAGAATGAACAATAGAGTGTATTCTTAGAGTCGCCGCCGTTGCTGCCGCTGACTTTGCTCATATCTCTTTCCTTCCAGCACGCCGCAGGTCCGCCAAACGGATCGCGGTCAACTTACCGCCCGCAGATACGGCTCGCCTTGGGGTGCATTGCCGTATCCGCCTCGTTTCCCGGGGTACTAGCCGTGTCAGATACAGGAGCTGACAACCGGCTGCAACGAATTCCCCATCAAACCAAAGGCCACGTCATAAAAATTCAACACAGCCTTAATATATACTAATATCGCTTTCTGTTGCGGTTGAAAGCCCCGAAATTACTTTTGCGGGATCAAACAAACGTCAAAAAGCGGCGCGCCTCAATTCGCGGCGGCGCCTTCCATTTCCTGGCGCGAGGTGAGGATCTTGTCGATCACACCCCAATTCTGCGCTTCGTCCGCATCCATGAAATGGTCGCGATCAAGGGTTTTTTCAACCTCTTCGAGCGTGCGGCCGGTATGCTTCACGTAGACTTCGTTCAGGCGACGCTTCATCTTGATGATGTCACGGGCGTGACGCTCGATATCCGATGCCTGCCCCTGGAAACCGCCGGAAGGCTGGTGCACCATGATGCGGGCGTTCGGGGTTGCAAAGCGCATTCCCTTTTCACCGGCAGCCAGAAGCAGCGAACCCATCGATGCGGCCTGACCAACGCAGAGCGTTGAGACAGCCGGGCGAATGAACTGCATCGTATCGTAGATCGCCATGCCGGCGGTCACGACGCCACCTGGCGAATTGATGTAAAGCGCGATTTCCTTCTTCGGGTTCTCAGCCTCGAGGAAAAGCAGCTGTGCGCAGACGAGCGAAGCCATCTGGTCCTCCACCGGACCGGTGAGGAAAATGATGCGTTCCTTGAGAAGACGGGAAAATATGTCATAGGAGCGTTCGCCGCGATTGGTCTGCTCTACGACCATCGGCACCAGAGCCATGGCGGTATCAACTGGATTTTTCATGTCCGTCCTTTGTCAACTCTGCCCTTCGCGGAAAACCGCTCCGGAATCACTTCTAACCTTCATACTCCCTACATAGAGTGTCCCTGCCCCGTACTTCAAGACACGAAGCCGCATATCCTTAACGGCTCAACAGCGATTGCAGGCGTTTGAAGCCTCTGCCGGCAATGGCTTCAGACCGTTGGCCGCATCTCGAACCACATGCCCTTGCCGGCGTTATTTTTCATCGAAGTGACCCGCAAATGCAAAAACCCGTGACCATGCACAGATATAACTTCTCACCGGCAAGAACTCGTTAGGGATTTACTGCTGATACTGCGCGGCGAATTTCCGGTTTCCGTCAGGAAGCGGCGGCCCATTCGGGTGAAATGGCATCTCAACAATTCCGGCGGGTATTGCGCACATGGTGCCGCAGGGCCCGCTTTCACGGCATGATAGCGCAGATAGGATCTTGCAATGCTGGATGCAAAAACGGGCATGCTGCTTTGGGCGTCGGAGACGTTCACCCTTGCCGTCCTTTTGGGAACCCTGTGGCTGCACCGCCCTGCCCGCCAGCACAATCTCTATTTCGCCGCCGGTTTCCTTTCGACCGGGATCGGCGCCATTCTTGTCGCCCTGCGCGGCGACATTCCCAATTACCTGTCGATCGAAGTCGGCAACACGCTGGCGCTTTCAGCTTTCGGTTTCTGGCTGGCCGGCCTTCTCTCCTTCGAACAGCGCAAGCTCGCAGGCTGGATCGCTATTCCCGCGCTCTTGTGGGTGGCTGGCATGCTCATCCCGCCGGTGCGGGAAAGCATGGTTTCGCGTATCCTGCTTTACCATGCCTGTGCCGCGGTCGCTTACTTCATGCTGGCCGGCGTCGTTCTGGCGAACAGGAGCCGGGCATCGCTGAGCCGCAAGGTTCTTGCCGCTATTTTCATTTTGCAGGCCTTTTTCGGCGCCATCATCGCATCCGTCGTCATTCCCGGCGACGTCACGTCTCCCGGTGCCGTCGCGCTGACGTCGCCGCTCGCCTTTTCAGGCATTCTCGGCTTCACCGTCATCATCATGATCAGCGCCAAGATCATCATGGAAGATTCGGAAGCCCGCCTGCACCGGCTTGCGATGACCGACCACCTTACCGGCGTTCTCAACCGGCGCGGTCTTCTGGAGGAGTTCGAGCGCATCAAGAAGCGGTCGCCGGCTTCCGACCGCTATGTGGCGCTGGTGCTGTTCGACATCGACCATTTCAAGAAGATAAACGACAAATACGGTCATCAGTCCGGCGATGCGGTGCTCGTGCATTTTTGCGACATGGCGCGGCGTGTCATTGGCGATCGCGGCCTGTTCGTCAGAATGGGCGGCGAGGAATTCGCGCTTGTCGCCGAAGTCGAAAGCCCATCCAGCACGGTAACGCTGGCGGAAGCAATCCGCAGCAATCTGCGTCTTTCCAAGATCAGTTCGCGCGGCGAAGGTATCGAAGTCACCACCAGCGTCGGCATATCCGAGGCCATGATCAAGGATGCCGACCTCAGCGTGATGATGACGGAAGCCGATCGTGCGCTCTATGCGGCGAAAAAGGCCGGCCGCAACAGGACCGTCATCCACGTGAATTCAGCCAATGTCGTTGTCCCTTCCCCGGACCGGGACGAAAATCCGATGGACAATAATGCCGACCGCCAGGTTGCGGCGCTGAACCGCATATCGGCCATCGCCAGCCGGTGACATGACGACCATGCGACGACAGGCGGAAAAACAGGGGGCGATTTTTCCCCACCCTTTCCAAAGCACAAGACGCGGAATAAACCTTGAGCATGACAGCGACATTTCCCTTCCTCACCATCGACCCCGCCACGCGCCGCGTTTCACTTGATGCCCGCGACCCGGCTTTCTACAACGATCCGAACCCGGTCTATGCGGCGCTTCACGCGCAATGTCCCACCTTTTACTGGGAAGAGCAGCGGCAGTGGTTCTTCACCGAATACGACCATGTCAGCGCGCTGCTGCGCGATCGCCGTTTCGGGAGACAGATCCTGCATGTGGCCAGCCGTGAGGAAATCGGCCTTGCGCAGCCGCTGGAGCATGTGAAGCACTTCGATGCTGCCGAGCAACATTCGCTGCTGGAACTGGAGCCGCCGGAACATACGCGGCTGCGCACGCTCATCAACCGCGCTTTTGTGTCCCGGCATGTCGATAAAATGAAGCCGGAAATCGAAGAGCTTGCCAACCGCCTGATCGACGCCTTCGAAGCCGATGGCAAGACGGAACTGCTCTCCACCTATGCCGATATCATTCCGGTGACGATGATTGCCCGCATGATCGGCATTCCCGAGGAAATGGGGCCGCAGCTTCTGAAATGGTCGCATGCCTATGTCGGCATGTACATGTTCAAACGCACTGCCGAGGACGAGCTTCTTGCCGACAAGGCAGCGAAGGAATTTTCGGACTATGTGCGCAGCGTGATCGCGGAACGGCGAGCGGAGCCGCAAGACGATCTCTTGAGCCACATGATCCACACGGAGCACAAGGGCCAGTATCTGACCGATGACGAGCTGATTTCCACCACCATCGTGCTTCTGAATGCCGGGCACGAGGCGACCGTGCACCAGATCGGCAATTCCGTCCGCATCATTCTGGAAAGCGGCATCTCGCCTGACACCTTGTTCAGCGACGAGACGACCACGGAGCGCACGATTGAAGAGACGCTGCGTATCTGCGCGCCGGTCCATATTTTCCAGCGCTGGGTTCTGGAACCCGTCGAGATAGACGGCGTGACGTTCAAACGCGGCGACAAGGTCAGCCTCATTCTGGCCGCGGCCAATCTCGACCCCGCAAAATTCTCCGACCCGCTGGCCTTCAAGCCGGACCGGAACGAGGGAGTCAATGTCTCCTTCGGCGCCGGCATCCATTTCTGCATCGGCGCACCGCTGGCAAGGCTTGAGCTTAATCTTGCCCTGCCGCTGCTGTTCAGACGCCTGCCAGGTCTCAGGATCGCCGAGTCGCCGAAGGTCAAGGACGTCTACCATTTCCATGGTCTGGAACGGCTTGATCTGGCGTGGTGAATAGGAGGGCGAGGTCGCCCTTAGATTTGAGCCAAACCACCATCAACGGAAAGTTCCACGCCGGTGATATAGCTGGCCTTGGCTGACGCCAAAAACAGTACTGCTTCGGCAATTTCGTCAGGGTCGGCCATACGGCCGATCGGCGCTGCGTCCTTCAGATAGGCTTCGAAACCGGCGATCTTTTCATCGTCCATCTTAAGACCATTTTCCATGATCGGCGTGCGGGTGACACCCGGGCTGACCGTATTGACACGGATTCCCCGCGCCTTCAGGTCATTGGCAAAGCTGCGCGCGAACGAGCGAACCGCCGCCTTTGAAGCATTGTAAGCGCTCAGTTTTTCCATACCCTTGTTACCGACGATCGAGCCCGTCAGCACAATCGAACCGCCGTCCCGTAGCACCGGCAACAACGTCTGCACCGTATAGAACACGCCCTTTACGTTAATGTCGAAAATCCGGTCATAGAGCGCTTCGTGAGTTGCGCCAAGATCGTTGTTTTCCGCAATGCCGGCATTGGCGACCAGAACATCCACTGTCCGCCCGTCAGCTTCGATACGGCTTTTGAGCTGTTCGAGTTCCGACAGCTTCGCAACATCGGAAACGACGCCGATTGCGCGCGCTCCAAGTCTGGCGACTGCGGCATCGAGATTGGCCGAACTACGGCCAGTTACATAAACAGCAGCTGCGCCACCTTCCAAAATCAGCTTCGCAACTGAAAAACCAATCCCCGTCGATCCGCCTGTGATGACGACGACCTGCCCGTTGAATATTCCAGACATTGCAATCTCCTGAAAATATCTAAATTTCCGAATTACCATAATTCGGTATTTCGGTTTTATTGAAATATTGAAGCCTGTCAAGCCTTATGCTAGAGCCGTTATATGGTTCAGTTTTTTCATCCCGCCCGCGAGGACATATCGCTCACCGCCATGCTGGCCGCACTCGGCGACCCCGCCCGCATGGGTATCGTTCGGAAATTATGGGAAGTGGAAGCCGGGCAGAATTGCGCTTGTGCAGCACCCTGCCCGGATATGCCACGGTCCACGCTTTCCAACCACCTGCGTATCCTGCGCGAAGCAGGAATAATACGCACACACAAACAGGGCGTCGAGAATATCAACGTCATGCGCCACGATGATCTGGAAGCACGTTTTCCGGGGCTTATGCGGTCGATTATATCCTTCGACCGGCTGTAAAGCGCGGCGGTAGCCCACTATCAAAGCCGGATGACGTAATCCTTCCTTGTCGTTTCCACGACCTCCCAGGTGCCTGTAAAGCCGGGCTGCAGGACGAGCCGGTCGCCCGGCTTCAGGTGGCGCGGCGCGCCACCATCTTCCGTCAGGATGGAATGGCCTTCAAGAATGTTGAAATATTCCCATTCATCATAGACCACCCGCCATTTGCCGGGCGTGCATTGCCAGATGCCCGCATAGATGCCGCCCGGCGCTTCCTCCAGATTCCAGGTGGTAAATCTGGGGTCACCGAAAATCAGCCGTTCCGGCGCAGGCGCGCCATGCTCCGCTTCGACCGAAACATCAAATGTCAGCAAGTTCGTCATGGCGGGCCGCCCTCTCAGATTTTCGCAAGCGATTGTTCGAGATCGGCGATGATGTCTTTGACATCCTCGATACCGATGGACAGGCGCACCACATCCGGCCCGGCGCCGGCCGCCGTCTGCTGTTCCGGCGTCAGCTGCGCATGGGTGGTGGAGGCCGGATGGATGACGAGCGAGCGCGTATCGCCGATATTGGCGAGATGCGAGAAAAGCTGCAGCCCTTCCACCAGCGCTTTGCCAGCGGCATAACCGCCCTTGACGCCGAAGGTGAAGACCGAACCCGCCCCCTTTGGCGAATAATGCTGCTGGATGGCGTAGTTGTCACTCTCCTCCAGCCCGGCATAATGCACCCAGCCAACTTTCGGATGCGCCTTCAGCCATTTGGCGACGGCGAGCGCATTGTCGGAATGGCGCTGAACGCGCAGTGGCAGGGTTTCTATGCCGGTGAGAATGAGGAAGGCGTTGAAGGGCGAGATGGCCGGGCCAAGGTCACGCAGACCAAGCACACGGCAGGCAATGGCAAAAGCGAAATTGCCGAAGGTCTGGTGCAGCACGACGCCCGAATATTCCGGCCGGGGCTGCGACAGCGCCGGATATCTGTCCGTCGCCGACCAGTCGAACGTGCCGCCATCGACGATGATGCCGCCCATGGAATTGCCGTGGCCGCCGAGGAATTTCGTCAGTGAATGCAGCACGATATCCGCGCCATGTTCCAGCGGCCGTAGCAGATAGGGGCTTGCCATGGTGTTGTCGACGATGAGCGGCAGGCCGTGGCGGTGGGCAATCTCGGCAATTGCAGCGATATCCACGAAGGTGCCGCCGGGGTTGGCGAGGCTTTCGATGAAGACGGCGCGGGTGCGCTCGTCGATCTGCCGCTCGAAACTGGCCGGATCAGTGGCATCGGCCCAGCGCACCTGCCAGTCGAACCCCTTGAAGGCGTGGCCGAACTGGTTGATGGAGCCGCCATAAAGCTGGCGGGCGGCGACGAAATTGTCGCCGTGCTGCAGCAGCGTGTGGAAGACCAGCAATTGCGCGGCGTGGCCGGATGCGACCGCGAGCGCCGCCGTGCCGCCTTCGAGCGCTGCGACACGCTCCTCCAGAACCGCCTGGGTGGGGTTCATGATGCGGGTATAGATATTGCCGAATTCCTTCAGCCCGAACAGCGCGGCAGCATGATCGGCATCACGGAAAGCATAAGCGGTCGTCTGGTAGATGGGCGTCGCGCGTGCGCCGGTGGTCGGATCTGGCTGTGCCCCCGCATGGACGGCCAGCGTTGAAAAACCGGGATTGCTGCTCGACATGATATTTCCTCCAATGGAATTTTGGAGGGATCATAATGCCTTGCTGCAAAATGATAAGTCCGATCTGTACCAACTATCGCACAATATTGAGACGCGGATACTCAATTGCGGGGCAACGGTCCATCACTACGGACATGCCATAGGCCTCCGCCTTGGCGGCGGCATTGTCATCGCGCACGGATAACTGGCCCCAGATCACTTTCGGGCGCTGCGGCAGCAATATCGCCTCCTCGACGATCACTGAGAGATATTCGGGTGCCCTGAAGACATCGACCATGTCCACGGGTTCGGGAATATCGGCAAGCCGGGCATAGACCTTCTGCCCCAGTATCTCCTTGCCCGCCTGACCGGGATTGACCGGAAACACACGGTAGCCCTTCGACAGCAAAAAGCGCATGACGCCATGGCTCGGCCGCTCCGGATTGGGTGAGGCGCCGAGCAGGGCGATGGTCCTGACATCGGTCAGGATTTTTCTGAGATAGTCCGGTTCATAAGTATCATGCTGCATGTCAACTTGTCCCTTTGGCGCATCTCGCAGTTTGAGAGATGCTGGCAGGCACCCCTTCTGAGAGATCAGCGCGAGTATCGCGTTTCCTGCATAAATCCACAGCTACATCTGCACACCACCGGTGCTTGCTTTTGTCCCTTGCTTTTATAGTCATTTAGGACGCATCATCGCTTTCTTGAACCCCTGCCGGCTCTAAAACCCGTGAAAGTGGCCCTTTCTTTGCTCGATATGGGCCATTTCATTCACGCAAAATGATTTCACGAAAGCACCCTGCATAAGCTGGTATTGAGTATTTTCATCCAGTTTTCAAAAGGGCTCTTACGCGAAGGAATGCCGGTCAAAACACCATTAACGTGCATTTTATGCGCCATTCGTCTCCTGTTTGTTTTCATTCCGTTCACCGATGAATTAGAGTTGACTAATTTTCAGAAAGTTATTCTGTAAATCAATCTATCTGCAAATCTACAACGTTACAGCTTGCTATTTTACACGGATATGAAATTTATTTTCAGAATAATGAAAGAAACCGGTGCTGAAATTGATAGCCTCATCCACGCCGCCAGAAATGCGAATGAAACCCAAATATCCGCTTAAATAGCCCTGATTTTTTAGAAACCACGCAAGCTCCGGCGTGACCAAAGCCTTGCATCCGGAGCCGGCATGCCCGTCCCGCGGATGAAATCATGAGCAAAGCGACGTTGCCCCCGAAGCAGGAGGTACCGCGACATGCACAAACCCGAAATTTGACGCGCGTCATTATCGGCGGAAGGGCCGCATATTTGCACGGATGATCAGACGAAACCCGCAATCGTTTTCAAATGATCACAAAGCGCCCACAACGCCTCGCGGCCTCCATCGAAAATGGATTTCGGTCGTCAAACCCCATGCTATAGGTTTCGCAAAGTAGCCCGCGAGCGAGTCTCTATTGTGACAATCGACATTCTTCTTCTGGTTCTCCTGGGTGCGATCCTGCATGCCGGATGGAATGCGCTGGTCAAATCCGGCTCAGACAAGTCACTTGACGCCTCGCTGATTGCGGCCGGTGCTGCCGCTTGCTCCCTGCCCTTTCTGCCCTTCCTGCCGTTTCCGGCTCCTGTCGCCATTCCATTCCTCTTCGCTTCGGCCATTCTGCAATTTGCCTATTTCCGCCTTGTCGCTGCCGCCTATACGATCGGCGATATCGGCCTCGTTTATCCCGTCATGCGCGGTGTGGCGCCCTTGATCGTCGCGGCGACGAGCAGCCTTTTCCTGAGCGAGGTCCTGAGCCCGCTGGCGCTTGCCGGGATAGCCATCATTTCCGCCGGCATCCTGACGCTCGCCTTCGAGGCGCGGCGTGGCGGCGGAAAAGCGATCATCCTTGCGCTCATCAATGCCTTCGTCATCGCCTCCTACACCTTCGTCGACGGTGTCGGCGCAAGGCTTTCGGGCAATGCGATTTCCTATACGCTGTGGATGTCGCTGCTACCGCCCGTGCTGCTTTTCGGTTTCGCCTTTTACCAACGCGGGGCAAGCGCCGTCGCGGCGCATGTGCGGCGCAACTGGTGGCGCGGCCTGATCGGCGGTGGCGGCTCCATCCTCTCCTACGGATTGGCGCTTTATGCCATGACCAAGGCCCCCGTTGCGGTCGTCGCAGCACTTCGGGAAACCTCCATCCTGTTTGCGCTTGTTATCTCCGTCGTGATCCTGAAAGAACGCGCCAGCATCTGGCGTTATCTCGCCGGCGGCATCATAGCAGCAGGCGTTCTAGTCATGAGACTGGGCTAAAACGGGCCAATTTTATGGGGTAAAATATTACCACATAAATAAGGCATTGTTTTTACTTGATTATTTTTGAGGCCTTCAAAAATCGTCATATTGACGCTTTCCCCGGCGCACCGTATAAGCGCGCCAGATCGGATTCCAGCAGGAATAGGGTCATTTGCGGTTACCCACAGGGCAACCAAACCAAGCAACAAGAAACGCCCGTATCTCTTTCATGAAGAGGATGACGGGTCCACGTTAGAAAGTGAAATCCATGTCTACTTTCGTTCAGAAGCCTGCTGAGGTGGAGAAGAAGTGGGTCATCATCGACGCCGAAGGCCTCGTTGTTGGTCGCCTCGCCACCATCGTTGCAACCCGCCTGCGCGGCAAGCACAAGGCCACCTACACCCCCCACGTCGATGATGGCGACAATGTCATCGTCATCAACGCGGAAAAGATTGCCTTCACCGGCAACAAGTACTCCGACAAGAAGTACTACTGGCACACCGGTCATCCGGGTGGCATCAAGGAGCGCACCGCTCGCCAGATCATCGAAGGCCGCTTCCCGGAGCGCGTCGTTGAAAAGGCTATCGAGCGCATGATCCCGCGCGGCCCGCTCGGCCGTCGCCAGATGAAGAACCTGCGCGTTTACGCCGGCTCGAACCATCCGCACGAAGCACAGCAGCCCACCGTTCTCGATGTGGCCGCGCTTAACAAGAAGAACGTAAGGAGCGCCTGATAATGGCCGATCTTTCCTCTCTGAAAGACCTCGCCCCGGCATCGGAAGCTTCGGCTCCCGTGCACGTCCGCAAGGTTGATACCCTCGGCCGCTCCTACGCGACCGGCAAGCGCAAGAACGCCGTAGCCCGCGTATGGGTGAAGGCCGGTTCTGGCAAGATCATCATCAACGGCCGCGATTTCACCGCGTATTTCGCACGTCCGGTTCTGCAGATGATCCTTCAGCAGCCGATCGTCGCCGCTGCCCGCGCAGGTCAGTTCGACATCATCGCCACCGTTGCCGGTGGTGGTCTGTCCGGTCAGGCCGGTGCCGTTCGTCACGGTCTGTCCAAGGCCCTCACCTACTTCGAACCGGGCCTGCGCTCCGTTCTGAAGAAGGGTGGCTTCCTGACCCGCGACAGCCGCGTCGTCGAGCGTAAGAAGTACGGTAAGGCCAAGGCCCGCCGTTCGTTCCAGTTCTCGAAGCGTTAATCGCTTACTGGTACAATACCTTCGAAAGGCGGGGCTTCGGCTCCGCCTTTTTTTATTGCCCTTTGCCTTGTTTTTTCACCAAGAAGACAGCACCCTCAGCGCAAACGGCAACAGGGGTGATCAATGCCATCCAAAACCATCGACCATGCCTTTACCGCAACCACGCTGACATCGGCTGCGACTGATCCGACCCATGCGGGTGTCCTCTCCTTCATGCGGCGCAAATATACCAAGACCCTCAAGGGCGTATCGACAGCCATCTGGGGCATTCCCTTCGATGCGGCGACATCCAACCGGCCGGGTGCACGCTTCGGGCCGCAGGCCATCCGCCGGGCCTCGGCGATTTTCGATAACGATCCGCAATATCCCTTCGCGCGCGATCTCTTCGCCCATATGCCGACCGTCGATTATGGCGACTGCCTGCTCGACTACGGCAACCACTGGAAGACGCCTGATACGATCGAAAAAGAAGCACGCAGGATTATCTCAAAGACGGATTATCTGCTGACGCTCGGAGGCGACCACTTCATTACCTGGCCGCTTTTGAAGGCGCATGTGGCCAAGCATGGGCCGTTAGCTTTGGTGCAGTTCGATGCACATCAGGATACCTGGTTCGACGATGGCAAACGCATCGACCACGGCTCCTTCGTGGCCCGCGCCGTGCGTGACGGCCTGATCGATGCGGACCGGTCGATACAGATCGGCATTCGCACCCATGCCCCTGACGATTTCGGTATCCGCATTCTCCACGGTTACGAGGTGGAGGAGATGCGGGCGAGCGACATCGCCTCGCTGATCGTCAAGCATACGGCCGGCATGCCTGCCTATCTGACCTTTGACATCGATTGCCTCGACCCGGCCTTCGCGCCCGGAACAGGCACGCCAGTGGCCGGCGGGCCGACCAGCGCCAAGATCCTCTCCGTTCTGCGCGGGCTTGGCCAGCTTGATATTCGCGGCTCCGACGTGGTGGAGGTGGCGCCCGCTTACGACCACGCGGATATAACTGCCATTGCCGGAGCCACCGTTGCAATGTATATGCTTGGCCTGCGTGCCGAACGGCTGGCCAAGGCTGGCTGAGACAAAAACGGCACCTGCCAAACTGATTCCGAATACCCTTACAACCCTTTGAAAAGTCAGGACAAGGACATGACAGCGAAGATCTTCATCGATGGCGAACACGGCACCACGGGTCTGCAGATCCGCACGCGCCTTGCTGGTCGCCGCGATATTGACCTGCTGTCCATTCCCGAAGCCGAGCGCCGCAACGCCGCAATGCGCGAGGATATGCTGAACAACGCCGACATTTCCATCCTCTGCCTGCCGGATGACGCTTCCCGGGAAGCGGTCTCGATGGTGGCCGGCAACAACAATGTCCGCATCATCGATACCTCGACCGCCTATCGCGTCCACAAGGACTGGGCTTACGGTTTTGCCGAAATGGACAGCGAGCAGGGCGACAAGGTTCGTTCCGCCCGTTTCGTCGCCAATCCGGGTTGCTATCCGACGGGCGCCATCGGTCTCATCCGTCCCCTGCGCGCAGCCGGCATCCTGCCCAATGGTTATCCGGTCAGCGTCAATGCGGTCTCCGGTTATACCGGCGGCGGCAAGCAGATGATTGCGCAGATGGAAGACCAGAGCCGCGACGACGCGATCAGCGCCAATAATTTCCTCTATGGCCTGACGCTCTCCCATAAGCATGTGCCGGAAATGACCATTCACGGCCAGCTTGACCGCGCACCGTTGTTTGCGCCTTCCGTCGGACGTTTCCCACAGGGCATGATTGTGCAGGTGCCGCTGTTTGCCGCCGACCTCAAGGAAGGCACGAGCATCGAGACGGTCCATGCCGCGCTCACGGCCCATTATGCGGGCCAGGATATCGTTAGTGTGGTGCCGCTTGCCGAAAGCAAGGGGCTCGCGCGCATCGACGCCGAGGAACTGGCAGGCAAGGACACGATGAAGCTCTTCGTCTTCGGTACGCCGGGCGGCGAACACATCAACCTCGTGGCGCTGCTCGACAATCTCGGCAAGGGCGCATCCGGTGCTGCCGTGCAGAACATGGAACTGATGCTCTCCGCATGAGGCTTTCTGCATGAGCGGAACCATCCCCTCTTTTCCGGCCTCGTGGAATATCGAGGCCGCAAAACAGATTGCCGACACGCCGGCCGGGGTGGTCTACGCGGTAACGCGTGGTGACGGCTCTCCTGCCGTCGCCAAAGTCCTGAAAAAGAAAGTGCTTGAGGACAGCCTTCGCGGTGCGGATTTCATCGCGTGGCGGGCGGGTGTCGGATGCGTGGAGCTGCTTGAGCGTTCCGATGATATTCTGCTGATGGAACATGCCGGCGCGGAGACTTTGCGCGATGTGTTGTTCCGCGACGGCGACGACGACGCGACCACGCAAATTGCCGCCGATGTTCTGCTCCAATACCATCAGCCATCACAGCAGCCCCCGCCCTCAAGCCTGCTGACGTTGCCTCTCTATTTCGAAAGCCTGTTCCGCAAGGCCGAACAGGATCGCACCGACGGCGTGGAGAGTATCTATGTCGACGCCGCCGCGCTGGCGCAGGAGCTGATTGACCGGCAACGGGATGTGAAGCCGCTGCATGGCGATCTGCATCACGAAAACATCATGCGCAGCGGGCGCGGCTGGATCATCATCGACCCGGCCGGCCTGATCGGCGATGCGGCGCTTGATGTCGCGAACATGTTCTCCAATCCACTCGACCGCTTCGATCTGACACGCAGCGAGGCGCGTATCGCCTCCATGGCGGCGATTTTTTCCAGGGCGCTGCAGCGGGATGAACGGGTGTTGCTGCAATATGCCTTCGCTTATGGCTGCCTTTCGGCCACATGGCACGAAGAGGACAGCAACGCGGAAGAGCGCGACAACGAACTCGCTGTCGCGGCTACCGTCAAAACGGTGCTGAAGCAGTTCTGAGCGCGCTCAGTCCCTGACTTCGACGGCGACAGGTGCCGGATATTCGCCAATGAAACCGCGCCAGTGGGCAACCGCAAATCCAAGCACGATCAAGGCCATGCCCTGATGGGCGAGCGCCACATGGATATCCACATGCATGAGAAGCGTGGTGATGCCGAGCGCTGCCTGAATGGAAACGAGCACGAAGAACAGCACGGCGCGGCGTGCGTGTGGCGTATTCGGCAGGGCACGGGCAATGGACACCATGTGCCACAGCGTGGCGGCGAAAAGCGTATAGGCGCCGACACGGTGGATGAACTGCACCGTCTTGGGGTTTTCGAAGAGGTTGATCCACCAGGGCTGCTGCAGGAGGAGATCACCCGGCACCAGTGAACCGTCCATCAGCGGCCAGGTGTTGTAGGAAAGGCCGGCATTCAGCCCCGCCACCAGCGCGCCGAGATAGATCTGGAACAGACAGAGCACCGTCAACAGGCCGGCAAAGCCCCTGCCCGTCTTTTCGTCAGCCGCTTCAGGCGAATGATGCGACAGGCCACGCAATATCCACATGCAGCCCGCGAAGATGAGGCAGGCGATGGTCAGATGCGTGGCGAGGCGATATTGCGAGACATCCGTGCGATTGACGAGACCGGAAGAGACCATCCACCAGCCGATAAAGCCCTGAAAACCGCCAAGCGCCAGAAGGCCGACGAGGGGCAGGCGCAGGCGCTTTTCGACGCGGCCCGTCAGCCAGAAAAAGGCGAGCGGCAGGGCGAAGATGAGACCGATGGCGCGGGCAAGCAGGCGATGCGCCCATTCCCACCAGAAAATCGTCTTGAACTCATCAAGCGACATGCCCCTGTTGATTTCTTGATATTGAGGAATGCGCTTGTAAAGCTGGAATTCCTCTTCCCATTCGGCAACCGAAAGCGGCGGGATGGCGCCGTGGATAGGCTTCCATTCGGTGATCGACAGGCCGGATTCGGTAAGCCGCGTGGCGCCGCCGACCAACACGAGACAGAAAAGCGTGAAAAGAACGACGCGCAGCCAGATGCGCAGCAGGCGGCGGTTCTTTTCCTGCTTCTGCAGGGCAGCCTCCACCACCATTTCCGCGGAACCGTTTGCCATCGTCATGCTGCTCGAACGCATCTTTTCAGGTCTCCCTCATACAGTCATGTTGATTAGCCCCAACCGGCACCACAAAACAAGGCCTCAGGGTTTGCGGCATCCGGTCGCGGCGGTATAGTCGCGCTTACATATCAGATCGTCCTGCCTCTTCTTCGAATCGCCAAGACGATCTATTTTTTTGTTTTGCGCATGTCTTTTTCCCAAAACCGATGACACTTTTGGGAGACATGCTCTCATGATGGAAGATTTCATGCCCCCTCGCCTCAGATCGCTTATCGGCACCATCGTCATCATCTGCCTCGTCGTCATCTACGCCGTGGCCGCGACGGCCATTGCATCGGCGACGCTGGCGCAATCGCCCTGGTGGGTGCATCTGGCCTATTTCGTGCTGAGCGGGCTTTTGTGGATATTGCCGGCCATGCTCATCATCAAATGGATGGCAGGGCCCAAAAAACAGGGATAAGCGCCAACCGTTGCGCAACACCCTGAGGTCGCAATTTTATAAACTGATTGTTTGCCGCTCAGCGATATAGTCCCACCGAAACAACCGGAGAGAGTGGATGGCGGCTGAGGGGCCGGTCACAGTCAGCGAGAGCAAAGCGTCGAGCGCCATGCAAGGCGAGCGGCGGGGTGCCGACCGTCTGGTGATCGATCTCGTCGATGACGCTTCCACCATCCGCACCGATTGGGAGCGGATGGAGAGCGACCCGCTCAATTCCCTGCATCAGGGTTTCGGCTGGTGCTCCATCTGGGCGCAGACCCAGAAAAGCCCGCTGCTCATCATTCGCGGCAGACAGGGCGCAAAGACAGTCTTCCTGCTGCCGCTCGAAATCGTGCAGGAAGGCGGTATCCGCAAGGCGCGTTTTCCGGGCGGCCGTTTTAACAATATCAATACCGGGCTTTTCGAGCCGTCCTTTGCCGAGCAGGCAGAACATAAGACGGCGGCAGCGATTGCCCGCGAGGCACGAAAACTGCTGCATGGCCGGGCGGATATTCTGGCCTTGCAGAACATACCGCTCACCTGGCGCGGCAGGACCAATCCGCTTTCCTATCTGGCTTCCGTCGAAAATCAGAACCCGGCCTTTCAACTGCCGCTGCTGGAGAGTTTTGAAAGCACCTTGCGACAGGTCAATGCCAAGAGACGACGGAAGAAATTCCGTATCCAGAGCCGAAGGGCCGAGGAAATGGGCGGTTACAGCCATGTGATTGCCCGTTCGCCACAGGAAAAATGCGAATTATTGCAGGCCTTCTTCCGGCAAAAGGCCACCCGGTTCGCCTCCCAAGGCATCCCGGATGTTTTCCGAAGCCAATCGGTGAAGGAGTTTTTCTACGATCTGGCCAACTTCCCGGAAACGGGTATGGACAGTCTTCTGGAGCTGCACGCCATTCGCCTGCATGGGGAATACGAGGGCGTCATTGCCGCCATATCCGGGCTTTCGCGCAAGCAGGACCACATCATCTGCCAGTTCGGATCGATCGATGAGGTGGTTTCGGAACTCAGCCCCGGCGAGTTGCTGTTCTGGCTGATGATCGAACGCGCCTGCAGAGAGAAAGCCGCACTCTTCGATTTCGGCGTCGGCGATCAGCTTTACAAACGCAGCTGGTGCCCGCTTTCCACCGCCCAGCACGATATATTCCTGCCGGTGACGTTGAAGGGGCGCGCAGCTGCCTCGGCCTATGTTGCCATCGCAAGGACGAAAAGCCTGATCAAGTCCAACCCGGCGCTTTATACGCTGATCCAGCGTTTTCGCGCCGGGCGGCCAAGGACGGACGCCATGTCTGTTGCTGACTGAGAGGGTTTGCCGTCCGTCAGGCGGCGCTCAGATGACCCGGCTTGCGCATGCCCGTCATCGGCAATGCCTGTTCGTAGCCCTGGGCCACCAGCTCACCGAGCGTCTTCTCCAGCATCTCGCCATCCTTGCCGGGCACGGAAACGATGATTTCCGCCGGCAGATTGCGCAGCATTTTTTCAAGGCTCGAAATCTGCACCGGCCGCATTCAACCAACACCGTATCATAGGCGTCAGATAGAGCGCTTAGAATCATCGTCAGGCGATCGATGGCCCGCATGGCCTCACGCGGCTGCGCATTGCCGCGTGGCACGATATGCGCATCGGACAGCCGGTCGCCGTGAATGGTTTCGCCAAAGGCGGCGGCACCCGCCAGAAGGTCCATGACACCAGGCAGCCCGGCCTCGGGCACCATCAGACGCGTGGGACAGGCAGAGGCCGTCATATCGACGAGAACGACCGAGCGGCCCATTTCAGACAGGGCGCGCGCCAGCATGACGGTAGTGGTCGAACCGCTGTCTCCGGCTGGAGACACAACGGCGGCGACGGGCTTGGCAAGGCGGGTGGCCAGGAAGCCCGCAACGGCATCGATCGAGAAATCGTCGGAGGTTTCGATCTCGTCTTTCTCTGCCTCTTCTTTCAAAGGCGTTACCTCTTCCACCGGCAAAACCGGAGACGAAGCAGCAGCAGTGGCAGCGGCGACTGGTGCCGGCCGCACCTCTTCGACAATGGGTTGCTGCTGGTAGGCGGCAGCGGGCATGGCCTGGGCGACCGGCGGCGACGGCTCATGATGTGTGGCAACCGGTTGTTGCGGCAAATCCGTAGTCTCGTCCGTGCCGGCGGGTTTCCGCGTCGGCGCAGGCGGATCGGAGAGTGGCGGAACATGATTTCTGCCCACCGGCTTCAAGGCGCGCCCGGTGAAGAGTTCCACCAGCATGACGACGATGCAGGAGAGCAGGAAGGCCGCCAGCGTGACGACGATGGTGATGGCCCCGGTTTTCGGGAAATAGGGTTCACGCGGCTCCACCGCGCCTGAGATCACGCGCGCGTCGGCTGGCGTGGAATCTACCGAACCGGCGCGCGAGGTCGCCTCACGGTAACGGGCAAGATAGGTTTCCAGAAGCTGGCGTTGGGCCGAAGCCTCGCGTTCCAGATCGTTCAAGCCGACCTGCTGCTCCCCGGCGCGCACGCTTTCCGATTTCAGCACGTTCAATTGCTGCACCAGTTGCCGTTCGCGCAGGCGGGAAACATTGGCTTCGTTTTCGAGGCTTGCCAGCACCTTGCGGGTTTCTTCCTGAATCTGCCGCTGTATGCCCTCCAGCTGGTTGCGTAGCGCCCTGATGCGCGGATGGCCTTCCAGCAGCGAGGAGGTCAGATCGGAAATCTGGCTGCGGATACCCGTTTCGTTTTCCTTCAACCGCTGGATCGTCGGGGAACCGACGACGTCCGGAAACGTATCGAGCGGCCGGCCGCTGGAAAGCGCATTGCGCACGCCTTCCGCCCGTGCTTCCGCATTCGCGCGCTCCCCACGGATACGGCCGAGTTCGGTCGAGATATCACTGAGCTGGCGGGTGGCGAGCGTTTCGCCCTGCCCGGCCGACAGGAGATCGGATGAGGCGCGATAATCCGCGACCTTCCTGTCCGCCTCACGCACCTTTTCGCGCAGATTGGCGATTTCCGGCTCCAGCCAGCGCGCTGCCTCCGTGCTCGTATCGAGTTTCGCGCCACTTTGCAGCGCGATATAAGCCTTCATCATCTCATTGGGGATGGCGGCGGCGAGCTTCGGGTCTTCCGAAGAAAACTCAACGGTGATGACGCGTGAGCTTTCGACCTGATAGACCTGCAATTTCTCGCGGAAAGCCTTCAGCACCCGCTCTTCGGGTTGCACCTGCAGCGGATCTTTCTTGAGGCCGACGGCGACCAGCAGGCCCGACACCAGCGACGGACGCGCCTCCGGGTCGAACTCCTCCAGCTCATAGAGCTTCATGTTTTTCGCGACCTGCTTGATGAGGTCGACCGATTGCAGGATTTGCACCTGGCTGGAAACGGTCAATTCATCGAGCACCGGCTCGGCTGGCGCATTCGACTGCTGCGAAGCGCCGAAGGAGGCCGCGCGGGATTCGATGAGGACACGCGCCTCGCCCTTATAGGCAGGCGACATCATGCTGGCGATCACGAAGGCGGCGCCGCCGGCCAGAAGCGTGACGGCCGCGATCCGGCCCTTGCGCCGCCATATGGCTGCAACAAGCTGTGCCAGATCGATATCCACATCCCTGTCGTCAATGCGATCGCCGTTCATGTGGGCTCCGTAACCGAGACAAACCTCGGGCGCTCAAATATAGATGGCCAATTTTCGCGGATTGTAAGTCTTGGCGGTAACACAACAGTTAATCTCGACGAATCCGACAAAATAAATCGGATATTGCAATACTCCGGACTGACTGTTTACCGCGCATTAACCCTAACAGAACGATAAGAATGCTCATAGATCGACTCGGAGCCAGATGAGATGCCGCTCGCCGGATCACGACATGTCACCGCACTGACGCTTGCCGTTCTGACGGCCCTTTCCGGTTGCGCGGCATATCAACCCGCGCCGCGCTCATTCAATGAGGCGGCCCTGCAACCCTATCATGTCGATAGCGGCGACAGGCTGCGCATCAACGTCTTTGAACAGGTGGGGCTGACGAATACCTATACGGTCGATCAGGCTGGTTATGTCGCCTTCCCGCTTGTCGGCCAGGTTCCTGCGCGCGGCAAGACGCTGCCGCAGCTCGAAGCCGCCATTGCCGCGAAATTGCGTCAGGGTTATCTGCGCGATCCCGACGTGACGATCGAGATCGACCGTTATCGCCCCGTCTTCATCATGGGTGAAGTTGGTCGTCCCGGCCAATATTCCTATGTGCCGGGCATGACGGTGCAGAACGCCATTGCCATTGCCGGCGGGTTCACCCCGCGCGCCAATCAGGCCGATGTCGATCTTACCCGCAAGATCAATGCCGAGGTAATGACCGGCCGGATCGGCATCACCGCTCCCATTCTGGCGGGCGATACGGTCTATGTGCGTGAACGCTTCTTCTGAAAACGGAGTGGCACACATGTCGGATGACGGCCCTCCCCTGCGCATCATTCACTGTTTCCGCTCCCCCGTCGGCGGTGTCTTCCGCCATGTGCGTGACCTGATCGAAGAACATGTGAAACAGGGCCACAAGGTCGGCATCGTCTGCGACAGTTCGACCGGCGGCGTGCATGAGGAGCGGCTTTTCGCCCAGATCACCCCGATGCTGGAGCTCGGGCTTACCCGCCTGCCCATCAGGCGCTCCATCGGCCCCGGCGACCTGTTGGCGCTCTGGAGGTCCTATAATCAGATAAAAAGTTTGCGGCCGGACATCTTGCACGGGCACAGCGCCAAGGGTGGCGCTCTTGCCCGGCTGATCGGCTCATTGTTGCGGGCGAACAGGTATCGCGTAGCCCGCCTCTATTCGCCGCATGGCGGCAGCCTGCATTATGACCGCAAGAGCCTGAAGGGGCAGCTGTTCCTGCGGCTTGAGCGGTTTCAGGAACACTTCACCGACGCGCTCTGTTTTGTCTGTAATTTCGAGCAGCGAACCTATGAAGCCAAGGTTGGCAAGCCGCGCACCCGAACGGCGATGATCTATAACGGCGTGCAGGAAAGCGAGTTCGAAACCGTGCCTGCCCGCGAGGATGCCGCCCGTTTCCTCTATATAGGCATGTTGCGCGATCTCAAGGGCCCGGATGTCTTCATCAAGGCCTTCGCCAGGATGGAACGCAGCATCGGCCACCCTATGTCCGGCGTTATCGTCGGTGACGGGCCGGACAGGGACAAATATGCGGCGATGATCAACAAAGCCGGGCTTTCCCGGCGGATTGCCATGCATGCCGCCATGCCCGCCAGACAGGCCTTCGAGCTGGCGGAGACAGTGGTGGTTCCCTCGCGCGCCGAAGCCATGCCCTATATCGTGCTTGAGGCGCTGGCAGCGGGCAAGACGGTTATCGCCTCACATGTCGGTGGCATTCCCGAGGTTCTGGGAGAAGACAGCGAGGCGCTGGTTCCGGCAGGAGACGCCGAGGCGCTGGCGAAGATCATGGTCAGGGACGCTGAAAACGACGATTGGGCAAAGCGGGTGATGCCCCCACCCAACAGCTTTAAGGCGAAATTTTCAACGCCTGTCATGGCCGATGACATGATGAAGCTTTATCGCGACCTGCTTTCCCGCTAAAGCGCGCCTCATGTCTAAAGACATTTTAAAAACACGATTTTTAATTGTATATTCCGCTATCCTGTAGAAAAGCATCATAAACGTTTCTTAGCATGTTTCGGCTAGTTTCCTGCTCGTAGAGCGCGTGTGTCCGTTCGGACGCTACGCACGGACGCTTTACCACTTTGAAGTTGCGCATCGTTCCCATCGGAAATCGGTCTCGATTTTCGGGCCGATCCGCTAGAGGGTGCGGACCAAGTAATGACCAAGGCTGACAAGGACAGACTGCAATTCGATCTGGCGTCGTTGCGCAAGCAAATCTCCGAGCGCGAAGCCGGTGAGCCTTCGGCGTCCGAGACCGTTGTTCTCAATCCGCTTGCGCGGCAGATCGCCAACCAGCTGCGGGCCGGCAACCATTCACCGAATATGGTGATCGGCCAGTTACGGCTGCTGGAATTCACGATGCTTGTGGTCATTGCCGCCATCGTCAACGGCATCGCCGCCGATCGGGGTCTCGAAACCTTTCTGGCAGTTTTCAGCGCTGGCGTGCTGGGCGCGGCACTCTGCGTGTTCCTGCTGCAGGCGGGCGATTGTTATCAGTTGCCAACGCTACGCACGCCGCTGAAGATGTTTGCCCGCATTCAAGGCGCCGTCTGCCTGTCTTTCGTGGGCGCCGCCTGTTTCCTTCTCGTGTTTTTTCCCGATGCGCTGCATTCCTGGCCCGCTTTCGGCATATGGTATGCGATTGGCGCGATAGCCATTTTCACCGGACGGCTGATCCTTGGCTTTGCCATTCGCCACTGGGGTCGCAATGGCGTCATGGAACGCCGCGCCGTTATCGTCGGCGGCGGTGATGCTGCCAGAGACCTGATCCGTTCGCTCGAGCAGCAGTCGGACAACGATATCCGCATCTGCGGGATTTTCGACGACCGGAAAAGCGAGCGCTCTCCCGATGTCGTCGCCGGTTATCCCAAGCTCGGCACCTTTGCCGAACTGGTGGAATTTGCCCGCCTGACAAAGCTCGACATGCTGATCATCGCCCTGCCGCTCAGTGCAGAGGCCCGCATTCTCCAGCTCTTGCGCAAACTCTGGGTGCTGCCCGTCGATATTCGCATCGCCGCACATGCCAATAAATTGCGGTTCCGTCCACGCGCCTATTCGCATGTGGGCAATGTGCCGATGCTCGATGTGTTCGACAAGCCGATCCGCGACTGGGATTCGGTGGCGAAACGGATATTCGACATCACCTTCAGCCTCCTCGGCATCGCCCTTTTCTGGCCGGTGATGCTGGGTGCCGGGATTGCCGTCAAGGCCACCTCCAAAGGCCCGGTCCTCTTCAAACAGAAGCGTCACGGCTTCAACAATGAGACGATCAATGTCTGGAAGTTCCGCTCCATGTATACGGAACTCAGCGATCCGACCGCCAAGAAGGCCGTCACCAAGAACGATCCGCGCGTCACACCGGTCGGCCGCTTCCTGCGCAAATCGTCGATGGACGAGCTGCCGCAGCTCTTCAACGTTCTCTATGGCGATCTCTCGCTGGTCGGCCCTCGCCCGCATGCCGTCCATGCCCAGACCGGCGATCTGAAATATACCGAAGTGGTGGAGCATTATTTCGCACGCCACAAGGTCAAGCCCGGCGTGACCGGCTGGGCGCAGATCAATGGCTGGCGCGGCGAAATCGACCATGGCGACAAGATCAAGTTCCGCACCGAATATGATCTTTATTACATCGAGAACTGGTCGCTTTTCCTCGATCTCAAGATCCTGTTCCTGACGCCGATACGGCTGCTCAAATCGGAAAACGCCTATTGACCAACGTCGGTTACCAGCACGCACCGGGTTTTGACGCGCCTCTGGCTGCCATGCGGCTCGTCGGTTCGTTCTTCATCGCCTTCGGCGTGTTCCTCTCCGGCTTCGTCATCTCCGAACCGGCGCCCTACGAGCTGATGATGGTCGGGCAAGTGGCCATCTGGTTCCTGCTGGGCCTTCGCCTTTCCCGCACCGTCGTGCTGCTACTGTGCCTGCTGCTCGCCTTTAATGTCGGCGGCTATCTTTCGCTCACCACCATGGCCGATCTGGACGAGGGACCGCTCTACCTCGCCGTCTCGACCTTTCTGGCGCTGACCTCGGTTTTTTACGCGGCGATCATCGAGGACAAATACCAGCGGCTGCTGCTGATTTTTCGGGCCTGGCTCGCCGCGGCGCTGATCACCTCGCTACTCGGCATCATCGGATATTTTCACGCCCTTCCCGGCTTCGAAGTCTTCACGCTTTACGATCGTGCCAAGGGTGCCTTTCAGGACCCGAACGTCTTTGGTCCCTTCCTGGTGACACCGTCGCTTTACCTGATCTATGGCCTGCTCACCGGCAAGGCGATGCACGCGCCCTGGCGTATCCTCGGCCTGCTGATCCTGTCGCTTGGCGTGTTCCTGTCATTTTCGCGTGCGGCATGGGGTCTGTTTCTATTCGCCGCCCTCCTGCTCGTCTTCGTCATGCTGCTGAAGGAGCGCACAGCCGCATTTCGCCTGAAAATTCTCGTGCTGTTTCTCGTTGCGGTCGCGCTCATGGTCGCAGCCGTCATCATCGCGCTGCAATTCAAACAGGTCTCCGACCTGTTCTTCAGCCGCGCCTCTGCGGTGCAATCCTATGATGGCGGGCATCTGGGGCGCTTTGCCCGTCACTATCTTGGTTTCCTGCTGGCGATGGAGCATCCGCTCGGCATCGGGCCGATGGTGTTCGACAATATCTTTCCCGCCGCCGAACATAATATCTGGTTGAAAAGCCTGACAACGCATGGCTGGTTCGGCTTCGTGATCTATCTTACACTGATCTGCTGGACGATCGCTGCCGGTTTCAGGCATCTGCTGCGGCCGCGGCCATGGCAGCCGTTCCTGATCATTTCCTGGGTGACCTTTGTCGGCCACGTCATGATCGGCGCCGTCATCGATACCGATCACTGGCGGCATTTCTTCCTGCTGCTCGGCATATTGTGGGGCTGCATGGCACTGGAAAAACGCGAAAGCCTGCGCCGCCGCACAAGCAATGCCTAAAATACTTCCCCTTACGGAACCCTGCGCGATTTCATGCGTTTAGCCCGCGATTATGATCGTCAAACGGGGAGACATCTTATGACGCAGACCAATAATCTCTATCTCATCATCGGCGCACTCCTGGTGGTCCTTGTCGGCCTTGGGGCCTATGTCTGGCACGAGGAAAGCAAGCCGAAGGGCATCGAGATGAATATCGGCCCGAACGGCGTTTCCGTTCAGGAAAATTAAGACGCAAGCGTCGCGCAAACTTCTTTCAGTAGACCGGGTGCACCCCAAGCCCAAGCGGCGCGGGACGCACCCGGTCTTCTTATGAGAGGAGACGAAAGGCGGGATCAAAAATCCGCGCCAAGCCGGTTCGGTACGAATGATGCGTATCGGGCTGATCATGGAAAAGTTACCGAAATGGTCTCCTCCGTCGACCTGTCCACCCGCCTCACCGCCACCAGATTAGCCCTCAAGGCAATCAAGGAGCAGGATGACAATTCCACCGCGGCCTCATCGTCCTCGTCACGGGCAGCGCTTCTTGGCGCCTATGGCATCGATACGTCTTCTTCTTCCACCAATACGAGGCTGACACAGCTTCTGGCGCAATATGCGCAGACCACCGGCGAAGAGACGCAAACCGAGACTACACCGCAGGCGTCTTCCGGCGACATCACGCAGGCCGCTTTCATGAAGGATCTGAAGGCGATGCTGGAGGATTTGTCCAAGGACCCGGACAAGGCCTCGCAGGCAAAGGCGATGCTGGAAGCACTGGCCGCCGGCACGCTCACCGTATCCGATCCCTCCGAAGGCGCGCAGATCAAGGCGTGGGACGTGAAGGCCGATTCGAAAACCACCTCGAAACCGGCAACCGAGATCGCCACGACGGGCTGGAGCGATTTTCTGAAGGATCACCTCAAACGCGACGGCTCAGCCTATGTCAAGAGCGCCAGCGGCGCTTATGTCGACAGCATCTCCGGGAACAATGCGTTTTTCGGCAGCGTCGGCAGCCGCTACTATTATCTCAGCTGGCCGCAGGCGAAACCGGGCACGCTGACCGTCTAAGCGGCCGCTTCCGGAACCATCTGGACAAAACGCTGCAGCATGGATCATGCCGCAGCGTTCTTCCTGTTTTCATCTAAGCGGCGGGTGCAGCAGCCTGCGCGGTTTCACCCGACAGAGCTTTTTGCAATTGCGCTTCCTGATCGGGAGACAGCGAGGTCTTGATGACCCGGCCGCGCAGCCCTTCCAGTTCCGCCATGACCTTTTCCGGCTGCACCTTGCGGATCAGCACGAACAGCGCCGAAGAGCCATTGGGGATGGTTTCGCCAAGGGATTTGATGAAATCGTCATCGATGCCGAAATCGGTGAGCGAACCCGCCAGCGCGCCCGTGCCGGCACCAATTGCGCCGCCAATTGCAAAGCCCGCCAACGGATTGAGGAACAGCAGGCCAACAAGGCCGCCCCAGAGGCCACCGGACAGAAAACCGGAGCTTGCGCCAAGCGCCGTCAGATTGACGCTCTGCTTCAGATGCACCTTGCCGTTTTCATCACGAACGACGACCACGGCGTCTTCCAGATCGACCAGATATTCCTTTTTCAGCCCCGCAAGCTTCAGAAAAACCCGGTCAGCCTCTTCCGTTCCATCAAAACCAACAACGACGAGTTCAGACATATATTTATCTCCCTGAGTTTCAGTTCCGCTGCAATTGAACGCTGAAGTTCACGGCAGGTTCCAGCCATGATGGAAAGAGGATGTGTCATGCGTTTGACGGAAGCAACCGGCAGAAGGTGGAACGACAGTCCTTCACCCTTCCCCCTTCCCCCTTCCCCCTTCCCGCCATCCACACCCATTGTTCCTTTTTTTGAGAAAAGGCGATTTTCCGCTTGCGCCCTAACAGGCTTATATATAAACGGCTTTCAGGTTCGGAGCGTAGCGCAGCCCGGTAGCGCACTTGACTGGGGGTCAAGGGGTCGTGGGTTCGAATCCCGCCGCTCCGACCATAAAAATCAGATAGATAGCCAGTTCCCCCAGAGCTGGCTATATTTGTTTTAGCCACATTGTAGCCAGCGGGTCCCCCGAGCAACTGCGCGTTAGCTTTGCGCGGTGTTTGGTTCTCCCCCGCCCTGACGGCGCGCACTTGACTTGCAGGAGGCTGATGGATTGAACGCTGACCAAATTTGTTCTTACCGCCATCGCCGTCTTTCTAACGGTTACCGCGTTCAAGGACACCCCCAGCACCCTGACGAAGCCTGAGCCTGAAGGACATTGACATGGCGAAGAAATCAAAAATCGAACACTCTGAATTCTCAGGCGAATTCGAAGATGACGGCGTCACGGTCCTCGTCGATATTTACCGATCCGCCGGCACACAGCAGGATTGGAAGCTGGAGGTCATAAGCGAAAATGACCTTGTCACCACCTGGGACGAGCCTTTCGCCACCGACAAAGACGCATGGGAAGAATTTCTTGCCACGTGCGAAAAGGACGGCATTCGCAGCTTTCTTGAAGACGAGGATCCCGCAGTCCATTAGGGTCAGGCCCGCGGTATTCACCACACTGAGGAGAACAAAAAGCTTTCGGCGTTAGCGTCGGTCGCAATTGTTGCTTCGTCATGGAATGGTGACTTGCCCCTCAAGCCTATCAAAAGCAAAGATTGCCCATCGTTGTGGCTACGGGAATCCATTCGTGGCCCTGGCGGTATAAGCCAACGCACAGCGATGACCGCAACGCGGCTGAAGCGATCAGAATAATTCTCGAGCGGCAGTTGCTGGGAAATTGCATTTTCGGCAAGCGCCTTGGCGTAATTTTTGACGATACTGCCGCAACCTGCCTGGATGCGGATCGCTCAACACACCTCCGAAAGCGCATCCGAGTTTCCCTCGGAAAGCGTGAGATTCGGACCATCAAGCAGGTGATTTTAGACAAAGTGGCTCGTGGCCTTGCCCTGTGGCGCGAATTGCGGCCGCATCACTGGATATCGGCCCGGCTAACCTCAGGCGTCAGGAGTGTGTCCGGCGGGCGTTTACGATCCGCTGGTTTCTTTTTCCTTCTTCGCCTGATCGTGATGCCACTTGATGGCGAAGTACATGCCTGTACCCAATACGATAATCTTGAACGGGAAGAAGACTATAGGGAATAAATCCACCCAATTCCAATCCGTCATTTTGAATATTTCCAGTCTATTACTTGACATAATCTCCCGCAGGTAGAGCTACGTCAAAACTGCTGCCTCAGCAACTTCATTCATGCACTAAAGCACGGTCTTTTTGACGCAGCCCCGCCCCTCACCCGGGGCCCTTGCATCATGTCTCAGCGGTCCCCCGCCGTTTGGCGATCATCAGCCGTCTGAGTTCCTTCCTGTATCGAGGAATGCGGTTCTAATGAACAGGTTCGCGATTTGCTCTTTGTCATGCCACTCGCCTTTCACTAAAGAAAACGACGGCCGTATTGCTTTGTTGACTCTCCGCTAAAATTAGAACATTTAGTGAACAAAAGAGAGGTCGCTAATATGTCCGATGCTGCAAAATCCACCCCTGTACGGCCCGACGACATAGCCGGATACGTCATCCAGTGTCACGATGGCGATGCGAGAGCGGCGGTTGAAACGCTGCTTGGTGAAATCGAACATTTACAGGAACAGCTTTCCCTTGCGGTTGCCATCATGGGCAAAGGATATACGCGTGGCTGGACGCCGGATATGGCAGGCGATTGAGTCGGCTGTTTGCCGTTGGATGCGGGCTACCGGGCGAGGAGACCTTACCTTTGACGGACCCATGCCGTTGATGTGAGTGCAGCGCGCACCTGCCAGCATCGCTCTCCAGCAAGATATCTCCGACAGATCGTGCGTTGCCGGTCAAGTCGATTACAGACCGGATCCTGGTCCCGCTTTCCCACCACTCCGCCGCTGTCATGGCCTTGCCACTTCAGCGCGCCCTGCACCGAGAATCGCGCCCAGCCTGACCGCATCGGCAATCAAGATGGAACGCAAATCCCCTTGCCGGGAACGATCCATGATTTACGCAGGATTGGCCTGAAGCGCCCTCAGAACTCGTTCGACGCGATGGCGAAGTCGTCGGTGACTGGCATGTGCTCCACATTCTCCCAGGTTCTGTCCATGGCATAGGTTGCCGAGAGATAGGGGATGCCGATGTGGCCGTAACGCACCGAAAGCTGGCTTTCCGCCTCCTTTTCGCCGAGACGCGCAACGCGGCTGAGATAAAGAGCGGTGGCGAGGCCCGTGCGGTCAGCGCCGGCCTTGCAGTGGATGAGGATAGGTTTCGGCGCATCGCGCATGATCGCAACGAGCTGGTTGACCTGGTCCATGTTGAGTTCCTGGCTGGCCGACATGCCGAAATCGATGTGCTTCAGCCCAAGCTCGCGTGCTGTTTCGACCTCACCCCGGTACCAGGCCTGGGATTCATTCGGTCCGCGCAGGTTGATAACCGTCTTGATGCCGTGATCTTTGGTGTAGCGCACAAGCTCTTCATTGCTCGGCTGGTTGGAGCGATAAAGCTGACCGGCCACGACCTCGTGAAAATTGCCGAGAAGCTGGATGGCGTAGAGATATCCGCCTGCCGCAAGCACAACAAAGCCCATGCCCCCAAAGGAGCACTTCCAAAATCTTCGCATAATAAAACGGTTCCCTTACTCGACAAGAGAACCGATACAGACGGATTCTGACAGCAAGCTGAAAGTTATGCGACAGTATTGTAAGAGTAGAAAAATTGCGTTCGATCAACGCACGAAAACGTAAACCGCATAGACCGCGATGAGCGCCGCGGCTGCCGCTGCCGTGATGACGCCGAGGCGTTTTTCGATGAAATGGCGCACTGAATCACCGTATCTCTGCAGCAATCCGGCAAGGATGAAAAAGCGGGCGCCACGTGTGACGACGGCTGAAAGAATGAACAGGCCAAGGCTGATATTGGCCGCGCCTGATAGGATCGTCACCACCTTGATCGGCGGCAGGTGCGCAAGCCCCGATGTCACCAGCAGGAGCACGATGGTTTCGTAGTCCACCGAGTTCTTCAGGTGCTCGAAACTGTCGAGCTTGCCGTAAAATTCAAGAATGGGCCGCGCGATGCTCTCGAAAGCATAATGGCCGAGAAACCAGCCGGCGATGCCGCCGAGGACCGAGGCGACAGTCGCCACAAACGCATAAAACATCGCCTTTTTCGGCTTGGCCAACACCATGGGCAGGAAAAGCACATCCGCGGGCACGACGAAGACGGAGCTTTCCACAAAAGCGACGATCGCCAGCCACCATACGGCGGTTTTGCGCGCCGCAAGCGCCATTGTCCAGGCATAGATGTTTTTCAGCATGTCATGTCCCCGGGGAAGAGTGTGGAGAAAAGTCAAGGCGGGAGCGCCGAGGCATCTCAGCAGTGATTTACGCGATTTACGACGGCGCGCAGCGGACCGAGAAGAGCCAGCGCCGCAGCAGGATTAGACACAACGCAAGAGAATGGCAAATGTTGGAAGAATTATTTTTGCATCGCAAAAAATGGGAAATACCAGCGATTCCAGCCCACACCGATACTCGGTTGCTGCGATGCGAAATTTCATCCTGCGGTAGATAAACTCGCCTTTTTGCTGTAGAATAAGAGATGTAAGAAGTGGAGGAAGTTATCATGGACTATGTAAACTTCATTACGTCGATCAACCCGGTGATACTCGCCATCCTGCTGGTGGTTCTTCTCGCCGGTGCCTATAGCCACTGGGTTTCGCACTAATAAAGCGAAAGATACGACGAACCATGACCATGCCGGTTTCTATCGGCGATAGGCATGTGGCCTGATGAATGTTATCAAACCCGGAGTTAAAACAACTTCCGGGAAGCGGCATGACGAACGAATTCGCATTCACTGATACGTCTGAAAAGCTCAGCACCACGCTGGAGAAGCTTATAGGCAAATTGCAGGGCCAGACGATCACGTTGCGCGAACTGATGGAAGCGATCGGCGAACAGGGCCTGTTGCTCATCTGCGCAATTGCGTCCCTGCCCTTTCTCATTCCGGTCTCCATTCCCGGCGTCAGCACGGTGTTCGGCGCGGCAATCATCCTCGTCAGCCTCGCAATCACGCTGAACCGCCTGCCATGGCTGCCGGCCAAGATTCTCGACCGGCAGATGGAGACGGCAAAACTAGTGCCGGCGCTTCAAAAAGGTGTCGCCATCGTTTCCAAGCTTGATGGTTTTATTCGTCCGCGTGTACCGGCGCTCACCACCGGCATCGTCGCCAACAGAATAAACGGCCTGGCGCTGATGACTGCGGGCGTATTGCTGATGATGCCGCTTGGCTTCATTCCCTTTTCCAACACCCTGCCCGGCGTCGCCATCCTGCTTTTATCCGCAGGCATGATTCAGAGAGACGGCGTGACCGTGCTGGGTGGCTATCTGTTTCTCGGCCTGACGGCGATTTATTTCGCAGCGCTTGCCTATGCCGCCTTCTGGGCCGGACAGGGCATCAGCAGCTCGATCGGCGGATAAGCGCCTACCGATCCCTGTCACGGGCTTCGCGGCGGTTCTGTCGCGACGCCCACCAGACCGCAAGCCTTCGCCGCCTGCGGCGCACCGCCGGCAGATCGTGCGAGAGTACGACAAGACCGAGCGGAATCATCCAGAAACCGAGAACGGGCAAAAACCCCAACGTTCCGCCAACCACCAGAGCGGAGCCGGTGGCGATCCTGCCAACCCGCGAACGCGGCATGGCAAGGCTCCATTTTCCGACATGGAGGCGACCCGTTTTGTGGTTCATTCCGAATTTCATTCCATCCTGCCCTTCAGCGTCTGGCCTGTGGATAATTTTTTGACCTTCAATAAGCCCGGAAAATCGGGACTTCAGAGGGATAAAACAAGAGGAATGCGTTTTTTTTGAAAAAACCGCTTGGCAAATCGGAAAAGCATTTGTATTACCCCGCTCACACCGCGCCAAGCAGCGCACGTTCCCTGGTAGCTCAGCGGTAGAGCATTCGACTGTTAATCGACAGGTCGCCGGTTCGAATCCGGCCCGGGGAGCCATTTCTCTCAAAAACATGTTTTGAAGAGCGAAGTGCAGCTGCATTCGCCCGATCCGGTTCGTGGCATTTTTCGCTCACCTGACGAGTGGGCCTTCCGGCAATCAGGTCTTCTTGACTGCGCGCTTCGTTGCCTTTGCAGCGTTGGTGAGCGCCGGCGGATCGCTGGCCGGGAAACTTTCTTCAAGGCTTTCCGTGAGATCGTCGACTTTGTCCTTGCCCGTCGACTTCTGCTCCTTCTCAAGCGACTTTACCGCCGGGGATTTGGCCTTTGCTGCCGGAGCCTTCTTCGCTGGCGTTTTCTTCGCGGGCGCTTTGTCGGTCGATGTCTTGTTCGTCGATGTCTTGGCGGCAGCGGATTTTTTCACGCCGGCCTTATCCGCAGTCTTTGCGGCACCGGCGGAAACTTCCCGTTCAGCCTCGATCCAGTGGCGCTCATGATGCCCGTCAGGCTTGCCTTCCTTCTCCCATATTGCGCGCGCTTTTTCACGGATTGCGGCTTCGCGATCATGGCTCATAACGGGCCTCCCTCTTTGCGTTGCACCGGTTTTGATTGTGCCACTGAAAAAACAGAAAAAGCCAGACTTTGTTCCTCACAGACCGATCGCGATCGAGCATTTCTTCGAAAAAGGGAACCGTCATGGATGCGGGATCGTTTGCTCCGCGGAAACCCCGCAGGAGAATTATTCATGAGCACCCCGAAAAAACCGCAGAACGAACCGCTCGATATTCGCGACGAGGATGTGGCGCGTTTCGAAACCGACAGCGAACTCAAATCCAAGGACAGTGAGATTTATCCGGATGAGACGATGAACCTGCGCGCCCGACGGCAGGCTGCGCGCCAGCATGAGGATGCCTTCATCGTTGCCACCGACCTGGAGGACGATGACCAGCGCGACGCCGCTCCCGGTACCAGGGAGCAGCCATAGGCCCCTTAAAAACGGATAAGGCGGGTCATGGCCCGCCTTTATAAGAATAAATGATGTCCTGGTCTTCAACGGCGAACGGAGACGATGGCCTTGCGGTTGAAATTGGATACCTGCACACGGCCAGACTGGTTGCCGCCGAGGATCTGGGCGGTCTTGCCGCTCATGCTCTTCAAAATCCCGGCATGATAACCGCGGCCGTTGCGGATGACGACGATATCGCCGGGCTTGGCTTGGCCGACGGGAACGGCGTAACCGAAAGACGTCCAGGATTTCGCAAATCCGTAGGATTTCGGAGATTGTCGGCCGGCCTTGCTGGCGACGGCATGCAGGAAAAGGCCACACCAGGGGGTGCTGCGGGGGTTTGCCCCAAGAATATTCTTCAGGCTCTTGTTGTTTTTGGACTCATGCAGCCCGGTGTATTTTTCTGCCTGGTTCAGCATGCCGGCAGAAGCCGGCGCCACGACTGTAAAAGCCAAGGCAGCGGATAGAATTAACGCGGATACTCTCAAACGTCTCGCCCTTATGTTGGAGGGCGTCCGTGTATTGTGACAATTTAGCGACAATTTGACGAGAAATGGGCAGAAATCAGACGCCTATTCATGCGGCCTGATCTGTCATTGCTTCAAAACAGGCTGCCCTGCGCCTCATCGGCACGGTTGCGACCGGCATTTTCGAGGTCCAGCATGCGCAATTTGGTGGTGGTTCCGCCCGGCGCGGAGAAGCCGCCCAGCCGACCGCCGGCCGCCAGAACGCGGTGGCAGGGAATGATCAGCGGCACCGGGTTTTTCGCCATCGCCTGCCCGACATCCCGGGCCTTTTCCATGCCGAGACCGAGGGTCTTTACGATGCCGCCATAGGTCGTCGTGTCGCCCCAGCCGATCTGCCGCGCAACCTCGTAAACATCGAGAAAAAACCGTTCCTGCCCGGCGAGATCCAGTTCGACAGGGGTAAAATCGATCGCCTCGCCACTGAAATAACGGGTGATCATCGCGATGACCTCACGCGTGCGTGTGTCGGGAACCGCAATCGTTGACGACGGAAAACGTTTAAGGAGAAGCTTTTCGGTTTCCCCTGCGTCAGCACCGGGTAATTGCAGACGGGCGATGCCGCGCCCTGCCCATGCAAGGCCGCAATGGCCGAGCGCGGTTGGAAAAACAATATAGCCATAGTGGTTGGTCATCGCATTCATTCATCCGCTTCGGGCGCACACGATGCCATATCCTGCGTCCGAAACAACCCGTTTCCTGATTGTGAAAAAACAAGGCCACCCGGTTCGGCGGATGGCCTTTTCCATGCCAGTCCTGAAAAACAGCTCAGGATGCGATTTTATTCTGCGTCTCCGCCCTGTCCTCCATCAGGCATTGCGCCTGCCGGCTGGCCGCAACGAAGGCCGTGCGGGCGATTTCACCCGCCACGTCACCCATCAGCGAGGCGCGGCACAGACGCAGCGCCTGCTCGTGCGCCTTGTCGCCGCGTTCGGGCCATTCGTGCTGGAGAAAATCGAAGGCTTCGTAAACGCCGTTGAAAATCCGGGGAGCACCGTTTTCAAGGGAGATGGTAACGGGCTTTTCCCACTTAACGTCTTTCAGCAACATTGATTGCACTTCCATGCTCTATTAACCCGCGACAAACGCCGGCTCCTCCAGTTGGTTCCCTTCACCTGCCGTTTCAAGGGCGAAAAAATAACCCTCGATAAACCATGTGCCCCATCTTTCCATTCTAGCCGATTTGCGGAACAAAGCGTTTCAACACTCGTTCAAGCCGAAGTGAACCGGGTTCTTTCATGCCGATAACAGCCTCCCCCGTCATCGTCTGGTTCCGCAAGGATTTGCGCCTTTCGGACAATCTTGCCCTTCTCGCAGCTGTGGATCACGGCGGCCCCGTCATCCCCGTCTATGTCAGGGAAAAATCCTCTGGCCCGCTGGGCGGTGCGCAGGAGTGGTGGCTTCACCATTCGCTGGCCTCGCTTTCCGCCGCGCTGGAAAAAACCGGCAACCGCCTTCTGCTTTTAAGTGGTGATGCCGAAAGGACGCTGCGGCAGTTGATATCGGAAACCGGCGCAGACGCGGTATTCTGGGATCGTCGGTATGATCCGGTCGGCATGGCCACGGACAAGGCGTTGAAACAGACGCTGCGCAACGATGGCCTGACAGTCCGCAGCTTTTCCGGCCACCTGCTGCATGAGCCATCGCGGGTGCAAACGAAATCCGGCGGCCCCTACCGGGTCTATACGCCCTTCTGGCGGGCGCTGGAGAGTGGCGAGGAGCCGCATACCCCTGCGGAGGCGCCAAAGAGCCTGAAGGCGCCGAAGACATGGCCGACATCTGAAAAACTCGATGACTGGAAGCTGTTGCCGCTCAAGCCGGACTGGGCGAAGCACTTCAGCGACGTCTGGGCACCCGGCGAAGACGGCGCGCAGGAGAAACTCGACGACTTCATCGATGGCGCCCTGAAGGGCTATGAAGAAGGCCGCGATTTTCCGGCAAGGGACGCGACCTCGATGCTTGCACCGCATCTGGCCTTGGGGGAAATATCGCCCGCCACCGTCTGGCACGCGACGAAGGGGCTTTCCCGCCACATCGCCTCAAACGATATCAGCCGTTTTCGCAAGGAAATCGTCTGGCGGGAGTTCTGCTATCACCTGCTATTTCATTTCCCCGAACTGGACGAGAAGAACTGGAACGACAGTTTCGACGCCTTCCCCTGGCGGGACGACGAGAGGTCCTTCAAGGCCTGGACGCGCGGCATGACGGGATATCCGATTGTCGATGCCGGGATGCGACAATTGTGGCAACACGGCACCATGCACAACCGGGTGCGTATGATCGTAGCGTCCTTCCTCATCAAACACCTGCTGATCGACTGGCGGAAGGGCGAGAAATGGTTCCGCGATACGCTTGTCGATGCCGATCCGGCCTCCAACGCCGCCAACTGGCAATGGGTGGCGGGTTCGGGGGCGGATGCCTCGCCGTTTTTCCGCATCTTCAATCCCATACTACAGGGTGAGAAATTTGACGGTGATGGCGATTATGTGCGCCGTTTCGTGCCGGAGCTTGAAAAGCTCGAGCGGAAATACATCCACAAGCCATTCGAAGCGCCGAAGGAGGTGTTGAAAAAGGCGGGCATCGAGCTTGGCGAAACCTATCCGCTGCCGATCGTCGATCATGCAAAGGCACGCGAAAGAGCGCTTGCCGCCTATGCTGCGGTGAAGAACAACGCATAAAATTGGGTATCGGCAAAATTTTGCGTGGCTAAGCCAAAGCCGGGAAGATAATTTCTTGCCTTGAGGCGGTTGTAACGGGACATAACGGCACCTAATTTCCGCTCAGACAAGAAGGCTCAATCATGACCATTCATCCCTCTGCGCTCAGTGCTATCGGCAATACGCCGCTCATCCGTCTGAAGGCCGCCTCTGAAGCGACGGGGTGCGAAATCCTCGGCAAGGCGGAATTCCTCAATCCCGGCCAGTCGGTGAAGGATCGCGCCGCCCTTTACATCATCCGCGACGCCGAACGGCGCGGGCAGCTGCGCCCCGGCGGCACCATCGTGGAAGGCACGGCCGGCAATACCGGCATCGGCCTGTCACTGGTCGCCAATGCACTCGGTTACAAGACGGTGATCGTCATTCCCGAGACGCAGAGCCAGGAAAAGAAGGACGCGCTGAAGCTTCTCGGCGCCAAGCTGGTCGAAGTTCCGGCAGCGCCCTATTCCAACCCGAACAATTACGTCAAGGTCTCCGGCCGGCTGGCGAAACAGCTTGCCGCGACGGATGAGAACGGCGCGATCTGGGCCAACCAGTTCGACAATATCGCCAACCGTCAGGCCCATATCGAGACGACTGCACCCGAAATCTGGGACCAGACGGATGGCAAGGTGGATGGTTTCATTTGCTCGGTCGGCTCAGGCGGAACGCTGGCGGGCGTGGCCGACGGTCTGCGCGATTTCAATCCTGACATCAAGATCGGCCTTGCCGACCCTGAAGGTGCCGCGCTTTACGAGTTTTACAAGCACGGTGTCCTGAAATCCGAAGGTTCCTCCATCACCGAAGGCATTGGGCAGGGCCGTATCACCGCCAATCTGGAAGGTTTTACGCCCGACTTTTCCTATCGTATTTCGGATGCGGAAGCGCTTCCGGTGCTGTTCGATCTGGTGACGAAAGAGGGACTTTGCCTTGGCGGCTCCTCCGGCATCAACATTGCCGGCGCAATCCGCCTTGCCCGCGAGCTTGGTCCGGGGCATACAATCGTGACGATACTATGCGACTACGGTAATCGTTATCAGTCGAAGCTGTTCAATCCGGATTTCCTGCGCTCCAAGGGGTTGCCGATTCCGCAGTGGCTGGCGACGAAAAGCGAGATTGCGGTTCCGTACGAAACCGTTTGAGGACATGCCGAAATGCCTGTGAATGCCCTGTTCCGTGACGATTTTTATCTTTCCACCGTAGAAGCGATCGTCACGGCGGTGCATGAGGATGGCGGCATAGAATTCGACCAGACCTGCTTTTATGCGACGTCCGGCGGCCAGCCCGGCGATAGCGGCTTTCTCGAGCGGGCTGATGGGTCGCGTATCGAACTCGGCGTCACCAAAAACGGCGCCGACAAGAGCGTCATCATCCATGTGCCGCTCGAAGGCCAGCCTTCTCCTGAAGTCGGCGAGAAGCTGACCCTGCATGTGGACTGGCCGCGCCGCTACAAGCTGATGCGCATGCACACGGCCTGCCACCTGCTCTCCGTTGTCTGCCAGTGGCCGATCACCGGCGCGGCGGTCGGTGAAGACGAATCGCGTGTCGATTTCGACATGTCGGAAACCATCGACAAGGATGAGGTGACGGCAAAGCTGATGGCGCTGGTGAAAGCCAACCATCCGGTCTTCCTGCAATGGATCACCGATGAGGAACTTCAGGCCAATCCGGGCATCGTCAAATCCAAGAATGTGCGCCCGCCGATGGGCCTTGGCCGGGTCAGCCTCGTCTGCATCGGCGAAAATTCCAGCATCGACAGCCAGCCCTGCGGCGGCACCCATGTTTCCGAAACGCAGGAAGTGGGCGATATTCACATTGCCAAGATAGAAAAGAAGGGCAAGGAGAACAGGCGGTTCCGCATTCGTTTCGGCGCGCCTGAAGCTGTTGCCTGAGATCGGGAGAAACATCGTGAGCACGGATAAGAGCCGTTTCGTCGTTTCGGCGGACTGGGTGGAAAAACAGCTTGGCACAGCCCGGTTTCGTCTCGTTGATGCCTCGTGGTATCTGCCGGCGCACAAGCGCAATGGCGCGGAAGAATTCGCGGCCGGCCATCTGCCCGGCGCTGTCTTCTTCGATCAGGACAAGATCGCCGATCATACCACCGGACTGCCGCACTCCCTGCCCTCACCGGAGTTCTTTGCGCAGGAGGCCGGCGAGCTTGGTCTAAGCGAGAATGATACGATCGTGGTCTATGACGGCCCCGGTTTCTTTTCCGCACCGCGCGTGTGGTGGATGCTGCGGGTGATGGGCGTGCGCAAGGCCTATGTGCTGGATGGCGGCCTTGATGGCTGGAAGCGCGAAGGCCGGCCGCTTGAAACCGGCACGCCGGAGATCGAACCCGCGACCTTTACACCTGACTTCAACGAGAAACGCGTGACATCGCTATCGACCATGCGCGGCATCGTCGATAGCGGCAATAAGCAGATTGCCGATGCCCGTGGCGCGGGGCGTTTCACCGGTGATGAGGCCGAACCGCGTGCCGGCATGCGCTCTGGCCATATGCCCGGCGCGCGCAGCCTGCCAGCGACAGCATTTTCGGAGAACGGCCACTTCAAGGACCTGACCGCGATCCGCAAGATGGTGACTGACGCCGGCATCGATCTTGGCAAGCCGGTCGTGACGAGCTGTGGCTCGGGCGTTACCGCTGCCGTCATTACGCTGGCGCTGGAATCCCTCGGCCATCAGGATAATTCGCTCTATGACGGTTCCTGGTCGGAATGGGGCGGTCTGGAAGACACGCCTATCGCCACCGGCCCCGCCGAGCCTGTTCCCGTTGTATCGCATGGGCCTTTGAAGGCGCATGTGACGCAGCTGGAAATGACGACGCCGCCGAAGGTCAGCCTGCCGATCCCCGTCAACATCCAGACGGCACTGATGCGCGTCACCGATATTCCCCTGCACTTTTATCGCTATCTTTACTGGCGGGTGGGGAAACGCTGGCATTGGCAGAAACGCATGCGCATGAGCGATGCGGAACTGTCAGCCGTCCTCAAGGACCCCAAGAATAGCGTTACAGTTCTTTACATGAACGGTGCGCCCGCCGGTTTCTTCGAACTGAACAAGGCGAGCGACGAGGTGACCGAGCTTTCCTATTTCGGCCTGCTCGAAGAAGCGATCGGGGCTGGCGTCGGCAAGTGGTTCCTGTTGCAGGCACTTTACGCCGCCTGGCAGGACAATCCGAAACGGGTGACGGTGACGACCAATACGCTCGATCATCCGCGCGCGCTGCAACTTTACCAGATGATGGGCTTTTCGCCCGTCGGCACCTATGAGGCCTGGGTTGAGCCGCTGTCCGACACCGAGCTTCTGGAAATCTCGCTGCGTAATTGAGTACCGCATTGAGAGCGACGCGTGCCATTCTCCGATAAGGAGTGTCTGGTCCCCACTCCCTCATTCCTGTGCTCGTCACAGGAATCCAGTCAGCCCAAGTCCTTGGGCTGAAAGGACTCTCTCGCCGCGCAGACGCGCGTCGGCTGGATTCCTGTGACAAGCACAGGAATGAGGGTGGAGGCATCCGTGGGAGCGGCAAACTGCTCCGCGATGTCTCTGAAAATACTTAAACGGCGCAGCATTCATGCCTTGTTGATAATCAGATGCGTAGCGCCCTCGCCCGCCACGGTTCCGGTAGAGAGGTAGCCGAGCGCAGACAGGTCCATTCCCTCGAACAAATGTTCACCCTTGCCGAGAAAAACCGGGGCGATCGCCAGATGTAATTCATCGATCATGCCCGCAGCCATATATTGCCGGATGGTGGAAACACCGCCGCCGATGCGCACGTCCTTACCATCCGCCGCTGTCAGCGCCATGTCGAGCGCCGCCTCGATGCCGTCGGTCACGAAATGAAACACCGTGCCGCCCTTCATCGTGAAGGACGGGCGCGCATGGTGCGTCAAGACGAAAACCGGAACATGATAGGGCGGCTCGTCGCCCCACCAGCCCTTCCAGCTTTCATCCGGCCATGCGCCGCGCACCGGCCCGAACATGTTGCGTCCCAATATCCATGCGCCGATATTTGCGAAGCTCTTTTCGGTAAAATCCTCATCCGTACCGGTCGAGCCGCCCTCCTTTCCGAACATGCGGTGAAAGGTCCGGGTTTTGACCGCCCATTGATGCAGCGTTTCGCCGTTCACCCCCAGCGGGTTCTGGAGACTCTGGTGCGGTCCCGCGCCATATCCGTCAATCGAAATGGCGAAATTGCGAACGACAACCTTCGGCATGGCACGCTCCTCCCATTCGGCAGGGCCAGATCGCCAGCGTCCGGCAATCGACCTCAGATTTCCCGTTCCAGATTGACCGCCGTCGGAATTTGCCCACCGGCAGCGCCCTTGTCTTCCGTGACGGTGCTCAGCAGATGATCGGCAATCAGCTCCGCCTGGAATTTACCAAGCTCATAACAATAGGTGATCTCACGCTTTTCAGCCGACCAGTAGACATCAGGACGCCCGCAGGTCCTGGCCGTGAGCTTAACGTCACCCTTCAGACCGTAAGCGCCGAAACTGCGGCTGATGAGATCGAGAACCTTCGATTCCCTGATCATGATGGCGTAGGCTTCAAGCTCGGGATCGCGCGGCGGCATATAACTGACAATGAATTTGGACGGCGTCTGGCTGCGATGTGGGCTCAGAAAATTCTCCCAGGTCGAAGCGACGCGCGGATAGGCGGCGGCGCACTTGTCGAACTCGGCGTTGTCCAGCCCCATCATGGCGGCGAGATCGCCATAACCATCCTTGTCGCGGCCGACCATCAGGCAGGCCATGTTGCGGTCACGGCTTTTCTCGGGAACGAGCGCGGAAAAGACCGGTGCTTCGTGCTCGGGCAAGGTTTCCGCCTCGCGTCCGAGATACCAGCTATCGGTGGCGTTGACGAGCGCGGTATCGAGCCATTCCTCGTTGGCCTGGAGAATGAGCGTGCCCGCCAGCTGGTCGGCCGGCGCCTGCACGCTGCCGGTCTCCACGGTTCCGAAATCCGAAATCAGCATGCGCGCGCCCTCGTGATAAAGCGAGAAGATCGCGTTGCCGATGACGAAATTGACCGCCTGCTGCAACTGGTCGTCGGACAGGCCATCGAGACCGGCGGCAGTCTGTGCCTGAGCCGGGGCCGTCAACGAAACAAAAGCCAGCGGAACGGCGGCCAGAAAACGACGCAACATAAAATCAGACCTTCCGGGAACGAGGAGCGTCACTGATTCCCGATGCAAACGAGTCATGCAATGGGCTGGTTGCATCACCTGTCAAGAATCGGGTGGATAGCACTCGGTTTGGAGATCATAGCTGCAAAGAAGCAACGCCGATCCAAACCAGAAAGAACCCGCCATGACCGATCTCGTCTTTATTGCAATGCCGGCTAATGAAGCCGAAGCCTTCCGGGCAGGCGCTGCGGACGCCTATGGCAACCCGCCGGAACGGAGCGTTTCTCCTGGAGGCATGCCCTGCCGCCATTGTCTTTCCCAGATTGGTGAAGGCGAAGGAATGCTGATCCTCGCCTACCGGCCGTTTCCGTCGCTGCAGCCCTATGCGGAAACGGGACCTGTGTTTTTGCATGCCGAAGCCTGCGAGCGCTATCCGCAAACGGAGACCCTGCCGCCGATGCTGAACAGCCCGGATTATATCGTGCGCGGATATGGCGCCGACAACCGCATCGTCTATGGCACCGGCGCAGTGACGGCGACGGGCGATATCGTGTCTCGCGCACGACATCTTCTGGAGCGCGCTGACGTTGCTTATGTGCATGTCCGTTCCGCCCGCAACAATTGCTATCAGTGCCGTATCGCCAAAGCATAATCACAGCATTGTCTAGAATTTTAACCGAACAACTAAACGGGTCTCAAACTTTTACAGCTTATTATGCCCGTATCGGAAACAATTGATTTGAGCAGCAAAATGGCAAACAACCTCAATATGGCGACCCGCACCGCGCCGCGCAGCAAGACCAGGATTTTTGCGACCGTGCATTATTTCAGCCAGTCGACCAGAGCCCGCGTCCTTGATCTCTCGGCGACCGGCATGGCGCTTGAGCTTGATGGGCCTTTCGCTGCCGCCAAGGGCAGCCGGGTCAAGGTGCAGAGCGAGGATCTGGGCTTCATCGAAGGCGTCGTGCAATGGCAGCACCAGAACCGCCTCGGCCTGCAGCTGAAGCTTTCCACCAACACGCTGGCGCAGCTCTCCTCCTATTTCCGCTTCTTCCATGAAGAAGTGAAACCGACCCTTGCCCGCTGATCTTCTCTGCCTGAAAGCCGGAATGCGCTGCCCGGAAGAAGCGCATTCCCCGATGTGGAAGCGTGTGCATCGCACTCCAATGACAAAAAATTTATCAAACGGTTGAAAACGGACCTATCTGTCACCGGCTTGTCATTTTGGTGATGGACTCCTCGGCGATTGCTTCTACCCTGTCCGCTTCTCAAGACAGAGCAAGCTTCATCCGAAGGAGTTCCCATGTCGCCGCTTCTCGCTCTCCACCCCATCACCCGCCGTTCGCTGCTCGGCGGCATTGCGGCCTCTTCGGCGCTGGTGCTGCTGCACCCCTTCGCCGCCCGCGCCTCTGCCAATCAGGCGCATCTGCGCATCATGGAAACGACAGATATCCACGTCCACGTCTTTCCCTATGATTATTACGCCGACAAGCCGAACGACACGATGGGTCTGGCGCGCACTGCCTCGATCATCGGTGCCATCCGCGCCGAGGCCGGAAACTCGATGCTGGTGGATAATGGCGACTTCCTGCAGGGCAATCCGCTCGGCGATTACATCGCCTATGAGCGCGGCATGAAGGCCGGCGACAAGCACCCCGTGATCAATGCCATGAACGTGCTGGGTTATGATTGCGGCACGCTCGGCAACCACGAATTCAATTACGGCCTCGACTATATGTCGAACACGCTGGCCGGCGCCGGTTTCCCCTTCGTCTGCGCCAACCTCACCAAGGGTCAGCTGGCGTCGGACCCCAAGCAGGACGAGCTGTTCTTCAAGCCTTATATCATTCTTGAAAAGCAGATCCGCGACGGCGGGGGCGTCACCAGCCCGGTCAAGGTCGGCATCATCGGCTTCGTGCCGCCGCAGATCATGATGTGGGATTCCAAGAACCTCGAGGGCAAGGCCCAGACACGCGACATCATAGAGGCGGCCAAGGCCTGGGTTCCCGCCATGAAGGAAGAAGGCGCCGATATCGTCATCGCCCTTTCCCATTCCGGTATCGACGGCAAGGGCCAGAGCGATCGCATGGAGAACGCCTCACTTTATCTGGCGGGCGTCGAAGGCATCGACGCGATCTTTACCGGCCACCAGCATCTCGTCTTCCCCGGTCCGAAGACCTGGGACGGCATAGAGGGTGTTGATGCGGTCAAGGGCACGCTCCTGGGCAAACCGGCGGTGATGGCCGGTTTCTGGGGTTCGCATATGGGCCTCATCGACCTGCTGCTCGAAAAGGACGGCAAGAGCTGGAAGATCGTCGATTTCACCTCTGAAGCACGGCCGATCTATCACCGCGATGACAACCGCAAGATCGTTGCCGACTTCACCGACAAGCCGGAAGTCATCGCCGCCGCCAAGGCCGATCACGAGGCAGCCCTCGCCTATGTGCGCCGCCCGGTCGGCAAGACGTCTGCCCCGCTCTATTCTTATTTCGCGCTGGTGGCCGATGATCCTTCCGTGCAGATCGTCTCCAACGCCCAGACCTGGTACATCAAGGACATGCTGAAGGAAGGCCAATATAAGGACCTGCCTGTGCTTTCGGCAGCAGCCCCCTTCAAGTCCGGCGGGCGCGGCGGCGCGGATTATTATACCGATGTCCCCGCCGGTGACATTGCCATCAAGAACGTCGCCGACCTCTATCTTTACCCCAACACGGTGCAGGCGGTGCTGATCAACGGTGCGCAGGTCAAGAACTGGCTGGAAATGTCGGCTGGCATGTTCAACACGGTCGAGGCCGGCGCGAAGGATGCACCGCTGCTGAACGCCGATTTCCCGTCCTATAATTTCGACGTCATCGACGGTGTCACCTATCAGATCGACATTTCCAAGCCGGCGAAGTTCGACAAGGATGGCAAGGCGGTCAATCCCGACAGCAACCGCATCGTGAACCTTGAATTCAACGGCAAGCCGATCGATCCCGAACAGAAATTCGTGGTTGCCACCAATAATTACCGCGCCGGCGGCGGCGGCAAGTTCCCGGATATCGCCGCCGACAAGGTGATCTTCGTGGCGCCCGACACCAACCGCGACGTGATCGTGCGCTATATCATCGATCAGGGCACCATCAATCCGTCCGCGGATGCCAACTGGTCGTTTGCGCCGGTGGCCAATACCTCGGCAATCTTCGAAACCGGCCCGAAAGGCCGCCATTATGCGGCTGACATCAAGGGCGCAAAGATCGAAGATGCCGGCGACGGCGCGGAAGGTTTCGCAAAATTCCGTCTGGTTCTTTAAAGACCGCAGCCCTCCCGGCGAAACATCGCCGGGAGGGTGTTTCTTCAGTCGCGGCCTTTCACGATACGCAACAGCAGCGGCAGCTCCATCGGCGGCTTCTGCTCGATGCGTTGGTAATCGCTACCATCGCGGTTGCGGCGGATGAGCTTCAGGCCGACCATGTCGCGACGCAACATCGCGGCATCGCCAAACAGATGTAGATCATTCAGGAAGCTGCTGAATTCCCGTTCGGAAAAACTGCGCCCGGCGGGAATTTTCGCCCATAGGTACCAGAGGCACAGTTCCTGCTGGGAGCGACGCGCAGGCCATTGCATCAGCCTGCCGGCGGCATCGAAAATCCGCGCGGTCTTCAGCACCCTGCCCTCATTGGCAGCTGGCATTGTCTGCGGCGACGGATGGCTGCTTTCGGCGGATGATGTGCGCGCGGCGCGCAGATGCTGGAAATTGCGGAACCCGGCGGCCCGGCTCAGAAGATTGAGCATCTCCACATGGCTTGGCTGGCGCTCCAGCCTGCCGATCTGTTCGCGAACGGATTTGGCAAAGGTCGAGAGATCGGCGATATCAATGGAAAGGATCGAACGTGGCATGACTTATCCTCGCGTGCCATTCCGAAGAGGTGTCGCTGATCGCCGGCTTCCGACAAGGCACGGGATAAGTGCTGTCAATTGCTCAATATGCAGGTTTAGCTTCCCTTGCGGGACGGCGATGCCTCGGTGAACTGCTGACCGTGGTTAGGTATAGGCAGACCGTTCGTTGCCGTCAATTGGCCCTGTGGTGGTGTAACGCGAGGTTACCGCCCGTTTCTTCTCCCCGTGGGGGAGAAGGTGGCCCGAAGGGTCGGATGAGGGGGCAACGCCAGCGATAGACCCCACCCTTTCCCCCTCATCCCGCTGCCGCGACCTTCTCCCCGGCGGGGAGAAGAAGCTCGCGGCACCCGTTCGCTCCACATGCAATAGCCAATGTCACTCAGCGGCGACAGCAATATCCCTTTGCTTGTTCGCGGCAAGCATCCCATTGAAATCCTTATGCTTCGGACAGGCCGCGAGGCGTTCCTGAAATGCCTCGGCAAGCCATTGACCCGCAGGACCTGCGGGTGAACCCACCCGCCGCAATGCAAAGAGCGGATATTCACCCTGTTCATAGGCCTCGAGTTCAAGTGCCTTCAGGCTGCCATTGGTCAGGTCATTACGGACGATCGATGCGGGCAGGCCGCCCCAGCCAAGACCACCCTTGATCAGCTGGTATTTCGTGGCGATATCGCTCACCCGCCATGTCTTGTAGGAGAGCACATTAAAATCGCGTCCTTTGGTGAGGCCCGAGGCATCGGTGACGACGAGCTGGACCTCTTCACGCACATCCGCCAGGGTCAGCGGCCGCTCGATCTGCGCCAGCGGATGATCGGCAGCGACGACCGGCAGCATGAAGGAATGGCCGACTTTTTCCACGACCAGCTCATCATCCTGGCGCATCAGCGCACCGCCGATGCCGATGCCCGCCTTGCGGGAGAGCACCATCTCCATCACCATACCCAGCTCGCCGACATTGAGGCTGAGGGTGACGGTGGGGAATTGCTCGCGAAAATCCCGCAGCACGGCAACAACGGCTTCTGCCGGAACCATGGTGCTGATGGCGACGGAAAGCTCCGCTTCAAGCCCCTGCTTCAGCCCCTTGGCGCGGGCGCGCATTTCCTGCAGGCCGGCGACGATGCGCCTTGCATCCTCCAGCATGGCGCGGCCTTCATCCGTCAGCTTCGGCTGGCGCACGCCGCCGCGCTCGAACAGGGTGACTTCGAGCTGCGCCTCGAGATTGGCGATGGTATAGCTGACAACCGACTGCGCGCGGTTGAGCGCCCGCGACGCAGCGGAGAAACTGCCGGTCTCGGCAACGGTCAAAAATACCTGCAACTGGTCGAGTGTGGGGTTCGCGTCCATGTCCCATCCATTTCATCGATAGATTGCTTCCACATTATCACAGTTTTCTTGATGGCAGCAATTTTCCATATAGGGGCAAAGGAAGGGCATCGTGCTCTCCCGCCCTCCCAAGGCGCCCGTCAATTCATCGCATATGCAAGGAAAGACCATGTCCAACATTCTGCTCATCACCTCCAGCCCGCGCGGCGACGAATCGGTTTCGAACAAGTTTTCCGGTGAACTCGCGAGCAAGCTGAAGGCCAAGTCGGCGGCGAATACCCTTGTCCACCGCGATCTCGCCGCCGATCCCATTCCGCACCTCGACACCGTCAAGACGGCTGCAATCCGCAAGCCGGCCGACCAGCGTACGGCTGAAGAAGCGGTTGCCGCTGAATATTCCGACAAGCTGGTTGCCGAACTTATGGCTGCCGACACCGTCGTCATCGGCACCGGCCTCATCAACTTCAACATCTATTCCGGCCTGAAGTCGTGGATCGACAATGTCGCCCGCGCCGGTCAGACCTTCCGCTACACCGAAACCGGCCCGGAAGGCCTCGCCAAGGGCAAGAAGGTCTATATCGTACTCGCCGCTGCCGGCGTTTATTCCGAAGGCCCGGCCGTATCGATGAACCATGCCGTTCCTTACCTGAAGACCGTTCTCGGTTTCATGGGCATGACCGATGTGGAAGTGATCTATGTCGAAGGCCTGGCATTCGGCCCGGAAGCCGTCGAGAAGGCCATTGCCGCCGCCGGCGCCAAGGTTGCCGAGCTGGCACAGGCCGCCTGAAGCATAGAGAATGGCAGGCTGATGCCGGCTGGATTGCCGGTCTCAGCCAACCCACATTCCGAAACGGCCGTGGACCTGATCCCGGCCGTTATTTTTTGCTGCATACAGCCGCGCATCGGCCTCCGATAAAAGCGCGCGAAAAAGCTGCCCGTCCTCAAAGGCAGTGGCGACGCCAATGCTGACCGTCAAAGGCGAACCGTCTGGGCGGCGCAGATCCGCCAGGATCGCCACCCGCAGCCCCGCGGAAAACGCAAGCGCCGCCTCATGCGCCATTGCCGGCAGGAGAGCCACGAATTCCTCGCCACCGAAGCGGTATAGATGTCCATGCGGCTGTACGCTGCGTTTCAGCACGGCGGCAAATTCCCGCAATATCTCATCACCCTGGAGGTGGCCGAAGGTATCGTTGACGGTCTTGAAATGATCGATATCGACGATCAGCACGCTGACCGGCCGCTGTTTCTCCAGACATTCCACGACGACCGAGGGCGCATCGAGTTCCATGCGGGCGCGGTCGGACACACCTGTCAGCATGTCGCGGCCCGAGCGGGACAGAAGCTCTTCATAACGCTCTCTGAAAGTGAGATCGTTGAAAACATCAGCAACGCTGCGGCATGTCAGGAAACGCCCCTTGGTCGATGTCAGACCGAGATAGAGGGCGAACAGGGCCGAATAGATGCCAACCGCGACCATCTTCGCCTTCCAGCCATCGTAGAAGACATTGACCGGCGCATCGAACAGATATCGCAATGCCCCGTAAAAAGCAGCCTGATCAAAGCTTAAAATGACGACGCCACAGATCGCAAAGCGCAGCACGATGTGGCGCTGCAAATACCGCCCCAGCTTTTCGTAAAGCAGGATGATGGCGATGGCATCGACATAGAGAATGCTGGTGCCCCAGACCATCAGCACGCCCACCTCATCAAGAAAACCGGTATTGACCGACTGTCCGGGGACGATCGCCACCGTCTGATGAAACCGGATGATCTGCGCCATGATGACGGTCAATATATTGCCGAGAAGCAGACCGTAGATCGGCTGGCGCACGACCGCCGCATCCTCGCGCATATAAAGCATGAGGATCATCATCAATTTGCCGGCAAAGAGGATGGAAGAACCCGGCGAGGCCACGCCGAAAGGCAGGCCGACATAAAAGACGGCGGCCAGATAGGTTTCCATGAAATGCATGACACCCAGCGCGGTGAGAAAAACACCGATGCCGAGAATATGCCGGTAATGAAGGAATGCCGTCATTACCGAAAAATAGACGATGGCCTCCGTAAGGAAGAGGGCCAGATTTGCCCATTGCATCGGCACACGCCCTATCGATCCACATCACGCCGGTCTATCGGCGCAACTCCATGCCCTTCAAGGACGATAGGCCTAAGCAACCAACGGAATCTTAATTTAGAGAGTAAGAAAACGTCATCATTTTCCTGGGAAAAGCGATGAACCGTTCTGGTCGATGATCAGCTTCGCCTTGCGGATCGTGAACTCCACCGCATCATCCATGCTGCTGAAGACATCGGCGCGCACGAATTCATGCACCAGCACTTCCTCGCCAGCCTTTTTCTCGATGCGGCCGGCCAAGCGGAACTGGCCGCCTTCCTTCAACGGCGTCGCATAGATCAGATAGTCGCCATGCGCATGCGGCTCCGCCTGCACCGTCTTCTGCGGTGCGTCGGACGGCTGGCCAGAACCGAAGGCCGAAAGGATTTTGGAAAAAAACGATGCCATGGTTTTCACTCCCTGATCTATATCGTGTTTGAAGGGCGGATATGCCCCGCCCTTCCCTGCCGTTCTTGCCCGATCAGATGATCAGGTTCGACAGGATGTCGTTTTCAGTAATATCCTCATAACCAAGGCCTGCGGCCTCAAAGCGCTCCAGAAGCCCTGCGAAGTTTTCCTGCGCGTTGGTTTCGATACCGATCAGGATCGAGCCGAAATTGCGGGCCGATTTTTTCAGATATTCGAAACGGGCGATATCGTCGTCCGGGCCGAGCAGGTTGAGGAAATCACGCAGCGCGCCGGGGCGCTGCGGCAGGCGCAGAATGAAATATTTCTTCACGCCGGTGTAACGCATGGCGCGTTCCTTCACATCCGGCAGGCGCTCGAAATCGAAATTGCCACCGGAAACGACGGCGATAACCGTCTTGCCTTCCAGCCTCTCGCGGCCAAGCTTTTCGAGCGCGGAAATCGCCAGCGCGCCGGCGGGCTCCAGCACCACGCCCTCAAGGTTCAGCATCTCAATGATCGTCACGCAGATGGCGTTTTCCGGGATGAGCATGACCTGCTCGGCCGGAAAATCCTTCAACGCCTTGAAATTCAAATCGCCGATGCGGGCGACGGCAGCGCCATCAACAAAATTATCGACCTTGTTCAGCGTCACCGGTTCTCCGCGTTCAAGGCTCTTTTTCAGGCTCGGCGCGCCTTCCGGCTCGCAGAACACGAAGTTCTCCTTACTGACAGTGCCGGCGAGGAAACCCGTGAGGCCGGCCGAAAGCCCGCCGCCGCCAACCGGCATGACGACGATATCAGGCTTGGTGCCTTCCGGAAGCTGGTCCATGATCTCGGCGGCGACCGTCGCCTGACCCTCGATGATATCCTCGTGGTCAAACGGCGGCACCATGTAACCGTCATTGTCCTGCACGTGTTGACGCGCGGCTGCATAGCACTGGTCGAATATATCGCCCACCAGCCGGATTTTGATGAATTCTCCACCAAAGATGCGGGTCTTTTCGATCTTCTGCTGGGGTGTCGTCACCGGCATGAAAACGACGCCGTGAACGCCGAAATGGCGACAGGCGAAAGCAAAGCCCTGGGCGTGGTTGCCGGCGGACGCACAGACGAAAACCTTGTCCTTGCCGGCCTTGGCCACCGCCTTGCGGAGAAAGTTGAATGCGCCTCTAATCTTGTAGGAACGAACCGGGGACAGATCTTCACGCTTCAGCCAAATCGACGCGCCATACCGACGGCTGAGATGTTCATTCAACTGCAACGGCGTTTCCGGGAATATTTCCCGCACTTCCCGCCGCGCTGCTTCCACAAGCTGCTTGTCCACGATAGTCAATCCATTGAAATTCATAATGGCACCCGCTATGCCATAGGAAGGCGTCGGAGACAAAGACTCATTTCAGCGCGGCCACGAACTCTGGGTTTCATTTCTTGAACAGCAACCTTCTGCGCTCGGTCATATACGTTTCGTCCATCTTCGGGCTTTACATGGCGACGGCCATGTTCCTTCCAGCGTTGACCGACCTTTATTACGGCAATGACGACTGGATGGTTTTTGCACTGTCGGGTTTCATGTGCGGCGGCTTTGCGCTTGCCTGCGCGCTTGCGACGCGCGGGCCGATTGCCGCCTTCAACAAGCGTTTCGGCTTCCTGCTCGTCAATATTCTCTGGCTGGTCTTTTCCATCGTCGGGGCAGTTCCGCTTTATTTGTCCGAACTCAACCTGACGCTTGGCCAGGCCCTTTTCGAATCCATTTCCGCCATCACGACGACGGGATCGACCGTTATTGCCGGTCTCGACAATGCGCCGCAGGGCATCCTGCTCTGGCGCTCGCTGCTGTGCTGGCTGGGCGGCATCGGTATCGTCGCGCTGGGTCTCTTCATCCTGCCGCTGCTGCGCGTCGGCGGCATGACCTTCTTCCGCATGGAATCCTCCGATACCGGCAACGACCGGCCCTTCGCGCGGCTGGCAAGCTTCACCCGCGCTTTCGTGGCGATCTATATCATCATGACGCTGGCCTGCACGGTTGCTTACGACTTTGCCGGCATGTCGCATTTCGATGCGCTGAACCATGCCATGTCGACCGTCGCAACCGGCGGGTTTTCGACCCATGACGCATCTTTCGCCTATTTCAACAACACGGCGCTCCTGTGGATCGCCACCGTCTTCCTGATCTTCGGCAGCCTGCCCTTTTCGGTGATGATCCTGCTTGCCGTGCGCCGCCGGCTGGAGACGCTGCGCGATCCGCAGATCGCCGTCTTCCTCGGCTACCTCTGCGCGATTTCGATTGCAGTCGGCGTTTATCATCACCTTAGAAACGGCGTGCCGCTGGATGACGCGCTCAGCCATTCCTTCTTCAACATGACATCGATCCTTTCCACAGGCGGTTTCGCCAGCGACGACTATACGCTCTGGGGTCCCTTCGTCATCATCGTCGCTTTTTTTGCGACCTTCATGGGTGGCTGCTCCGGCTCGACGGCTGGCGGCATAAAGGCGTACCGGTTCCTCATCATGTTCAACGTGGTGCGGGCCGGGCTGAAAAAGCTGATCTATCCGAATGCCGTTTATTCGGTCCGTTACGGACAGCAGATCGTTGATCCGGATACGATCCGGACGATTTTCCTGTTTGTCAGCTGTTTCATTGCGCTGTGGATCGCCGGCAGCCTCGCCATGAGCCTGATGGGATATGATTTCCTCACCGCCACCTCGGCCGTTGCGACCTCGCTTGCCAATGTCGGCCCCGGCATTGGCCCGATCATCGGTCCGGCGGGAAATTTCTCCACGATCAGCGACCCGGCGCTTTATCTCCTCTCGGTGATGATGCTGCTCGGGCGTCTCGAAATCCTGACGGTTCTGGTGCTGCTGATGCCGATTTTCTGGAAGAATTGAGATCGTCGATCCTGCGTGAATAAAGCGCTTGACCTTCCCACGTTGGAATAGTCCAGGCTCTCCCTGTTACGAATTCCAACCAAGGAGAACCGCCCCATGTGCACCGCTCACCAGCATCACGCCGAAACCACCACGGCACCGGTTGATGCCGATCTTTCTTTCCATGTTGAAGACATGACCTGCGGTCACTGCGCCGGTGTGATCAAGGGCGCGATCGAAAAAACCGTTCCCGGTGCCGCCGTGCATGCCGATCCGGCAAGCCGCACCGTTGTCGTCGGCGGCGTTTCAGATGCTGCACGTATTGCTGAAATCATTACCGCTGCAGGCTATACGCCGGAAGCATGCGCCTGATCTGAAAAGACACCGGCGGCGCTTTATCCCAGCAGCCGCCGGATCGCTCTACCCAGCTTCACTCAAATTCTGTGACAGCCCTTGGACGACATATGTATTCGTCCCCCTCGCCTCCCGATAGGGCAGATGCCCTCTCCCTTCGACAGGGATGACGGTGGAGGTTTTCCCGATGCTAATGACGTAAATCATCACATACCGTCATCTTGGCCATGAGCCGAAATGCGGGAGGAGAAGTTCTCCAATTTACCATCAAAAAAGACCCGGCTCTTGCGAGCCGAGTCCCTCTTCATCGGCAATATCGCGCCAGATTACTTGGTCGCCAGATCCTTGGTCATGACAAAGTAGTTGAGCGGATGGGGTTTGTAATTTTCGAGCTTGGCCGAATAGGCATCAAACACCGTCTCATGGATCAGAAAGACGGAGACGGCTTCGTCGTAAATCTTCTGCGCCGCCTCGCTGTAAATGGCATAGCGCTTGGCGGGTTCGGCCGTCGCGTAGGCGGATTTGATCAGCTTGTCGGTCGCCTCATTGCAATAATGCGAGATGTTGTAGCTGCCGCCGCAGGTATAATCGGCATTCAGGAAACCGGCCGGTTCGGCAACATCCGTGGCATAACCGCGCGACAGCAGCGCCATATCGAACTTGCCGGCCAGAAGGTCGGGTTCGATCGCACTGTAATCGGCAACGCGGACATCAACCTTGATGCCGAGTTCCTGCAGTTGCGCCTGAATGATCGCCGCGACATCCTTCAGTTCCGTCTTTGCCGTATAGGCAAGCAGCGTCACCTTCAGGCTGCCGGGTGCAATGCCCGCTTCCTTCAGCAGATCCTTGGCTTTTTCCACGTCATAGGCGGGTTTGGCCTCCTTTGCAGCCCATGGCTCACCCGATGCAAAGGGCATGGCGGCGCCCTTCACCGCACCTTCATAGATGCTGTCGGCGATGCCCCCCGTATCGATGGCGGCCTGGATCGCCTGCCGCACCTTGATATTGTCGAAAGGCGGTCTGGAGTTGTTCAGCAACAGTTCCGTGATGCGGGGCGACGGGATAGGCGCGACCTTGACGCCGTCGGTCGATTCGATGGTCTTGACGGTCCATGGCGGAACGAGGCGCGAAATCTGTGCTTCCCCGGTTCTTGCCTGGGTGGCGCGGGTGTCGGCATCGGGCACAAAATTCACGCGGCCGCCCGCAAGTTTCGGCATGCCACCCCAATAATCATGATTGGCAGTCAGCATCATATGCTGGCTGGGATCGACCTCCGTGATCTTGAAAGGTCCGGTACAGGTTCCGACTGGATCGACCTTGCCATCCTTATAGGCCGATGGCGCGAGAATGGAGGTGGCAGGGCTCGCCATCTGCGCGGGCAGCAGCACCGATGGCTCGATCGTGGTTATCTTCACGGTATCATCGCCGCCCGCTTCGACGCTAGCGATCAGCTTTGGTGAAAAGGCACGGGCCGGAACCGGTGCCTGCAAAAGATTGGAGAGCGCATTGACCGCGGCCTTGGCATCCAGCGCTTCGCCGTTCTGGAACTTGACGCCCTTGCGTAGCTTGAATTCCCATACCTTAGGGCCGGTCTGTGCCCAGGATTCAGCCAGACTCGGCTCCAGTTTCATGTCGTAGCCGACACGTATCAGGCTTTCGAAACAACCCGCGCGAGAGCCGAGATAGGCATCGTCGGACGCCATCTGCCAGCCGGTCTTCACCCCGAAATTATCGTCATAGGTAATCGTGCCGGCCTTGGCTGCATCGGCTCCAAACGCAGTCACGATGGCGCATGTCGCCAAAAGTGCGTGCTTCATCATGGAATATTCCCCTTTTATTTTTGATGATAACGCTCACAATTCACTTATTTTCATAAAATTGCCGATTAAATTTCCTCAAGTCATAAGACAAAAGAATATCCAGTGGATACTCATCGAATATCCATCTGAATAACATTTATTTTATTGCGCTATACTCGGAATTTAATTCCGATATTAAACCTCAGACACACGATTCATCTGTTTTTACCAAAGCACAAAACCGCAACTGCTTCGTGCTTCAACTCCATTCACGCCAATGGTGGCAACGGGCGAAATGCTCGCCGGCAACGCCCTCCAGCACCGGCTCCTTTTCGCTGCAAATCGGCGTCGCATATTTGCAGCGGGTGTGAAATTTGCAGCCGCTCGGAGGATTGAGCGGGCTCGGCAAATCGCCGTCGAGCAGCATTTCCGGCGCGTAAAGGCCGGTTTCATCCAGCATTGACGAAGCGATCAAAGCCTTGGTGTAGGGATGTTTCGGCGCACGAAAAAGCTCTTCCCGATCGGCGATTTCGACGATCCGCCCGAGATACATCACCGCGATGCGATCGCAGAGATAACGCACAACACGCAAGTCGTGGGAAATCATCAGAACCGTCAAACCATGGCGGCGTTTCATGTCCATCAAGAGGTTGAGTATCTGCGTGCGCATGGAAGCATCGAGCGCCGAGGTCGGCTCGTCGCAGACAAGGAAGCTTGGATTGAGCAGAAGTGCGCGCCCGATGACGACGCGCTGCAACTGCCCGCCGGAACACTGGCTCGGATAACGGTCGAAAAACGATGAATCGAGACCGACTTCCTCCAGCATCCTGAACACACGCGCGGTGCGCTCCTCACGGTTGCCGATGCCGTGCTGGGCCAGCGGCGCTTCCATGCTCTGCCCGATGCGCATGCGCGGATCAAGCGCGGAATATGGGTCCTGAAACACCAGCTGCACGACCCGGCGCATGCGCCGCAGCGTCTCGCCCTGCATGTGCAATATGTCGTGGTCGCCGATGCTGACCTCGCCTTTGGTCGCGTGGGTCATCCGGGTGATCAGCCCGGCGACAGTGCTTTTACCGCATCCGGATTCGCCGACAAGGCCGAGCACTTCTCCTTCACCGATGGTCAGGGACACATCGTCGACTGATTTCACCACCCGGTGACCGAGGCCGGATATCGGATAATATTTGCAGAGGTTCTTCGCCACCACATAGGGGTGAGTGTCACTATCGGCGGATGGCGGGGTCTGTTTTACAGCTGTCAATTGCATCGTCCCCTCCTTCAGCAGATAGCGTGGTTGGTATGGTCGCCGGCATGGTCCTCACCGACCGCCCAGCACCGCGCCTTACGCCCTTCCGGTAGGGCATTCAGATCCGGTTCCGACGCCATGCACCGGCTGCCCATGTCGGCCGACTTGGCAAGCGCGCAGCGCGGATGAAACCGGCAGCCGCAGGACATGTCATGGGCCTGCGAGCTCGATCCGGGGATCGTCAGCAACTGTCCCTCACTGTCCGTGGTCAGAAGCGAGCAGCTGATCAGTGCCTTTGTATAAGGATGTTGCGGCGCCTTGAGGATCGCCTGTGTCGGCCCCTCCTCAACGATACGGCCGGCATACATCACCGCAATCCTGTCCGCGAAGGCGGCAACGACCGACAGGTCATGGGTGATCAGCAGGGTGGCGAGCCGACGCTTGCGACGTTCGTCATCAAGCAGACGCAATATCTGTGCCTGAACGGTGACATCGAGAGCCGTTGTCGGTTCATCAGCGATCAGCAGTTGTGGATTGCCCGAGAGTGCCGCGGCAATCATGACACGCTGCGCCATGCCACCGGAAAGCTCATGTGCGAAACATTGCGCCCGCGCCGACGGGTCTGGAATGCCGACATCTGACAGGAGGCCGACGACCCGGTTGAGCGCAGCGCTCCTGCTCATCTTGCGATGGACCCACAGCGGCTCGGCAACCTGCGTCTTAACCCGGCTGGTCGGATCAAGCATGGCCTGCGGCTGCTGGAACAGCATGCCGATATCGGCACCGCGCAGCGCATCGAGTTCGGAGGAGGAAAGCGCGAGGATATCGCGCCCGGCAAAGGAAATGCGGCCGGAATTGATTTCCGCGCCCTGCGGCAAAAGCCGCATCAATGACAGGGCCGTCATGCTCTTGCCGGAACCGGATTCGCCAACGAGAGCGACCACTTCACCGGCATTGACGGAAAGAGTGAGGCCAGAAATGACAAATTTTCGGCCATTTTGCGCCGGCACCGAAACGTGCAGGTCCTCTATTTCCAGAAGCGGTGCGCATTCGGGAGACATGGCCGTAATGGCATGCGTTTGTCCTTCGATATTCATAAGAGTTCCCCTTATTTTTATTGAATCGGAGGCATTTGCGTATTTTCATGCGGCTTCAGACGATATTACTCTCCTTCCAGTTCCTTTGCGTCAGCTATGTTTGACGATGATCAAGCCGGCCATTACCTGCCGACAGGCATCAATGACCATTCTGTTTTTTGGTCTCCAGGTTCAGCCCGTGGCCGATCCACGTCACGCTCAAGGCTGCGAGGAAAATCGCCAGGCCGGGTGCGATGACGAGAACGGGCATGCGCTCTGCATAAGCCTGTGCATCGGCCAGCATCAGCGCCCAGTCGGCGGCCGGCGGCTGCACACCGAGCCCCAGGAACGACAAACCACCGACCGTGATGAGCTTGTGGCCGAAACGCAGGAACGCCACGGCCGCAATCGGCCAGATCGTGTTCGGAATGATATGCCGGAAGATGATGAAGCGCCGCGTGCAGCCAAGCACTTCCGCCGCGCGGATATATTCGCGGGAATTGATCGACAGCGTCAGCCCGCGCGCCAGCCGCGCAAAAGGCGTCCAGCCGACAATCGTCAGCGACGCGATCAAGGTTCCATATCCCGGCCCGAAGATGGCGACGAGGAAGATGGCGATCACCACGTCTGGAATGGCGATGAGCAGGTCGACCACGCGCATCAGGACTTCGTCAAGGATACCGCGGCTGCGGCCGCTGATGATGCCGACAAAGGTGCCGATGGCGACCGACAGAATGACGGTGATGGCGGCAATCGTGACCGTGAAACGACCGCCTATCAGCAACCGGCTGAGCACGTCGCGGCCGAGATGGTCCGTTCCCAGCCAGTAGGTGGCGCTTGGCGCATTCAACCGCAGGCGAAGGTTCTGCTGTGCGGGATTATAGGGCGATATCCATGGCGCGATGACCAGCAGCAGGATGATGACGAGAAAGATCGCCGATCCCGCATAAAAGGTCCAATGCCGCCGGCTGATGAAGTCCGTGAACCGACTGAAGGTTGACGGGCGCTTGGGGGTGGCGGTCATTGGCGTGTTGGTCATGGGCGTATTGCTCAGGGGCAAGGCGGCTACCGGCGCGCTCGGGAACTGGCTAATGGTCATTGTGACCTCGCATTGCTGGATTGATCAGGACATAAAAGCCGTCGGCCAGGGTATTGATCAGGATGGAGAGGGCGACGATGCAGATGAAACCACCCTGCAGCATGGGGATGTCGCGATTGACCACGGCGTCGTACAGAAGCCGACCCATGCCGGGGATGGCGAAGATGACTTCCACGACCACCGATCCGCCAAGCAGGCCCGCGAGCCACAATGCAAAGAAGGTGACGACCGGCAGCGAGCCGTTGCGGACGCCGTGCCGCAAGACTGTGCTATGCATGCCGAGACCCCGGCTGCGGGCCGCGGTGATATAGGGTGCGCGCAGAACCTCGGCCATCGCTGCACGTGTCACCTGCGTGAAATAGGCGAGCGGGCGCAACGTCAGGGTCAAGGCGGGAAGCACCAGCGAACGCCAGCTGTCCCATCCCGCCGACGGCAACCAGCCGAGATAGAGCGCAAAGACCAGCGCCGACATGGGCGCGAACCAATATTCCGGCGTCGCAACGAAGGTCTGGATCATCAGCGTCGCGAAATTGTCGAGCCGCCCGCCTGGGCGCATCGCCGCCAGCGTACCGAGCGGCAGGGCAACGGCGACCGCGATTGCAAGCGCCGTCAGCGCCAGCGTTACCGATACGCCGAGAGAGCGCAAAAGCTCACCGGCCACGGGTTGGCTGCTGGTGAAGGAAAAGCCCAGATCGCCGCGCAGCGCGTTTGAGAGCCAGGCGAAATATTGCACATAGAGCGGCCGGTCGAGCCCGAGACTTATCCGCAGCGCCTCCACCGCGTGCGGATCGAGCGCGGTATCGCGCATACGGGAAAACAGGATGGTGCGGGCCGGATCGCCACCCGCCATATAGGGCAAAAGAAACGCGATGACGGAAACGATCGTCAGCATCAGGCACAGAATAAGGAAGCGTTGCAATATCTGTATCCACATGGCCCGGTTCCCTTCACCACAATTGGCGTTTGCTGCAATCGACCATCAGTCCCCGATGGGAACCGCTGTTTATTTCATAAGGCGCGATAACTCCGTCGCCACGCCGGAGGTGCCCTTCAGCATTCCGGAGCGCTTGGGCACAACCGCCACCGGAACAAAATCGGGATCTTCGGATTGCGCCAGATCCTGAATGATCGGGCAATCCGGCTCGCCATTGTCAGGGCAATAGGTTGCGAGATTTCGAAGCGTGTCGGCCATGTCGCGGAGCGAATGCATCTTGGCTTCCAGATCCACGACATGTTCCATGACGATGCGTTTGACATCGCAGGACGCACCGCCCGGATCACGCCACAGGGTCATCAGCTGCCTGATCTTTTCTATCGAGAAACCAAGGTCGCGTCCGCGCCTGATGAAACGCAGCGTTTCCAGATCATTGGCCGTGTAGACCCGGTATCCGGCATCCGTGCGGTTTGCCGATTTGATCAGGCCGATCATCTCGTAATGACGGATCATCTTCGCAGAAACACCTGACGCGGTGGCGGCTGAGCCGATATTCATGGATCCTGCTCCTATCTGTCCGGGGTGAAAAACACGTCTGCATGAATGTCGGCGGTGCGCATACCCCGCGCCACCAGTTGCGGCACGGTCGCCTCGATCATCGCCGGCGGGCCTGCGAGATAGGCTTTCCAGCCGTCAAGGTCGTCGAAATCATCCGCCACCGCATTGCCGACATAACCGCACCGCATCTGCGCATGTGGCTCATTGGAGAGAACCGGAACGAAGCTCAGATTGCCGTGCCGCGCGGTAAGCGCCTCGAAATGATCGACCATATAAAGGTCACGCAGGGCGCGGGCGCCGAAATAAACATGAATAGGACGGTCCCGGCCCGTCACTTGCCCCGTTGCAAGAGCAGCCTCGACAACCGCCTTGACCGGCGCCAGACCCGAGCCGCCGGCAATGCCAAGGATTGGCCCGCAATGTTTTTCCCGCAGGAATGACGACCCGAAAGGCCCTACCAATATGACAGGATCGCCTGCCTTGGCCTGCGCGAATATATGGCCGCTTGTCAGGCCGCCCGGCACATGCCGGATGTGGAATTCGATCAACTCCTCGTCAATCCGGCTGGCGATGGAATAGTCGCGCGGCGAACAGTCCGGGTAAAGCAGGCGCACATATTGACCGGGTTTGAAGGCGAACTGCGCCCTATCGTCGAGCCTGATGCGGATGAGCTTGATATCATGTGTCGCATCTACAGTTTCCGCCACCACGCCTTCGAAGCGGCCGGTCGGAATATCGGCGAATTCGTCCTCGCCATTGAGCCAGCCGATCGTCACGTCGCTCAGCGGCACGGCGCGGCAGGCAAGCGTCAGGCCTTCCGCCTTTTCCTCATCGGTCAATGAAAAGGGCGTGTGCTTGAGAAGATCGACCTCGCCGGAGACGAGATGCGATTTGCAGGCGCCGCAGCGGCCCATGCGACAGCCGTGCGGATAGGTGATGCCTGCCGCCAGCGCGGCCTGAAGCACGGTTTCACCTTGCGCCACCATGATGCTGCGTCCGATCTGCGGCAGATAGACTGTGTTGCCAGGCGTCATCATATCCGCCCTCCTATTCGGCCGCTGCGAGCTGCATGCCGGCCGCTTTGTCCACCAGCGGGGCACGGAAGCTTTTCAGGCGCAGCGCGTTCGTCAGGACAAATACGCTGGAAAGCGCCATGGCTCCGGCGGCAAGGACCGGCGACAGCAGAACGCCGTTGACAGGATACAATATTCCGGCTGCCACGGGAACGAGTGCGGCGTTGTAGGCGAAGGCCCAGAACAGATTCTGGCCGATATTGCGGATCGTCGCCTTGGAGAGAGCGATGGCATTGGCAACGCCGCGAAGATCGCCCGACATCAGCACCACATCGGCGCTTTCAATGGCGACATCCGTGCCCGTGCCTATGGCAAGGCCGACATCGGCTGCCGCAAGCGCCGGCGCATCGTTGATGCCATCGCCGACAAAGGCGACGCGTCGCCCGCCGGCGGCAAGTCTCTTCACGGCCTCGACCTTGCCATCCGGCAGCACTTCCGCCACCACCTCATCAATGCCAAGACGGCGAGCGATGGCTTCGGCGGTGCGACGATTGTCGCCCGTAATCATCGTGACCTTGAGACCCAGCGCATGCAGCGCCGCAATCGCTTCCGGCGTCGTCTGCTTCACCGGATCGGCAACGGCGATGATCACGGCCAACCTGCCATCGACGGCGGCATAAAGCGGCGACTGCCCTTCCCTGCCCAGCCGCTCAGCATCACCGGCGAACATGGCGACATCGTAGCCGAGCTTCGTCATGAAGCGATCCGCGCCCGCCTCGACCTTACGGCCGTCGACTATCGCCGCCACACCAAAACCGGGGGTGGCCTCAAAACCTTCCGCATCAGCAAGCATCAGGCCGCCATGTTTCGCAGCCTCAACGATTGCCTCGGCGATGGGGTGTTCGGAACGGCTCTCAAGCGAGGCAACAAGGCGCAGCACCTCGTCAGGGTCGAAGCCCTCGGTTGTGCTGAAATGTACCATTTTCGGCTTGCCGAGCGTCAGCGTGCCGGTCTTGTCGACGGCGATAACATCGGCGTCGCGCAGGGTCTGGAGCGCGTCGCCGCGCCGGAACAGCACACCCATCTCGGCAGCGCGGCCGGTGCCGACCATGATGGAGGTGGGCGTGGCAAGGCCCATGGCGCAGGGACAGGCGATGATGAGGACGGCAACAGCGTTGACAAGCGCGAAGGTCAAAGCCGGGTCCGGCCCAAACACGAACCAGACGATGAAGGTGGCGAGCGCCGCCAGCATCACCGCCGGCACGAACCAGTTGGTCACCTTGTCCACCAGCGCCTGAATGGGCAGCTTGTCGGCCTGCGCTTCCTCGACCATGCGGATGATCTGCGCGATCAGCGTATCAGCGCCCACCTTGGTGGCGCGGAAGGTGAAGGAGCCATTGCGGTTGACCGTACCGCCGACGACTTCGGAACCCGCCGCCTTGGTCACCGGGATCGGCTCACCTGTTATCATCGATTCATCGACATAAGAGGAGCCATCGAGCACCAGGCCATCGACGGGCACCTTTTCGCCCGGACGAACGACGATCACATCACCCGTCTGCACATCCTGCAACGGCACATCGATGGTTTCGCCATTGCGCAGGACACGGGCCGACTTGGCCTGCAAGCCAACCAGCCGCTTTATCGCCTCGCTGGTGCGACCCTTGGCGCGCGCCTCGAGAAAACGGCCGAGCAGAATGAGCGTGACGATGACCGCCGCCGCCTCATAATAGACATTGGCCGTACCGCTTGGCAGGATTTCCGGCAGGAAAGTCGCGACCACCGAAAATCCCCAGGCGGCAGCGGTGCCCAGCACCACCAGCGAATTCATGTCGGGTGCGAGCCGCAGAAGTGCGGGTATGCCCTTTTTGAAGAAGCGCAGACCGGGTCCGAAGAGAACAAGCGTGGTCAGCGCAAATTGCAGATACCAGCTTTCCCGCATGCCGACCGTTTCCATCACGAAATCATGGATGGCGGGGACCAGATGCGAGCCCATCTCCAGCACGAAGACCGGCAGCGTCAGGACAACGGCCACGGCGAGGCTGATTTTCAGACCGCGCAATTCGGCTTCGCGCCGGTCCGGCTCATCACCCTTGGCCTTATCTGCGGCGATCTCGCTCGCCTTGTAGCCAGCCTGGCTGATTGCTTGCGCCAGCCTGGCAGCAGAGACGGCATTGCCGGCAACGCGGACGGTGGCGCGTTCCGTTGCCAGATTGACGCTTGCATCGGCGACACCGGCAACAGCCTTCAGCGCCTTCTCTACACGCCCGACGCAGGAAGCGCAGGTCATGCCCTCAATATCGAGTTCGATGGTTTTCTCATCGACGCCATAACCCGCATTCCGCACGGCTGCGATGACAGCCATCACATCGGGCGGGCCGGAAAAGGCAATATCGGCGCGCTCGGTCGCGAGATTGACCGAGGCCTTCAGGACCCCCGGCACCTTGGCAATCGCCTTCTCGACACGACCGACGCAGGAGGCGCATGTCATGCCATCGATCGCAATCTGATGACTCGCCCGGATCTCTATTTGTGACATGCGTATGACCCCTCTTTTCTTTATATCGAAAAAGATAGGGCTTCCCATCGTGGCAAGGTCAATAGGTTCTTTTTGATGATTTTCAAGAACGGACGACGGCACATGAACGGGCGTTTTTACGCCGGCTCAGAACGTCGGATAGGGTATAAATCAAAGGGAAGATGGTGCGGACGGCGGGACTTGAACCCGCAAGACCAATGGTCGGCAGATTTTAAGTCTGCTGCGTCTACCGATTTCGCCACGTCCGCATTACCGCGCCGCCTGCCGATCCGGCTCCGGCGCTGCAACTTGCTTCGTCATTAGTCGGGACAGGATTAAACAGTTCCGATCCCGAATGCTGACAGCGCCTCATCTACACAGGCAGAACGGTCTCGGTCAACGGGGCCTCAGCCACACCAGGACTGATTTTTTGCAGATGCCGGATGTGCCAGTCCTTCGCGTACGAGCTGATCGGCAAAGGAGACGCCTGAACGCGAAAGACGTTTGCGTTCCATGGCTTGCCCGCTGGCACCCGCGGAAGAGGCGACATCGAAGGTACCGGCATTCAGCATGTCCCGAAGCCTGACCTTGGCGACGAAACCGCGCTGGCGTTCTTCCATACAGCGCGCCCGGTCGATCTGCGGAACCTCGATGCCGGCGAGCTGCATTTTCACGCCCTTCATCCAGAACGTGTTGCCGTCGGCCACACAATTGTTAAGCCCGGAGCGGCCACAAAAGGCAAAGGCACCGCTCTTTTCACCAATAGAGATTTTTTCGATCGTGGGCCGGGCTTCCGGCAGAATGGCGGCGACCTGGCTCTGCGATGATGGGGATGGCATGGCGATGGAGCGTGGCGGAACCGGCCCGTTGCCGGGCGAAACCGGCGATGCAGGCCGAATGCTCGCCACTTTTTCCGGTGCGGCCTCGCGTTTCGCTGCGGTTGCGAGTTTCGGGGTATTCGTTGTCGCGGATGTCGCCTTCGCAACATGGCGCTGCGGCAGAAGACTATCGCGATATTCGTAAGCCTGAATACCGCCGGCGACGAGGCCCAGCATCAGCACCCATGGCCAGACGCTGCCACCAGCCGATTTCTTCGCCGTCCGGCGTCGCCCTGTCGATTTTCGATTGCTCACGATCGGACTCCTTGTTTACGGAGCCGCATTATCAGCCAAAGGAGTTTCCGAAAGGTTGGCATTTTAGAGCATTTGCGCATTCTTCGAATCACGAAAGCGCTCTAACTCTTTGTTTTGGCGCATTTCCGGACGGAAAATCGGGATTCATTTTTCCTGGAAATGCTCGAACAGACCTGTGGATAAATGATCAGCGAACCTGATCGAGAAGCCGCTTGCATTCGAGCAGATCGAACAGGGCTTCCTGAAGCAGCGCCTGATCATCCTTGCCGATGCCCGACTTGCCGACCGATATCTCCGCATCGCTGTTGCCGCCGCCGAAGCCGAAGAAGCGACCGCTCGGCTTGGCCTTTGGACGGCCGACGACCTCGTCCCCATCGGTATCGATGACGCGCGGTTCGGCAACTTCCTTCTCACCGCTCGCCGCCATTATGGCTTCCATGGTGGCGAGATCACCCGAGGCAATGGCCGCCACGAAACGGTTGCCATTGGCTTTCAGCAGCTTCTGCACGCCCTTGATGGTGTAACCATGGTCATAAAGAAGGTGACGAATGCCTTTGAGGAGATCGATATCATCAGGACGGTAATAACGGCGGCCCCCGCCCCGTTTCATCGGCTTGATCTGCGGAAAGCGTGTTTCCCAGAAACGCAGCACGTGCTGCGGCAGGTTCAGCTCATCCGCCACTTCACTGATCGTCCGAAACGCGTCGGGGCTTTTGTCCAAATTTCCACTCCCATCCGGACCTGGAGCGCCATGCATCCAGCCGGGTGCTGAACAGAACGCCTATCATCCGCCGCACATTGCACCGTCGCGAAAACCGTATTCGATCTTCACGCCGATGCCCGTCACGGCAAGATACCAATTATTAAAATTGATTATGATGCGAGTCGACCGGATTTCAACGGCTTGCACGTTGAAATTCAAGCATGTTCACAAGAAGAATGGGGAAAAGGGCTTGCCATATGGCAAAAATGCCGTGCCGCAGCCAGCTTACGCCCCGGCCTTTTGGCCCTTTTGCTTGGCCTTGCGGGCCGTGTGCGCCTTGAGAATGCGCTGCTTCAGCACATTCGACGCCTTGAAGGTCATGACCCGGCGCGGCGAAATCGGAACTTCCTCACCCGTTTTCGGGTTGCGCCCGATACGTTCGTTCTTTTCCCGGATCTGGAATGTCGCGAAGGACGAAAGCTTGACGACCTCGCCACGGGTGATCGCGTTGCAAATCTCGTCGATGATCGTCTCGACCAGTTCTGCGGATTCGGTGCGGGACAGCCCGACTTTACGAAACACAGATTCTGCAAGATCTGCGCGTGTCACTGTCTTCCCGGCCATTTTTCCCCACAAACCGTGTCTGAATTTTTCTCTAGGAGCCGCCGAGATTATTTCCCTTGTGGCGACCGGTCAAGGGATTGTTCCAGATTCATTTGAGGCTTTCGGCAATCAGTGCAAGGGCTTAGGGCGCTGAGCGCGGTTTTGCCGCAACGACAGGGTGCTAAGGCGCGACAGATCAGGCCCCGACTGCGAAAAACACAACCGATTTCGCGTCGACGCCTCCCCGCGCAATGAATTTACCGTTACCAGCGCAGCAGCACCGCACCCCAGGTGAAACCGCCGCCCATGGCCTCAAGCATGACCAGATCGCCCTTCTTGATGCGGCCATCACTGGCCGCAACGGCAAGCGCCAGCGGAATGGATGCGGCCGAGGTATTGCCGTGCTTGTCGACGGTGATGACCACCTTTTCCGGATCGATGTTGAGCTTCTTCGCCGATCCGTCGATGATGCGCTTGTTGGCCTGGTGCGGCACCAGCCAGTCGAGATCATCAGCCGTCGTGCCCGTCGCTTCGAAAGCCTGTTCGATGACGTCGGTGATCATGCCGACAGCATGCTTGAACACTTCGCGGCCTTCCATGCGCAGATGGCCGACGGTGCCTGTCGTGGACGGTCCGCCATCGACGTAAAGCTTTTCCTTGTGCGAACCGTCAGACCGCAGCTGCGCGGTCAGGATGCCGCGATCGTCAGAAGTCCCCTCGCCTTCACCAGCTTCCAGAACGAGAGCGCCTGCGCCATCGCCGAACAGAACGCAGGTGGTGCGGTCTTTCCAGTCGAGAATGCGCGAGAACGTTTCAGAGCCGATGACCAGAACGCGCTTGGCCATGCCACCGCGAATATAGAGATCGGCGGTCGAAACGGCATAGACGAAACCGGAGCAGACGGCCTGCATGTCGAAGGCAAAACCATGGGTCATGCCGAGGCGATTCTGGATATTCACCGCGGTTGCCGGAAAGGTGTTGTCCGGAGTGGACGTCGCCAGAATGATGAGATCGATATCATCAGGGGTCAGGCCGGCATTGTCGAGCGCAGCGCGGGCCGCAGCCTCGCCGAGCGAAGCGGTCGTTTCGCCTTCGCCGGCGATATAGCGCTGCCGGATGCCGGTGCGCTGCACGATCCATTCGTCGGTCGTCTCGACGACCCCTTCGATTTCGCTGTTGGTCATGACACGCTTCGGAAGCGCTGCCCCGAAACCACGGACTATAGAGCGGATCATTCCCTTATTCCTCGTCAGCCACGAGAGCTTCGGGCGCCGGGGGCGGAAGCCGTCTTGCGTGGTAAATTTTCAGATCATTTTCAATCTTGGCCGTCAGACCGTTGTGCACCATGTCGTAGCCGACATCCACGGCGGAGGCAAAACCGATGGCATCCGTGCCGCCATGGCTCTTGATGACGATGCCGTTGAGGCCGAGAAACACGCCGCCATTGACCTTGCGCGGGTCCATCTTTTCCCTGAGCACATCAAAGGCGCTTTTCGCCAGAACATAACCGATCTTGGCAAAGAAGCTGCGGGAGATCGCCTCACGCAGAAGCGTGGTGATCTGGCGTGCCGTGCCTTCGGCGGCCTTCAGCGCGATGTTGCCGGTGAAACCTTCGGTTACCACCACATCCACCGTGCCCTTGCCGATATCGTCGCCTTCAACGAAACCGCGATAGTCGATGGTGCCAAGGTCTGCCTCGCGGATCAGCCGTCCGGCCTCACGCACCTCTTCCTGACCCTTGACCTCCTCAACGCCGACATTCAGCAGGCCGACGGTGGGACGGTCGATATCGAACAACGCACGCGCCATAGCACCGCCCATCAGGGCGAAATCCAGCAATTGCTGGGAATCGGCGCCGATCGTTGCGCCGACATCGAGAACGATGCTTTCACCCTTCAAAGTGGGCCAGATGCCGGCGATGGCCGGACGTTCCACCCGCGCCATGGTGCGCAAACAGAATTTGGCCATGGCCATCAGCGCGCCGGTATTGCCGGCGGAGACCACGACATCCGCCTCACCAAGCTTCACGGCCTCGATGGCGCGCCACATGCTGGAGACGTAGCGGCCGCGACGAAGCGCCTGGCTCGGCTTTTCGTCCATGCTGACCGAGACTTCACAATCGTGAAAGACCGACTTTTCCCGAAGTGCGGGATATTGTGCCAGAATGGGGTCGCATTTGCTCTTCTGCCCGTAGAGCAGAAAAGTTACATCGTTGTGCCGTTCAAGCGCCTTGGCGGCACCGGGTATGGCAACATCTGGGCCGAAATCGCCACCCATGACGTCAATTGCAATTCTGATCACTCGTCCCTTATCCTTTTTGCCGCCACTCAAGCGGATTTTGCGCGAAAATACCTTTTCCGGCTTTTGTTACAATAAAATTATTTCAGCCCAACGGGGCCATTCAGTCTTTTTTCCAATCTTTCAACGCGGCGAAAGGCGACGGGCGCTTTTCCTCTTCAGGCTCTTTGTCTGCGGCTTCCGGAAATTCCGCATCCGGCTTGCGTGGATAGGGATCGATCGCAAGGGCGGCGAATTCGGCAACCGCAGCGCCGACATCGATGCTGTCACCGGTGAACTGGTCGGGAATGTCAGGGCCATCGGGGTCGAGTACGATCTCGCCCTCCTCATTGGTGACCATCCGCGCCAGTTTCGATCCCTCCGGCACGAAAATATGCTCCACAGGCTCGTCGATCTTGCTCGTGACCGGCTCCAGCGTCACGACGCAGGACTGGGTCACGGCCGCATGCACCTCGCCCTTGATCTTCACGCCGTCCTTCTTCCAACGGGTAACCTGCAATTCCGCCTTCAGATAATCGACAGAAACCACATTCCAGAATTTTGCCAGCGCCTTCAGCTCCTCGGCGTTGGCTTCCAGACCAATCCTGACGGGATTGGCGGAAATATGGCCTACCTTTACGGGATAGGAAAAAGGCAGGTCGTCATTTGCGGCGTGTCGCGTGTTCATGGTGAACCTCATCGTCCAGGCAAGGGCAGCGTCAGGCTTCCGGTTGCTATTGTTTCTTCGGAGCCGGCGGAAAGGGCTGAAGAGGCTTCCATCATCCAGCCCGCCAGCCCGTCCAGCGCCGGCGCCGTCTCGTCTGCCTGCGGATATATATTGCGCCGGAGCGCTGCGGCAAGGGCAACGGGGTCGGATGCATCCAGTGCCGCCGCATAGGATTCGAGCCGCCCGTAAAACATGCCGGCGAATTTCTTCATGCGTTTCGGCACACCCTGGTCACCGATACCGAGTTCACGGATGGAATGATCGATATCCTGAAAAAAGGCGTCGACGATCTCCTGCGCAATCTCCTGGCCGCTGACCCCGGAAGATTTGGTGCGACGGAAATAGAGAATCATGATGACCGACAGCATCTCGAAACGGCCCATCACGGTATCGGGAACGCCGAAATCGAGATAAAAACCGGGCGTGCGGGCAGCAGCCGTCAAGGTCTCATATTGCCGGTCGACTATGGCGCGATTGTTGTTTTTCTTCTTGAACAGCCCGAATATCATCGTTTTTTTCCGAACGTGACCGGTGAATTCACTTACCGCCCCTCGCACTTGTTGCATGATCGTCAAAGCTGGTTTACCGAAGCATCCACGAATTGCAATGCTGTCGCGGTCACGTTCGTCTTTCGGCTGAAACAGTCGAAGAGAACCGGAGGAGTTCCAAAAGGCCGGGAAAGCATTGAATTCGGGGGGTGATCGGGATTTTCCGTCCCCGGATTGACACAATCATGTGCACAGACACTGTGCACCACGCAATGCCGGAAGGTGCCATTCATGATCGCAGTCGGGGAAAAGCAGTTGAGCAAGCAGAAATCCGCAAGTCACGGCAAAATTCTGAGCAAGACGGCCATCGCAATTGTTCTCGCATCCGGCCTGCTTTCCGCCTGCACCAGCACAACCGACGTGTTCCACAATGGCTACGTCATGGACGAGCAGTCGCTGCAGCTGATCCCGGAAGGCTCCAGCCGCGAACAGGTTCTGCTGACGATGGGCACGCCCTCCACCACGGCGACCTTCGGCAACGAGGTGTTCTATTACATCTCGCAGAAGCGCGTGCGCCGCGCCGCCTTCATGAAGCCGACGCTGGTCGAGCAGAACATTCTCGCCATCTATTTCAACAAGGACGGCGTGATCGAGCGCAAGGCCAATTACGCGCTGCAGGACGGCAAGGTCTTCGACACGATTTCGCGCACCACCCCGACGGGCGGCAAGGATCTCACCTTCCTGCAGCAGCTGCTCTCCGGCGGCACCTCGGGCGCCAACATCGCCAAGAGCATTCTCGGCCAGGGCAACAATACGCCCTGACCGGCAGGCAAAAGCATTCGCAAAATCAAAGGCCCGAGGATTGCTCCCCGGGCCTTTTTTGTGTGTCAGGTATCAGGCTTTCAGTGGGCAAGAACCGCCAGCAGCAGCAGTGCCACGATATTGGTGATCTTGATGGCCGGATTGACGGCGGGGCCGGCGGTGTCCTTATAGGGGTCGCCGACGGTATCACCCGTCACCGACGCTTTATGGGCATCCGAACCCTTGACGTGGCGCACGCCATCCTTGTCGATGAAACCATCCTCGAAGCTCTTCTTGGCATTATCCCATGCGCCGCCGCCTGACGTCATGGAAATCGCCACGAACAGGCCGTTGATGATGACACCGAGCAGTGACGCCCCAAGTGCGGCAAAGGCAGACGCCTTGGAGCCCGAGATCAGCAGCACGCCAAAATAGACGACGAGAGGGGCCAGAACCGGCAGGAGCGACGGGATGATCATTTCCCGGATCGCGGCTCTCGTCAGCAGATCCACCGCCCTGCCATAGTCAGGCTTTTCCGTGCCCGCCATGATGCCGGGTTTTTCGCGAAACTGGCGGCGTACTTCCTCGACGATGGCACCTGCCGCCTTGCCCACCGCCGTCATGGCGATCCCGCCGAAGAGGTAGGGGATGAGGCCACCGAACAGCAGGCCGGCAACGACGTAAGGATTGGCAAGGCTGAAGGAAATCTCGCCTATATCCTTGAAGTAAGGATAGGTATCGCCATTGGCGGCGAAGTAGGAAAGGTCGTTGGCATAGGCGGCAAACAGCACCAGCGCGCCAAGACCGGCAGAGCCGATGGCATAACCCTTGGTGACCGCCTTGGTGGTGTTGCCGACGGCGTCCAGCGCGTCGGTCGCCTTGCGCACATCCGGATCAAGGCCCGCCATTTCGGCGATGCCGCCGGCATTGTCCGTTACCGGGCCGAAGGCGTCGAGCGCGACGATCATGCCGGCAAGGCCAAGCATGGCGGTGACCGCGATGCCGGTGCCGAACAGGCCGCCGAGCTGGTATGTGCCGATGATGCCGCCGACGATGACGATGGCCGGCAGCGCCGTCGATTCCAGCGAGACCGCAAGGCCCTGGATGACGTTGGTGCCGTGGCCGGTAACCGATGCCTGGGCGATGGAGTTGACTGGGCGCTTGTTGGTGCCGGTATAATATTCGGTGATGACGACGATCAGCGCCGTTACGACGAGGCCGACCAGCCCGCAGAGGAAGAGGTTGGTGCCGGTAATTTCCATTCCGGCGACCGTGCCTATCGTTCCCCAGCCGACCGTTGCATAGGTGGCGACCGCAAGACCGGCGACCGAGAAGATGCCGGTGGCGATAAGCCCCTTGTAGAGCGCGCCCATGATGGAATTGTTGGTGCCGAGCTTGACGAAGAAGGTGCCGGCAATCGAGGTCAGGATGCAGGCGCCGCAGATCGCCAGCGGATAGACCATGGCGCTTTCCAGGATCGGCGTTCCGGCAAAGAAGATCGCGGCGAGAACCATCGTCGCAACAACGGACACGGCATAGGTCTCGAACAGGTCGGCCGCCATGCCGGCGCAATCGCCGACGTTATCGCCGACATTGTCGGCAATGGTTGCCGGGTTGCGCGGATCATCCTCCGGAATGCCGGCCTCGACCTTGCCGACGAGGTCACCGCCGACATCGGCGCCCTTGGTGAAGATGCCGCCGCCGAGACGGGCGAAGATGGAAATCAGCGATGCGCCGAAGCCGAGCGACACCAGCGCGTCGATGACCGCGCGCGAGCCGGGTGGATGGCCAAGGACCGAGGTCAGGATGAAATAATAGATGGAAACGCCAAGCAGCGCGAGGCCGGCAACCAGCATGCCGGTAATGGCGCCCGATTTGAAGGCGATATCGAGGCCGGCGCCAAGGCTGTGGGACGCGGCCTGCGCGGTGCGCAGATTGGCGCGCACGGAAACGTGCATGCCGACAAACCCGGCGACGCCGGACAGTACCGCGCCGATAACGAAACCGATGGCCGCGATGGCCGACAGCAGATACCAGGCGAGAACGGCGACGATCAATCCGACGATGGCGATGGTGAGATATTGACGGGTGAGATAAGCCTGCGCACCTTCACGGATAAAACCTGCTATTTCACGCATACGCTCGTTGCCCTGATCGGCATCGAGAACGCTCTTGGTCGTCCACACCGCGTAAACCACGGACAGGACCCCACATAAAATCACTAAGGGTATTACGGTCATGCGCACTTACCTCCCAAAAGGCCGGGTCTCACTCCCTCCCCGGCGCGGCGAACCATGTGCAAGGACATGGGCGTTCACACGCGCACCAGGTCCTGTCGGGGCCGTTTATTCCCCTCCCAAGGAAAAACAACCTGCGCGGCAAGATTGCGTTGGCGAAAGGTGCGGCGTCAAGCCCACAAATTTGCCTGAAACATGAAAGGGGTAGAGAAGGAACGCGACCTTATGCGGCGGTTTTGCGCTGCCTCAGCAGCAGCGAGAGGACGAGCAGCAGGCAAAGGCCTGCAACCGGCCAGATGACGAGGTTCATCACCGACCAGCCCCATGCCGTAAACACCTTGCCGGAAGAGAAGGACGAGAGCGCCACGGTGCCGAACAGTACGATATCGTGAAAGCCCTGCACCTTGTCCGCTTCATGCGGGCGATAGCTTGACGTGATGATGGCGGTTGCGCCGATAAAACCGAAATTCCAGCCAAGCCCGAGCAGAATCAGCGCCGCCCAGAAATTCCACAATTCGATGCCCATATGGGCAACGATGGCGCAGGCCATCAGCACGATAAGGCCGGCCGCCACGATTTTTTCCGCACCGAATCGGGAAATCAGCATGCCGGTGAAGAAGCTCGGAGCGAACATGGCCAGAACGTGCCACTGGATGCCGAGCGTGGCGAGTTCCGTGGGGAAACCGCAGCCGACCACCATGGCAAGCGGCGCACCGGTCATCATGAAGGTCATCAGCGCATAAGAACCGATACCGCAGATCATACCGGTGATGAAACGCTGGGTGCGGACGATTTCCGACAGCGGCCGCACGGCCTCCGTATGGGTGGATGCGGCCTTCGGGTCGGGCAATTTCAGGAATGCCAGAATGGCGATCGAGACAAGGCCGAGCGGCACCAGTGCGATGAACGCGCCGGCAAAAGTGACCGGTGCAAGCAGGTCCTTGCCGAGAATTGCCAGTTGCGGCCCGACGATGGCCGAAATGATCCCGCCTGCCAGAATCCAGGAAATCGCCTTCGGCTTGTAAAAGGATGGCGATGCATCGGCTGCGGCGAAACGGATTTTTTGCGTGAAGCCGCCGGAAATACCGATCAGCAGCAGGCCGACGGCAAACAGCCAGAAATCCGAGCGGAAGAGCGCCACCGCGGCGATGCCGCCGCCAATCGAGCACATCAGCGCGCCGACCATGAAACCGGCCTTGCGGCCGAGGAACCGTGAGGCCGCCGCAACGCAGATGGCGCCGAGCGCCACGCCGATATTGAAGCCGGTGAGCGGCGCGGTTGCCAGTGACTTGTCCGCGCCCAGTAGCTGATAGCCGGCAAGCGCGCCGACCGAAAAGCTCAAAGGCGCGGCCGATCCCATGATCGCCTGCGCCATAGTCAAGAGGAAGACGTTGCGCTTCGCCTCGTCCAGTTGAACTTCAAGCCCGGGGACGGAAACGGCGCTCATGTCTTCCTCACTTAACGTATCTTAGCGTTTTGCCTCGCCGCGCACCTGCTTGGCAATGCGGTCAAGCACCGCATTCACCAGCTTCGGCTCGTCGTGTTCGAAGAAAGCACGGGCGATTTCGACATATTCCGTGACGATGACGGCGACCGGCACGTCATTGCGCTCGAGAATCTCGAAGGTGCCGGCGCGAAGGATGGCGCGCACGGTGGCATCGAGACGCGACAGCGGCCAATCTTCCAGAAGGGCGGAACGCACCAGAGGATCGATCTTCGTCTGGTCACGGACGACGCCGGAGACGATGGAACGGAACCACGACGGATCGGCCTTCAGATAGGTATCGCCATCGACTTCCTGACCGAGACGGTGCGCCTCATATTCGGCCACGACTTCCATCACGCCGGTTCCGCCGACATCCATCTGGTAGAGCGCCTGCACGGCCGCAAGGCGGGCCGCGCCGCGCTGGTTGGCCGGTTTTACCGAGGGATGGCGCGGTTCGCCGCCATTATCAACATTCGACATGCGCTCAGCCACCCAGTTTTTTCTTCAGTTCGATCATGGTCAGCGCTGCACGGGCGGCAAAACCGCCCTTGTCCTTGTCGGAACGGCGCACGCGCGCCCAGGCCTGCTCGTCGTTTTCGACGGTGAGGATGCCGTTGCCGATCGGCAGCGATTCGCTGACGGCGAGATCCATCAAGGCGCGGGAAGATTCGTTGGAGACGATATCGAAGTGGTAGGTCTCACCGCGGATGACCATGCCGAGCGCGACGAAACCGTCATATTCCGTGCCGTCATTGTCGGCACCGTCAAGCGCCATGGCGATGGCGGCAGGAATTTCGAGCGCGCCGGGAACGGTAATGACGTCATAGGTGGCGCCAGCCTCATCGAGCGCGAATTTCGCACCTTCGAGAAGAGCATCCGCCATATCGTCGTAAAAACGTGCTTCCACGATAAGAAGATGGGGTTTGGACATGATATTTTCCTGAAAAGCTTGATGCCGGATCATACCGGCTTTTGCGGCGGTCAAACCACGGCTGGCCGTTTTTGGCAAGTAATTTCATATGTCACAGGCGCAGGAGGCCGCGTTTGCGGGGCATTTGGCCGGGTTTCACGCCTCCCGGCGCGGCTCCGCGACAATCAGGTTTTCTGGAAGGCCAGATGCACGCCAAGCCCCATCAGCACCGTTCCGGCAGCGCGCCGGGCGAGCACCTGCACCGCGCTGGAGCGCTTCAAACGCCCGACCATGGCACCTGCCAGAAGCACGCCGACGAGATCGGCAGAGGAAAAGATGAAATTGACGGCGATGCCGAGGATCAGAAGCTGCAACCAGACCGGAAAGGCGGCAGCCGGATCGACGAATTGCGGCAGGAAGGCAAGAAAGAACAACGCGGTCTTCGGGTTGAGCACATCGACGATGATGCTGTCGATGAAAGCGCGGCGGGCCGATTTCGGCTCGATGGTCAGATTGACCGCCTCGCCCTCGAGCTTGCTGCGCAGCATCGAGAAACCGAGCCAGACGAGATAAAGCGCGCCGCAGAGCTTCACGGCGAGATAAAGCCAGGGAACAGCCTGAAACAGCACTGAAAGCCCTGCCGCAGAGGCAAAGATGTGGAAATAGCAGCCGACATGGATGCCAAGTACCGCCATCAGCCCGGCAAACCGGCCACGCGCCATGGTCTGCGCCGCCGCATAAAGCATGGCAGGGCCGGGAATATAGGCGAACAGGGCGGTGGTTATGAAAAAGGCGGTCAGCAGTTCAAATGACGGCATGTCGAAATTCCCCTACCCCGTTTGGCCCGCTACCAATATGAAAGCAGCCGAAGAAACGTCTTTATAGCGTTTCCGACTTCATCGGAAGCAGGGTAACGCCCAATACCCGGTTTGGCGTGCTCGCCACTCCCCATCCGTCATTCCGGCCTTGAGCCGGAATCCAGTCGACGCACGTCTGTGCGGCGGGGAGAGTCCTTTCAGCCCAAAGACTTGGGCTGGCTGGATTCCGGCTCAAGGCCGGAATGACGGAAGTGCATAACAGCACAATGCCGAGCGTTCGGTTACGCCGAGGGAAATTCCGCAAGCCTTGCGGCGTAGCGTGCCATGGTGTCGACCTCGAAATTGACGAAATCGCCCGGTTGGCGCTCGCCCCATGTGGTGACGGTGAGCGTGTGGCGGATCAGCAATACGTCGAAATCCGTGCCTTCGACGGCATTGACGGTCAACGAGGTGCCGTCGAGCGCCACGGAACCCTTGGGCGCAACGAATTTCGCCAGATGGTCCGGCGCGCGCAGGCGGATACGTACCGCTTGGCCTTCCGGCTCCACGGCCAAGATTTCCGCCTTGCCATCGACATGGCCGGAGACGATGTGACCGCCAAGCTCGTCACCGATCTTCAGCGCCCGCTCCAGGTTGACATGGGTGCCTTGTCTCCAGCCGGCAATCGTCGTCAGGCGCAGCGCTTCTTCCCAGGCTTCGACCTCATACCAGCGCTCGTTGCTGCCGTCTTCCGGCAGCCTCGTTACCGTCAGGCAGATGCCGCCGTGGGAGATGGACGCGCCCATATCGATGGTCTTGGGGTCGTAATTGGTCGCCACCCGCAGACGAATTCCTTCAGCCAGGGCTTCCAGCTCGGAAACGGTTCCAACGTCGGTGACAATTCCGGTAAACATCAAATCGGCCTTTCATAATCGAAGCAGCGATCCGGCCCATAGGCGGTTTCGCTGACCAGAGCATAATCGCCCGTGATATCGGCACGGCGGAGCGGCGTTTCAATGCCGCCCTCACCGATCACGACGGGGCTTTCGAACAGCATGATACGGTCCACCAGCCCGGCTTCAAGGAATGATTTTGCGGCAAAGGCGCCACCTTCGACCAGAAGTTCCGACATGCCGCTATCGGTTAGGGTGTGGAGGAGGTTTTCGAGGGTCGTGGCTTCGAGGATCTGGACGCCGGCGTTGGTTAGTTGCTGGCGCCGGTGGTCGGGGCTACCCCCCTCTGCCCTGCCGGGCATCTCCCCCTCACGGGGGGAGATCGGCAAGGGGCTGGCCGCTCGTGCAAATCGCGCCTTCGGTTCATCCTCTCTGCTCGTCGATGCACGATGGAGCGCCGCTCCATCGATCTCCCCCCTTGAGGGGGAGATGCCCGGCAGGGCAGAGGGGGGTAAAGCGGCAACGACCACCGGCACCTCCCGCGCAGTCCTCACCAGCTTCGACGTCAGCGGCAACTCTAACTGCCTATCCAGCACGATCCGCACCGGCGAGCGCTGTTCCATGCCCGCAATACGCACCGTCAGCTCCGGATCGTCGGCAATCGCCGTGCCAATACCCACAAGGATGCAATCGCAACGCGCCCGCAGCTCATGCACGGCATGGCGCGCCTCAGGACCGGTGATCGCGACCTGCCCCTCGCCTTTCCTGCCGATCATCCCATCAGCGGAAACAGCAAGCTTCAGAATCACATGTGGGCGTTTTTTCACCTGACGCGTGAGGTAGCCGGCAAGCGCGCGCTGGCCTTCCGCCCGCAGCAGGCCGGTTTCCACAACGATGCCGGCATCGCGTAAAATCGTATAACCTCTACCGGAAACCCGCTCATCGGGGTCATTCACCGCCACGACGACACGCGCGACGCCGTATTCCACCAGCGCATTGGCGCAGGGCGGGGTCTTGCCCCAGTGGGAGCAGGGTTCGAGCGTCACATAAGCGGTTGCACCACGCGCCGCCTCACCGGCGATTTCCAGCGCCTGACGTTCGGCATGGGGTCGGCCGCCGATGGCGGTCACGGCTTCGGCGATGATTTTCCCATCCTTGACGAGAACACAGCCCACGGAGGGGTTGGTCAGCGTCTGGCCCTGGTGGCGAAGCGAAACCTCGATTGCCCTTGCCATGAACCTTTCGTCATCGGCACGGCTCGTCACGGCTAGACTCCGGCGTCCGTATCGCGGGCGATCTTGGCGTTGATTTCGGCGATCACGTTTTCAAAATCCTCGGCATGGCTGAAATCGCGATAGACCGAGGCGTAACGCACAAAGGCCACGTCATCGAGACTTTTCAGCGCTTCCAGCACCTGCAGGCCGATTTCTTCCGAAGGAATTTCCGTCTCGCCCGAACTTTCCAGGCGACGAACGATGCCGGAAACGGCCCGCTCGATCCGGTCGCGATCAACCGGGCGCTTGCGCAGCGCGATCTCGAAAGATCGCACCAGCTTTTCCCGGTCGAAGGGCAGCTTGCGGCCGCTTTTCTTGATGACCATCAGCTCGCGCAATTGCACGCGCTCATAGGTCGTGAAGCGGCCGCCGCAATCGGGGCAGATGCGCCGCCGACGGATGGAGGTGTTGTCCTCCGCCGGACGCGAGTCCTTGACCTGTGTGTCTTCGGAACCGCAAAATGGGCAGCGCATCGTTTTCCTCTCTTTTCAGGTGCATGTACAGGTACATGCGGCCTTTCTTACATGTACGGGTACATCGGGAAACGGTCGGTCAAGCCGACGACCTTTTCACGCACCGCAGCCTCGACGGAGGCGTTGCCCTCGTCCGAATTGGCAACCTTCAGACCATCGAGAACCTCGACGATCAGCTTGCCGATTTCGCGGAATTCCGCTTCCTTGAAACCGCGCGTCGTGCCAGCCGGCGTGCCGAGACGGACACCGGAGGTGACGAAGGGCTTTTCCGGATCGAAGGGAATGCCGTTCTTGTTGCAGGTGATATAAGCGCGGCCGAGTGCGGCTTCTGCACGCTTGCCGGTGGCGTTCTTCTTGCGAAGGTCAACCAGCATCAGGTGGTTGTCGGTGCCGCCGGAGACGACATCCAGACCGCCTTCGACCAGCGTTTCAGCCAGCGCCTTGGCGTTCTTGACGACCTGTGCGGCATAGTCCTTGAACTCCGGCTGCAGCGCTTCACCGAAGGCAACGGCCTTGGCGGCGATGACGTGCATCAGCGGGCCGCCCTGCAGGCCGGGGAATACAGCCGAGTTGAACTTCTTGGCCAGATCCTCTTCATTGGTGAGGATCATGCCGCCACGCGGGCCACGCAGCGACTTGTGCGTCGTCGTCGTTGCAACATGGCAATGCGGGAATGGCGACGGGTGCTGGCCACCGGCAACGAGACCGGCGATGTGGGCCATGTCGACCATCAGGTAAGCGCCGATTTCATCGGCGATCTCGCGGAAACGCTTCCAGTCCCAGACGCGCGAATAGGCGGTGCCGCCTGCGAGGATGAGCTTCGGCCGGGTTTCCTTGGCCTTGCGCTCCACCTCGTCCATGTCGAGCAGGTTGTCGCCTTCGCGCACGCCGTAAGACACGACGTTGAACCATTTGCCGGACATGTTGACCGGCGAACCATGTGTCAGGTGACCTCCCGAGTTCAGATCGAGACCCATGAAGGTGTCGCCCGGCTGCAGGAGCGCAAGGAACACGGCCTGGTTCATCTGCGAACCGGAATTCGGCTGGACGTTGGCGAAGTTGACGCCGAACAGCTTCTTGGCGCGCTCGATGGCAAGCTCTTCAGCAATGTCGACAAACTGGCAGCCGCCGTAATAGCGCTTGCCCGGATAACCTTCGGCATATTTGTTGGTCATGATCGAACCCTGCGCTTCAAGCACGGCGCGGGAAACGATGTTTTCCGAGGCGATCAGTTCGATCTCGTGGCGCTGGCGACCCAGTTCCTTCTCGATCGAGCCGAAAATATCCGGATCAACTTCGGCAAGCGGACGGGAGAAGAAAGCATCTGTGTTCGACATGGTGAAGGCTCCTGAAACAGTAATGCGATGGCGTCTTAGCGTTCCGCCCGGACAAGAGCAATACGAGGTGCGAGATTTGCCCGTCAAAACGCGACGTTGCGACAAAAAACGGCAGGTGTTTTCAGAAAATCGCCAAGAAAAAAGCCGCACCCGAAGATGCGGCCTGTTTTCATCGATAAAAGCGCAGATCAGTTGCGCGGCAGAAGGTCGTCATCAACAGGGCCGGCCGGCTGCTCCATGCCGGTGGTGGTGTTGAGCGCCAGTTCGGCGTTGCCGTCTTTTTCATAGATGTCATCGCGGAACTGCACCACGCCGTCCTTTGCAGACCATGCGGTGATGTAGACGAAATAAACAGGCACTTCCTGCGCCAGCTTGATAGGCGTGTTGACGCGGGTGGCGATGACGCGTTCCATTTCCTGACGCGACCAGCCGGGCGTGTCGCGCAACAGCCAGCTCGTGAGGTCGCGCACGTTCTGCACACGCACGCAGCCGGAAGATTCGAACCGCATCAGCTTGTTGAACAGGCCCTGCTGCGGCGTGTCGTGCATATATTCGTTGTTGGGATTGTGGAAGTTGATCTTCGTCGAGGACATGGCGTTGATCTTGCCGGGGTCCTGGCGGAACATCAGGTTCGGAGCCTTCGGCGCGAACCAGTCGACCGCGGTCGGCGACACTTCCTGCCCCTTGCCGTCGATGAGGCGGATATTGTTCCGCTCCAGATAGGTCGGATCCTTCTGCATCAGCGGCACGATGTCCTTTTCGACGATCGAGCGCGGCGCTGTCCAGTAAGGGTTGAGGATGACTTCGTAGACCTTGGAATTGATGACGTGCGTCGGGCGGCTGGCGCGGCCGACAACGGCCGTGTTGCGCAGGACGACGCGCTCATTCTCCACCGCCTCGATGGCGGCGGCCGGAATATTGACCATCAGGTGACGCTGGCCGAGATCGCCCGACATGGACTGGATGCGCACGAGGTTCGTCTGCAACTGCGCCAGACGGATCTGGGCCGAAACATTGAGCGCCTTGGTGGTATACTCACCGCTGACGCCATCGGCCGGAAGGCCATGACGGGCCTGGAAACGCTTCAGTGCGCCATCGACATAACTATCGAAGGCGCTGGAAATGCCGGCTTCGCGCGGCAGGTCGCCGGAAACCATCAGTCGCTGGCGAAGCGCCTGTACGGAGGGATCAGAGACGCCGATCTGAAGACGCTGCTGGCTGACGGGCACATCCGGCCAGCCGCCATTCTGCACGATCTGCTGATATTGCATGATCGCCTGCTGCATGTAGACCGGTGCTTCCCGACCGAGAACCGGATTGTTGGAAACGACGCCCACCGTGGAACGCGACGTATTGGCGTCGAACTGGTCATCCCAGTTGCCGCGGCGCGACGAACCCATAAGGTCGTTCAGCGCATTCTGCGCCAAGGCCGGCGCGGCAAGTGCTGCAACACCAACGGAAACGGCTGAGCGCAGAAGCGCGCGGCGCGATACGGAATCGGAAACGGATTTCTTTGTCATTTTACCTACCAGCCACTCTCTTCGGCATTCTCAACAATGCCTAAATCAATATGATTAACAAACACGTACAACGTGCCTGCCGGCCGGTAATGCTCGAGGCCCAGGGTCTGGGCACTACAGTCTGGCGGAACAGTCGGGACTTGCCGCGACAGCAGGAGAAACAGCCGGCTCCCTCACCCTTGCCGGTCCCATATCAATATGGCCAATTCGTGTCACGAGCCTTTTCTCACAAAGCTGTGTTGCCTGAAAATAAAGGCGAAGGCTCGGATAAGACACCGGGCTTGACATGAAAAATGAGCGACGGCGTTGCGCGGAATCCGCAAGCCGGAGGCAAAGCGTTGCCCCCGGCTTAAACAGTGAAACCGTCGCGGATATTAGAGACGATAAGCGATCGAGTCGTTCCAGAAGCGATCGAGGCGCTGCAGCAGCTTGTTCATTTCGGAGAACTCGCCGGTGCCGATGCCGCCGACCTTTTCGATCGAGCCGACGTGGCGTTCATAAAGGCGGGCAACCGTTTCGGCGATGGCCTGGCCTTCTTCGGTCAGGCTGATGCGGACCGAGCGGCGGTCGACACGCGAGCGCTGGTGGTTGATGAGGCCGAGGTCGACCAGCTTCTTGACGTTGTAGGAAACGTTCGAGCCGAGGTAATAACCGCGGGAGCGAAGTTCACCGGCCGTCAGTTCGGAATTGCCGATATTGAACAGCAGGAGCGCCTGTACGGCGTTGACGTCATCACGACCCTGACGATCGAACTCGTCCTTGATGACATCGAGGAGGCGGCGGTGGAGGCGTTCCACCAGATGCAGCGACTCCATGTAGAGCGAACGGATGGTATCTTCGTGTGCGTCGGCAACAACGGCCTGCGGCTTAACTTTGCTATTGATCATGACTGCCTCACTGTTTTGTTTGGCGGTGTGTTTGTTTGTCTCCCGCCTTGAGTGAGAACCTAATCAATGCGCATAAAATTCTACTTAAAAGCTACGATTAACAAATGGTTACCTGCATTTTCCCTGGAGGGACCAACTTGTGGCGAAGCGGGAATGGCCTACAGTCATGCATTATAAATCAATGACTTAGAGATAAAAAACAGCGTCAAAACAGGCCGTATTGCTTTATTCTTATGGTAAATCAATTCTTGCGCGTTCTTCATTCTGGCGGTGATCCAGCCAGAAAGCGACCAGAAATAGTATATAAATGGTTGCCACGAGACCGTGCATGACGGGTACCAGCGTGTTGGCGCCGAAGATGTGGGGCCACACCTTATACATAGCGATCTGCGCGCCTGCCCCCATGACCCACATGACCGCCCCCCAGGAGGCCCCGAGCCAGAGGCCAAGTGCCGCAACCGGGAAAATGACCGCCAGCGCACTGCCCGCCACACGCCACGGCAGGTTCAGCATGTCGAACCGGCCCTGCCCGCCCAGCGAATACCCCGTGAGCATTGCCCAATATTGCAGGCCGAACCAGAAACAGGAGACCGCGACCAGCCTCATGAAGACCAGAAAGAGGATTTCCGTAAGCGGACGCTTCGGCAGAGGTTGAGAATCAGGTTCCATGGCCGGAAGATACGGTCTCGACGGGCGGGCGACCAGCCCATATTGAATCCGGTGGCCTGCCTTGTCAAAGCATCGTTGCCGGGCAAGGCAGACAGGAGGGGAAGCCAGGGCAACATTGTCGCATTCGCACGCCGCATGCTTCATGTTATGCAGCTTTCCAAATTTGACCGAAGGACATTCTGACATGCAGGACAAAACGCATCTGGTCGACGAGATAACCGGCCATCGCCGCATGCGGCGCAATCGCAAGGCGGATTGGACGCGCCGTCTGGTGCAGGAGAACCGCCTGACCGTCGACGATCTCATCTGGCCGGTCTTCATCGTGCCCGGCAGCAATATACTCGATCCCATTCCGGCAATGCCCGGCGTCAACCGGATGAGTATCGACAAGCTCGTCGAAGCGGCGAAGGAAGCCGCCGACCTCGGCATCCCGGCGATCGCCACCTTTCCGAATATCGAGATGGAGCTGCGTGACGAGACCGGCTCGAACGCGCTCGAGGCGAATAATCTCATCAATCAGGCGACCATCGCCGTCAAGAAAGCCGTTCCAAATATCGGCATGATCACCGATGTCGCGCTCGATCCCTTCACCAGCCACGGACATGACGGCATTCTGCGCGGCGACGAGATCGTCAATGACGAGACTGTGGAACAGGTCGTCAGGGCGGCAATCCTGCAGGCCGAAGCCGGCTCCGACATTATCTCCCCTTCAGAGATGATGGATGGCCGCATCGGCGCCATCCGTCGCGGCCTTGATGCCGCTGGGCACCAGAATGTCGGCATCATGGCTTATGCGACGAAATTCGCCTCCGGCTATTACGGCCCCTACCGTGAAGCCATTTCGACGGCCGGTCTGCTGAAAGGCGACAAGAACAGCTATTATATCAGCCCTGCCAACGGCATGGAGGCGATCCGCGACGCAGCACTCGACGTGGAGGAAGGCGCCGATATGCTGATGGTCAAACCCGGCCTGCCCTATCTCGACATTTGCTGGCGGCTGAAGGACAATTTCGGCCTGCCGACCTTCGCCTATCAGGTGTCCGGCGAATATACCCAGATCAAGGCTGCGGCCATGAATGGCTGGATCGACGGCGAGCGGGTGATGATGGAAACGCTTCTCTGTTTCAAGCGTGCAGGCTGCGATGGCATCTTAAGCTATTTCGCCATCGAGGCCGCACGCAAACTCGCAAAGGGCTGACACCCGACGCTTATTGTATTCAGTCGTTTTCTTCCCATATTGTCTGCTGACACGGCACATATGCCGAGTTGTCAGACCTTCTCAGGAGAAAACGACCGATGAGCCTCGACCAGAACCCCACCTATGCCGCACCGGACGACTGGCGCGCCTATAGCGGCGTCCTGAGCCGGCGCGTCTTCGCGTTCCTGATCGATTACGCGATCGTTCTGCTGCTTTGCATTCCGGCCGCCGTGATTGTCTTCTTCCTCGGCGTGATTACATTCGGCCTTGGCTGGTTTCTCTTCCCGGCGCTGTTCGTAATCGTCGCGGTGCTTTATTTCGGCATATCACTCGGCGGCCCCTCGCAGGCCACACCCGGCATGCGGGCGATGGGCATCGCGATGGCGCGCATGGACGGACGGCGAATCGATTTCCTGTTGGCGACCGTGCACATCGTGCTTTTCTGGGTCATCAACTCGGTTTTGACACCTTTGATTCTTCTGGCAGGCCTGTTTACCGAGCGCTCGCGCCTCGTTCACGACTTCCTGCTCGGCACCGTCATGGTCAGAACACGCTGATATCGAAGAAAGCCACGAAAACGTGGCTTTCAAAGGCGGTAAATACCTCATCCCGCAGTTGACGTTTTCCGTCATTTTGCCATTCTGTGACATTATGCATGTCGCTTGAAGCGCCGCCGCCAACCCCGTGAAATCGCGGCGCGCTTTCATAACAGACGCAGGAGGCGATCACGGTTCGATGAACACGCAGGCGACGCCCTCCCCCCAATTCTATCTTACGGCGCCGGCCACCTGCCCCTATCTGCCGAACCAGATGGAGAGGAAGGTCTTTACGCATCTGGTTGGCCCGCGCGCCTCGGAAATGAACGACCTTCTGACCCAGGGCGGTTTCAGGCGTTCGCAAAACATCGCCTATCGCCCCGCCTGCGAAAACTGCCGCGCCTGCGTTTCCGTGCGCATCCTGACCGAGCAGTTCCAGCCGACGAAATCGATGCGGCGCGTATTGTCCATCAACAAGGATGTCGTCGCCACCGTTCACGCCGCCGAGCCTTCCACCGAGCAGTTCTCCCTGTTCCGCCGTTATCTCGACCACCGCCACCAGTCTGGCGGCATGTCTGACATGTCGGCGCTGGACTATGCGATCATGGTCGAAGACACGCATGTGAACACCCGCATCATCGAATACCGCGTGCGCGAACCGGGCTCAGGCATTGATTCCAGCAAACGCGGCGAGTTGCTGGCCGTGGCGCTCAGCGACGTGATGAGCGACGGGCTGTCGATGGTCTATTCCTTCTTCAACCCCGATCTTGAAAAACGCTCGCTCGGCACTTTCATGATCATCGATCACATCACCCGCACCCGCGCACTTGGCCTGCCGCATGTGTATCTCGGCTACTGGGTCGATGGTTCGGAAAAGATGGGCTACAAGACCCGCTACCATCCGCAGGAACATCTGACGCCGCGCGGGTGGGAGGTTTATGAGCCTGGCGAAGAATAACGGGGGCGCCACGTCCTATTCAATTCGGATAGCAAAAACACATGAAAGACGTCCCGAGTAAACTTCCGGGACGCCACTAAAATATTACCCGCCAAACTTCCCGCTACGCGGAAAACCCTTTGGCACGGTGCGGCCCGCCGTTGCCCGGTCGGCCAGCCATTCGCGGAGTTCGTCACCCACCTTGTTAAAGAGACGCCCGGCCGTGTCGGACCAGCTCAGACCCTCGGCAACGGCGAAACATTTCACGTCAATGACGCCGCCATCCTTGTAGCGTTGCAGGCGCACGCCCTTGCCACGTGACATTTCCGGCACCTGCGACAGCGGGAAGGCCAGGAGCTTGCGGTTTTCGCCGACGACGGCGACATGATCGCCCGTCACCGGCACCGCGAGCTTGGCTTCATCAGGCATCGAGACATTCATGATCTGCTTGCCCTTGCGGGTATTCGCGACCATTTCACTTTCCGCCACGATGAAACCGTTGCCGGCCGTGGAGACGAGCAGCAGCTTGCGCGACGGGTCGTGCACGAAGGCGGTCAGGATGTCCTGATCGTTCTCCATATCAACCATAATGCGGATCGGTTCGCCATGGCCGCGCCCGCCGGGCAGCTTGTCGGCGCCGAGCGTATAGGCCTTGCCGCCGGTGGTCAAAAGCAGCAGCTTGTCGGTCGTCTGCGCCGGGAAGGCAAGCTTCGGGCCGTCACCTTCCTTGAAGGTCAAGGCCGACGTATCGGACATGTGGCCCTTCAACGCCCTGATCCAGCCCTTCTGCGAGATGACGATGGTGACCGGTTCCTTCTCGATCATCGCCTGCTGGATGGCCTCGATATCGGCATCCGGCGCATCCGCGAACTGTGTGCGGCGACGGCCGATCTCGGTTGCCTTGGCATATTTCTTTTTGACCTCGCCGATTTCCCAGGCGACGGTCTGCCACTGCTTGTCGTCGGAAGCGAGCAGACCTTCGATTTCGGCCTTCTCGCTGCTGAGTTCATCGAACTCCTTGCGAATTTCGAATTCCTCGAGCTTGCGCAGATTGCGCAGCCGCATGTTGAGGATGGCTTCGGCCTGATTGTCGGTGAGCGACCACTTGGCCATCATCACCTGTTTCGGCTCGTCCTCCTCGCGGATGATGCGGATAACCTCATCCAGATTGAGATAGGCGACCAGCAGGCCGCCCAGAATCTCAAGCCTGCGGTCGATGGCGGCAAGACGGTGGCGGGAGCGGCGGACGAGAACATCCTTGCGGTGCGCCAGCCACTCGCTCAGCACCTCATTCAGCGCCATGACCTTCGGCACCTTGCCCAGCGACAGCACGTTCATGTTGAGCGGCAGGCGGCTTTCGAGGTCAGACAGGCGAAACAGCGATTCCATCAGGAGCGTCGCATCGACGGTGCGGTTCTTCGGCACCAGCACAATGCGCACATCTTCAGCGGATTCGTCTCGAACATCTTCCAGCAGCGGCAGCTTGCGGGCGAGCAGCAGCTCGGCGATCTTTTCGATAAGCCGCGATTTCTGCACCTGGAAGGGAATTTCGGTGATGACGATCTGGTAACCGCCACGGCCGAGATCTTCCGTTTCCCACTTGGCGCGCACGCGGAAACCGCCACGCCCCGTCTTGTAGGCCTCGAGAATATTCTCGCGGCTTTCGATGATCACGCCGCCCGTGGGTAGATCGGGGCCGGGAATGAACTCCACCAGCTTCTCGACCGTCGCATCGGGATGCTTGATGAGATATAGCGCCGCATCGCAAAGTTCGTGGGCATTGTGCGGCGGGATCGATGTCGCCATGCCGACGGCAATGCCAGAGGCACCGTTGGCCAGAAGATTCGGGAAAGCGCCCGGCAGGACCACCGGTTCCTCGTCTTCCTCGTTATAGGTGGCGCGGAAATCCACGGCGTCTTCGCCGATGCCTTCCAGCAGCAGCGCCGCCACGTCAGTCATGCGCGCTTCGGTGTAACGATAGGCAGCAGCACCGTCGCCATCGATGTTGCCGAAATTGCCCTGCCCGTCGACGATCGGATAACGTTGTGAGAAATCCTGCGCGAGACGCACCAGCGCATCATAGACCGACTGGTCGCCATGCGGGTGGAACTTACCGATAACGTCACCGACGATACGGGCGCATTTCTTGAAGGCCGAATTGGGACGAATGCCCATTTCGCTCATGGCGTGAATGATACGGCGATGCACCGGCTTGAGGCCGTCACGCACATCCGGCAGCGCACGATGCATGATCGTGGACAAGGCGTAAGCGAGGTAGCGCTCTTCAAGCGCCGCCTTCAAATCGACCGGATGAATGTTATCGTCTCCGCCAGACGGAGGTACAAGATTTTTTCCCATGGTGCTTGACTAGCGGAAATGCCGATTCCCGGCAAGAAATTCGGGGGTCTGCCCTGTGGATGAAAGCACCTCTCTCACGAGGTTTTTTGTTAACCGCGATCTAAATGCCGCAATGCCGCCGTCATGCGAATCGATCTAAATCCTATAGACCTTTGAATAATCGTGAATATAAGTATCACCATTAGCATTCTGACACGGTGCACATCCGTACGTTGAGGGAAGAAACATCATGAGACTGAAATCCACCCGGCAGGTTCTTTTCGCCAGTGCCGCGCTTCTTACGCTTTCGGCACCGGCTTTTGCGCTGGATGGCGGGGATGTGCTGAAGAAGATCAATGCAGCCTATGCCGCGCAGGGCGGCGAGATCGCCGCCGGCTCGGTTGCCGTCAACGGCTCGACGGTAACTCTGAACAGCGTGACCTTCAACGCGGCTGCCGATCCGGCCAAGAAAATACCGGTCGGCAACATCACGCTTGAAGGCGTCGAGGAAAACAAGGGCGGTTATACGATCAAGAACGCCCGTTTCGACAATATCAACTACAGCCAAGAAAACGTGGAGATCAAGGCAAGCGACATCTACATGTCGGGCCTCGTCATTCCCGCCGATGCAACCACGGGCACCGTGGATGCACTGATGTTCTATGACGAAGCGCATAGCGGCCCGGTTTCGGTTTCCATCGACGGCAAGCCGGCTTTCTCGCTTGAAGAAAGCACCGCGACGATGTCCGTCAGCGATGACAAGGCCTCGATCGGTTTCGAACTCGATGCATCCGGCTTCAAGGCCGATCTCAGCGAAGTCACCGACCCGGCCACGAAGGACGCAATCGAGAAGCTCGAACTCAAGGCCCTTTCCGGCGACATGACCATGAGCGGCAGCTGGGAAGTCGCCTCCGGCACCGTCGATGTCGAGGAATATGCCATCGACCTCGACAATGTCGGCCGCCTCAACATGTCGTTCGGCTTCTCCGGCTACACGCTCGCCTTCATCAAGTCGATGCAGGAGACGGTAAAGGCGCAGGCCGCCAATCCGAACAAGGAACAGGCGGACCAGGCGGCAAGCCTTGCCATGCTCGGCCTGATGCAGCAGCTTTCCTTTATCAACGCCGAAATCAGCTTTGAAGACGCCAGCATCACCAAGCGCGCCATCGATTACGCGGCAAGCCAGCAGGGCATGACGAGCGACCAGCTTGCCCAGACCATCAAGGGCATGGCCCCCATCATGATGGCCTCGCTCAACGTTCCGGAATTGCAGAACATGGTGTCGGTGGCGATCAACACCTATATCGACAATCCGAAGAACTTCGCCATCACCGCAGAACCGGAAAAGCCGGTTCCGTTCCCGATGATCATGGGCGCTGCGATGGGCGCGCCGAACACCCTGCCGAAAATGCTCGGCGTGACGGTGACGGCAAACGAATAAACAAAAAAGCCCCGGTTTTGCCGGGGCTTTTCTTTTGCGCTTAGAGCACGTCCAGTGAAAGCGAAATCGGAGGACGTGCTCTAGCTATTTATTTCTGCGCATTTTCCGGACGTAAACCGCTACGCAGTTTTACTGGAAATGCCTTAGTGCAGCGGGGCTGCCGCCGCACCCTGCTTGTCGTGCAAGGCGAAACGGTCGATCATGTGGGCGCTCGCCTCGTTGACACCGATCACTTCGACCCGCTTGCCGACTTTACGGAATTTCAGGACGACCTTATCCAGCGCGCCGACCGCCGAAATATCCCACAGATGCGCCTCCGTGACATCAATCGTCACCGCCTCCACCTCTTCGGCAAAATCAAAGGCGGCGATGAAGCTCTCCGTCGAAGCGAAGAAAATCTGACCGTCGACGCGGTAGATCCGCTCCCGGCCATCGGCTGAAAGCTCCGGCCGGACATGGAAGAGCTTAGACACCTTGCCTGCGAAAAACACACCGGAAAGAAGCACGCCCGCCAGCACACCCTTTGCAAGGTCATGGGTGGCGAGCACCGTGCCGACGGTTACCAGCATGACGATGCTTGAAGATGGCGGGTTGCGGCGGAGATCAAGGATCGAACGCCATGAGAAGGTGCCGATGGACACCATGATCATGACTGCCACCAGAGCCGCCATGGGAATGATGCGCACGAGATCGTCCAGCACCAGGATGAGGAACAGCAGGAACGCACCCGCGATGAAGGTGGACAAGCGGCCGCGACCGCCGGAGCTGACATTGATGACGGACTGGCCAATCATGGCGCAGCCGCCCATGCCGCCGATGAGGGCAGAGGCGATATTGCTCGTCCCCTGCCCGATGCATTCCTGGCTCTTGTTGCTGCCCGTATCCGTCATGTCGTCGACGATCTGAGCCGTCAGCAGCGATTCCAGCAGGCCGACGGCGGCGAGCGCCACGGAATAGGGAAAGATGATCTGCAACGTCTCGAAGGTAAAAGGCACCTGCGGCAATGCAAAAATCGGCAATGTTGACGGCAACTCGCCGAGATCGCCGACCGTGCGGATATCCATACCGGAAAACACCGCAACACAGGTCAGGACAACGATGGCGACCAGCGGTGACGGGATGATCTTCGTGACCAGCGGGAAGAGATAGATGATCGCAAGGCCAGCCGCGATCATGACATAGGTTTCAACCGGCACGCCGATCAGTTCGGGCAATTGCGCCATGAAGATCAGGATCGCCAGCGCATTGACGAAACCGGTCATGACAGAGCGCGAGACGAAGCGCATCACCCGGCCAAGCCTCGCAAAACCCGCCGCGATCTGCAGCACGCCCATGAGGATGGTGGCGGCAAAGAGATATTGCAGGCCGTGCTCCTTGACGAGCGTGACCATAAGCACGGCAGTGGCAGCGGTTGCCGCCGAAATCATGCCCGGCCGCCCGCCGGTGAAGGCGGAAACGCAGGCGATGGCGAAGGAGGCAAACAGCCCCACTTTCGGATCGACGCCGGCAATGACGGAAAAGCCGATGGCTTCGGGAATGAGGGCGAGCGCGACAACGATGCCGGAAAGCACATCGCCGCGAATATTGGAAAACCACTCACGTCTGTAAGTCTGAAATCTGTTCATCTGATTTTTTCGCAAAGAATGACGCACCGGCCGGAGCCATGTCCGGTAGATTGAAAAGGAATGTCGGTGCTTTGCGTTGTCTGGCGGATCGGCGGCCAGAAGAGCCACCCGGGATTTCACCGGGTCCGTGGTGAGTACCCCACCTATAAACAGCAAAAAAGCGGGCGGCAAGTTGCGCGCCCGCTTTTCGATGCAGCGAAATGAGGTATCAGGCCGCTTCGCGCAAGCCACGCTCCTCTATATGCATATCACTCAGCCGGAACTGACAGACCAGATCCTTGAGACGGGCCGTCTCGCTCGCCAGCATGGCGCTGGCGGCATTGTTTTCCTCGACCATGGCGGCATTCTGCTGTGTACCCTGATCCAGATGGTTGACGGCAGTATTGATCTCGGAAAGCCCGAGCGACTGCTCCTTTGTCGCGACGGCGATGGCTTCGATATGGCCGTTGATCGTCTTGACCGAGCCGCCGATGCGCGACAGGGCAGCACCTGTTTCCCGCACGAAACGAGCACCGTCCTTCACCTCGGTGCTGGAGTTGCGGATGAGCACCTTGATCTCGGCCGCCGCTTTTGCAGAGCGCTGCGCCAGTTCGCGCACCTCCTGCGCGACGACGGCGAAACCGCGCCCCGCCTCGCCTGCACGCGCGGCCTCCACACCAGCGTTGAGCGCGAGAAGATTGGTCTGGAAGGCGATCTCATCGATGACGCTGATAATGCTGCCGATCTTGCCGGATGATTGCTCGATCTTTTCCATGGCCATGATGGTGTCGACGACAAGATCGGCCGTGCGGGTGGCATCCTCATCGGCCGAATGGGCGACCGTGCGGGCTTCCACCGCGCGTTCCGCCGAAATGCGGATATTCGCGGTCAATTCATCGAGAGCGGCGGCGGTCTCTTCCAGCGAGGCGGCCTGTTGCTCAGTGCGGCGGGCAAGATCGGCAGCGCTCTGGCTGATTTCCTGGCTGCCGCCGTCAATCGCAACGCTCGACTGCACGACGCCGGACATGGCGGCGTCCAGCTGGCGGATGGTGCGGTTGAGATCGTGGCGCAACGTCTCGAAATCCGGGGCGAAAGGCTCGTTCAACTCGAAGGAGAGATCACCGGCGGCGAGGCGGTGCAGCGCTGCCGCGAGACCGCTGGTCGCCTGCATCAGCCGCGCCTGTGCCTCGGCCTCCGCCTCTCGCTGGAAGCGGGCCTTTTGATCTTCCGCCTGTTGCCGGGCCGCAAAAGTCTGGTTCTCCAGTTCGATCTTGGCGATGGCGGCCTGCCGGAAAATTTCCAGCGCCTGCGCCATGGCGCCAAATTCATCCTTGCGGCGCAGGCCGGGAACGGCGAATTCGGTTTCACCTTCGGCAAGACGACGCATCGCGCCGGTGATCAAGGTCGCGGGGCGGGTTATCGAACGGCCAATGAAATAGACCCCGGCAAAAAGGATCACGACGGTCAGGGCAATGAGGGCGACGACGATCGAAACCGTGGTTTCCGCCGCATTTTTGTTTTCCAGCGCGCTTGCCTGCCGCTCCTGCCGATAGGCCGAGGAAATATCGGCGACAACGGGCAGCAACGCATTGTAGGCGGAAGCGACCGTTTCGCGCGCTTTTTGCTCCTCCAGCACCGCCTGCGCATAAAAGCGGAATGAGGCGGTGTAGATTTCCAGCGCGTCCATGATGCGCTGGCGCTCCGCGCCTGGCCGATATTCCAGCTTTACCAGCGCCTTGAAGGTTTCCACCTCGGCGGCATGTTTCGTCGCATAGGTTTCGTCGCGCCGCAGGATGAAATCCTTTTCGTGCCTGCGCATCATCAACATGCTGGCGCGGATTTCGGCATTGGCAACGGTGTCGATGTGTTTTTCAATGGAATGCACACCATTACGCATCGCGCCTTCAAGTCCGTCTGCGGGGGTGAGACCCAGCTCCTGATTTTTGGAAACCAGCGCTTTCATGCGTTCACCATAGGCAGCAACACCCTGCGCCAGCGCATCAAGTTTCACGCGGGTCTGCGATGTCGCGCTGCCTTCGAGGGAATTGACGGACTGCGCAACCCTGCCCATCGTCTGGTCGAACTGCGCCACGGAATTCATGTCCCTGGAAAGCAGGAAGTCCCTCTGGTGCAGGCGGCTTTCATGCAGAGCGTCCACCAGCGTCGTCAACACCCCGTCCCTCTGGATCAGCGTGTCTTCAGCGACGCGATAACGCTCCTCCATCTGCCTTTGCCACAGCAGCATGCCGGCGATGACGGCGATACCGCACAGCGCAGCCAGCGCCAGCATGGACACGCGATGCGCAATTTTGAACGTCGAGACCAGCGAAAACATTCAACCCTCGTTTGTGAAACTTCGTGGGGCGATGAATGATCGACAAGGCTTAAGAAGTTCTCTACCGGATTTGTCAGTTTGATTAAGTTTTTATGACAACCCACAGGTTAAACAGAATACACAGCGGATGCCCGCAAGCAAAAAACACTCCACGATTAAGATGCCTCTAGCAAAAACAGAGTAGACAACAGGTGGGAAAGCGTTGCCATCCCGCCCCAGTATTCGCTCCCCGCTTTTCTCATCTGACACCAAGTCGGACAAGGAAAAACGGGGAGTTACGACGATTCGAGACCAATCTGGCTGGAGTAAGCTAGACTATGCCGCCTCGTTTGCAGAGTTGCGAATCTGCGATGCCCCTGCCCCCCGACCAATCGACCCGGCGGGTGGCGTACATGGTTGCGGCTATGGCAATGAAGGAAATCACAGCACCTGCCAGCAACGCATACTCGTCTTCGTTCAAAACCAGATACATGACGCCGTAGGCGACCGCCAATGCGGTAAACAATGCCACACCGTTCCTGCGACTACTGGTTGCGCTTCCGAGATACGATGCGATCAGTGCCGCCGTCGATGTTGATGCCGTGATATAGGCAGCCGTGAAGCCAGTATGCTCTGAGAGTGCCAGCAACAACACGTAGAAAATAATCAGCGCCAACCCCGTCAGCACATATTGTATCCAGTGCACGACAGTGCCGCCCTTGAGTTCAACGATGAAGACGGCAAGGAAGACCAGCGAGATGAAACCGATCGAATATTTCAGCGTCCGGGCGATGATCTGGTAGAATTTCACGGGTTCAACGAGGTTGATCGTCATGAGGCTGCCCGACAGCGGCAGACGCGTGCCCTCCACCACCCGATCTATGCCCCTGGCAAGATAAGGAATGGTCCAGTTCGCCTTGAAATCCGTGGCGGTGACGGTCTTCTGCTCGGGCAGGAACAGGCCTTCAAAGCCCGGATGCGGCCAATCGGCGTTTGCCGCAAAGCTCGTCGTCTGGCCGGCCGGCGCCACGGCGAAACTGCCTGAACCATTCAGGGAAAAGGCGATATCGAAGGCGAAGCCGGTTTCGATGAGGTTTCTTTCAATCACCCTGTGCACTCCGGCATCGGACCTGATGGCGATTTCCGGACCGGCGCGGTTGGTCAGTGCCGAAATATCCCGCATGCCGGGATCAAAAGGCAGAACCGGGCCGCCATCGATTTTGACGCCGGCGCTGGAGCGGATGCCGGTAATATCCTGTATGCTGAGGACGAGAATGGCGTTCTCCAGTCGCGGCGTGCCGGAAAAGCGCGCAAGATCCTGCAGGATGCCGGAACCGAAGCGGCCTTTCAGCATGACGTTGCCGTTGTAGACCGGCAGGCTATAGATCGACAGCTGCTTTTCCTCGGTCTTCAGATCGGCCGCAACATCAAGCGTTTCGGCATGACCAGCACCCATTCGGTCGTGCGGTCGACGATGCTCTGGCCATTCACCTCGCGGCGGCGGTCCACGTCGAAAGGCACGGCAAGATAGGGACCGTTCACCACCTGATCACCGCCCCAGCCATTGGCAATCCGGCCCGACACATCTTCCGCCCGCGAGGCGCGCTCTTCCGTCAACCCCCAGACAAGCAGGAGCGGTACGAGCAGAACCATGGATATGAAGCCAATCATCAGGAACTTGGCGCCCGGCGAGCGCAGGCTGACGGCGAAATTGCTGCGCGGCGGGGCTGGAGGCGCATATCCACCCGCCGGCGCGATATCTTTTTCCGTTTCATGTACCATTCTGAAATCCTTATAAATATGATCACGCCGAAACCGAAAGCGAAGTTCGGCCGGCGCTGTCCCAAGTTTAAAACCCCAAATAGTCTTGCGTCCCCCCAGGTGAACGCGGAGCCTATACTGGAAGCGGATTTCGGCTGATTGTGCGCGGAATTCGGTTTAACTCGCGGTAAAATTGTGACTTTGCCGCGTTCGTTGCAAAAACAAAAAGGGCCGGCGTTGCCGCCAGCCCTTTGTTTGAACCTGAATAAATCCAGATCAGTCCTTTTTGGACGGAACCACGCGCAGCGCCAGTTCGCGAAGCTGCGTCGGCGTTGCCGGCGACGGGGCATTCATCAAGAGGTCCTGCGCCTGCTGGTTCATCGGGAACAGCGTGATTTCGCGAAGGTTCTTGGCGCCGACCAGCAACATGACCACACGGTCGATGCCGAAAGCGCAACCGCCATGCGGAGGCGCGCCGTACTGGAAGGCACGGTAGAGACCGCCGAAGCGCTCTTCCACATCGCTCTGCGACAGGCCGACCTTTTCGAAGGCCTTCACCATCAACTCAGGCGACTGGTTACGGATCGAGCCGGAAGCGATTTCGAAGCCGTTGCAGACCGCGTCATACTGGAACGCCTTGATGGAGAGCGGATCCTGCCCTTCCAGCGCTTCCATGCCACCCTGCGGCATGGAGAAGGGGTTATGGGCGAAATCGATCTTCTTTTCTTCGTCGTTGTATTCGAAGAAGGGGAAATCGACGATCCAGCACATTTCAAAACGGTCGCGGTCGATCAGGTTCAGTTCGTCGGCAGCGCGGGTGCGCGCCTCACCGGCGAACTTGTAGAACTTGGCGGGATCGCCGGCGACGAAGAAGCAGGCATCGCCCGCTTCAAGGCCGAGCCGCGTGCGCAGCGCTTCGGTGCGTTCCTCGCCGATGTTCTTGGCGAGCGGGCCGGAGCCGCCGACCTTGCCGTCTTCTTCCTTCCAGAAGATATAACCGAGGCCAGGCTGGCCCTGGCTCTGCGCCCACACGTTCATGCGGTCGCAGAAAGCGCGCGACCCGCCGGTCTTGGCAGGGATCGCCCAGACCTGAACCTTGGGGTTGGAAGCGATCATGTTGGCGAAGACCTTGAAGCCCGAACCGTCGAAATGTTCGGTTACGGCTTCCATGACGATCGGGTTGCGCAGGTCCGGCTTGTCGGAGCCGTATTTGCGGATCGATTCGTCATAGGGAATGCGCGGCCACTGTTTCGTCACCGGCTTGCCTTCGGCAAACTGTTCGAACACGGCCGTCATCATCGGCTCCATCGTGGTCCAGACATCTTCCTGGGTCACGAAGCTCATTTCGACGTCGAGCTGGTAGAATTCACCCGGCAGGCGGTCGGCACGCGGGTCTTCATCGCGAAAGCAGGGAGCGATCTGGAAGTAGCGGTCGAAACCGGCCACCATCAAAAGCTGCTTGTACTGCTGCGGCGCCTGCGGCAGCGCGAAGAACTGGCCTTCATGGATACGCGAGGGAACGAGGAAGTCGCGCGCACCTTCCGGCGAGGATGCGGTGAGGATCGGCGTGGTATATTCGGCAAAGCCCAGTTCACCCATGCCCTTGCGCATGGAAGAGATGATCTGCGTGCGCTTGACGATGTTCTTGTGCAGCGTCTCGCGGCGAAGGTCGAGGAAGCGATATTTCAGGCGTACGTCTTCGGGATATTCCGGCTCACCGAACACCGGCAGCGGCAGTTCCTTCGCAACACCAAGAACCTCGATCTCCTGCGCATAAAGCTCGATCTCGCCGGTCGCCATGCCCTTGTTGATGGTGTCCTCTGAGCGCGCCTTGATGAGGCCGTCGATGCGGATGACCCATTCGCCACGCACCGTCTCGGCAACCTTGAAGGCCGGGCTATCAGGATCTGCCACCACCTGGGTGATGCCGTAATGGTCGCGAAGGTCGATGAAGAGAACGCCGCCATGATCTCGCACGCGGTGAACCCAACCGGAAAGGCGAACGGTTTCGCCGACGTCGGACTTGCGGAGAGCGGCACAGGTGTGGCTGCGGTAACGATGCATTTTTATATCCTGGAACGTGTCGTGCGCCATGTGGGCCGCACTGTCGAAATTGGCCGGAAAAACGCATGACCAGCCTGATTTGTCAAGGCAAAGCGCAAGATTGTCGCCTCCTGACTGTCCTTTCCCCCGCCTTGGCTTTAGATAGTGCTTATTCAGCCCGCCAAACCGAGTCGGCCCGCAATGAGCCAGATCAGACCCCTTATCCCCCTTCTCGTCACCGCCGGCATATTGATCGGCGGCAACGGCCTGCAGGGAACCTATATCGCGCTGCGCGGCCTGTCCGAAGGGTTTTCGGCCAGTACCATCGGCCTCATCAGCGCCGCCTATAGTCTCGGCTTCGCACTCGGCTGCATTTCGGTGACGCGCCTGCTGCGCAAGATAGGTCATATCCGCACTTTCGCCACCATGGCGGCGGTGGCGTCGGCCGCGTCGATCGCCATGCCGCTTGTCCTGCATCCGCTGTTCTGGCTGGCGATGCGCTTCATCATCGGCATTGCGGTCGCCTGTCTTTTTGCGGCCATCGAAAGCTGGATCAATGCGCAGGTGACGAATTCCAACCGGGCGCGGACGCTGTCCATCTATCGTTTCGTCGATCTCGGCTCCGTCACGCTCGCCCAATATGTCATTCCCGTCGCCGGCATCGACGGACCGGTGGTGTTTTCGCTGATCGCCATGGCGCTCACGCTTTCGCTGGTGCCGATCTCGCTTGCCGACAAATCCAACCCCGCCCCGCCGAAACAGATCCCCTTCAATCTGTTTGCCGTCTGGCGCATTTCACCACTTGCCGTGGTCGGCTGCGTCGCCGTCGGTCTCAGCATGGCGGCGTTTCGCAATATCGGCCCGATCTATGCCGAACAGATCGGCCTTTCGGTAACGGCGATCGCCACCTTCATGAGCGCCGGCATCATCGGCGGCGTGGTGCTGCAATATCCGCTCGGCGTCTACTCCGATCGCTATGACCGGCGCATCATCATTCTCGCCACCACCGCCGGCTCTGTCGTCGTCGGCCTGTTTCTTGCCTTCTTCGCCGGCACGGATGAATGGAGCAACATCATCGGCGTCTTCGTGTTCGGCGCATTCGCCCTGCCGCTTTATTCGCTCAGTTCCGCCCACGGCAACGACCATGCCAAGGAAGGCGAACATGCGATGGTTTCGGCCGGGCTTTTGTTCTTCTGGTCGGTGGGGGCCACCGTCGGGCCGCTGCTCGCCTCCGTCCTGATCGACCAGTTCGGTCCGAAGGCGCTGTTCAGCTATACGGCGGCGATCCAGATCGTTTTCATCGCCTACACCATACACCGGCTGCGGGTGCGTGAGGGCGTTCCAGTGGAGGAGAGGAACTGGCGGTTCCGTTCGCTTTTGCGCACATCCGCATATTTTCAGAAGCTCGCCGCCCCCATGCCGCCCAAAAAGGACGGCACGGAGCCCAATCCGCCCGAGAAAAACGATCCTTGAGCCTTCAAAAGCGGGCTTTGTATTGACATGCGCCCGGCAAAGGGAAAGTAAGACGGATAATTTTCACGAGTGGCCATTTGCAATGATTGAAACGACTGCCGCCCTCGCCGAAGCCTGCACGGAACTGGCGAAATCGGAATTCATCACCATCGACACCGAGTTCCTGCGGGAAACGACCTTCTGGCCGGAGCTGTGCCTCGTGCAGATGGCAAGCCCGACGCTTGAAGTGCTGGTCGATCCGCTCGCCAAGGGTCTCGATCTGACGCCGCTTTTCGAGCTGATGGCCAATCCTGCTGTCGTGAAGGTTTTCCACGCCGCGCGGCAGGATATCGAAATCATCTACCATCTCGGCGGGCTCATCCCGCACCCGATCTTCGACACCCAGGTCGCCGCCATGGTTTGCGGTTTCGGCGATTCGATCTCCTACGACCAGCTGGTGCAGAAGATCAAGAACGTGCAGATTGACAAATCCTCGCGCTTCACCGACTGGAGCCGCCGCCCGCTGACCGAAAAGCAGCTGGATTACGCGCTGGCCGACGTGACCCATCTGCGCGACGTCTATCTCTCGTTGAAGGCGCAGCTGGAGCGTGAAGGCCGCTCGCTGTGGCTGACCGAAGAGATGGACATTCTGGAATCGCGTGACACCTATGACATGCATCCCGACGACGCCTGGCTGCGGCTGAAATCGCGCCTGCGCAAGCCGACCGAACTCGCCATCCTCAAATTCGTCGCCGCCTGGCGCGAGCGTGAGGCGCGTTCGCGCAACGTGCCGCGTTCCCGCGTCCTGAAAGACGATGCGATCTTCGAAATCGCCCAACAGCAGCCGAAGGACGCCGAGGCGCTGTCGCGGCTTCGTACCATCCCTAAAGGCTGGGAACGCTCCACTTCCGGCACCGCGATCGTCGAAACCGTAAATGCGGCGCTGGCATTGCCGAAAGAGGAAATGCCCAAGGCGCCGCGTCACAGCCACGCGCCGGAAGGCTCCGGTGCTGCCGTGGAACTTTTAAAGGTTCTGCTGAAGCTGACGGCCGACAAACACGGCGTTGCCGCCAAGGTCATCGCCAACAGCGACGATCTGGACAAGATCGCCGCTGAAGGTGAAAACGCGACCGTGGGGGCACTGAGCGGCTGGCGGCGCGAACTCTTCGGCGATGTGGCGCTGAAACTCATCAACGGCGAAGTGGCCCTGCGTTTTGCCGGCAAGAAGGTCGAGGCGGTTGAGGTTGCGGCAAGCGAGCCGTAATCACCCGCCCGCCGCTGGAGAGTTTCCGCTTTGACTGGAACTGCTCTACCCCAATTTTGCCCGTATCGCGTTCCATCTCTTA